>LDXP01000001.1 GCA_001443385.1 Candidatus Rokubacteria bacterium CSP1-6
CTGCCGGCCGTCGCGCTCGGTCTCATCGGCGCTCACCGCCGGTCGCTCCTCGGAAGCCTGGCCTTCGCCCTCGCGTTCGCGACCGTCGCGGGCTGGAGCCTCGCCCAATTCCCGGCGCTCCGCGCCGGGCTGCCCACCGCCCCCCAGATCGCTGCCGGCCTGATCCTGGTCCTCGCCGCCGGGGCCGCCGGCGGCGTCATCGGGCGCGGGATCGCCTCGTCTTTGACGCGGTCGGGAGGAACGATGGTGCCGAAGGAGATCTTCTCGATCAGCATGGGGGCCCTGCTGCTGGCTGCCGTCGCCTTTGCGGCGCTGGAGACATGGATCGAGGTCCGCGCGCGCCAGGGTCACTACGAGACCTTCAGCCTCGAGGATCCGGCACGGGCCTCACACATCTGGCGCGGCGTCGAGGCAAGCCCGAATCAGTGACGCGCGACCCCGGACTTGAGGGCGGCCAGGAGGTCGGGGCTGAGGGTCCCCGAGCAGACCTCTTCCACCGGCCCCTGCAGGCGCAGAGACCAGTCGGGGCGCACGTCGATCGTCAGCTCCCCCCCCGGCATCAGCACCGTCACAGGCCCGTGGTCGCAGAGCCCGTTCTTCACCGCCGCGGAGGCCGCCCCGCAGGAGGAGGAGCCCGAGGCGAGGGTGTAGCCGGCCCCCCGCTCCCAGATCAGGATCTGCAGCCGGTTGCGGCCCAGCACCTTGGCGAACTGGACATTGGTCCGGTTCGGGAACGCCGGATGATGCTCGATGAGCGGGCCCAGGCGCTTGACCTCCGCTTCGTCCAGCCGCTCGGTGAAGACGACGCAGTGGGGGTTCCCGACGGAGACGGCCGTCACTTTGAGAAAATTATCGTCTACCTGGAGCGGTACCCCCACCACCTCGCGGTCGGGGCCGTTCATCGGGATGTCGGGGGCGCGGAACGTGGCCCGGCCCATCTCCACGGTCACGGCAGCGACCCGCCCGCCGGCCAGGTGGCACCGGCACTCGACGATCCCGCCCTTCGTCTCGACGGTGAAGGTCGTCTTCGTGGTGCGGCCGTGGTCGTACAGGTACTTGGCGAAGATCCGGAGCCCGTTGCCGGATTTTTCGGCCTCGCTGCCGTCCGGGTTGAAGATGCGGAGGCCGAAGTCGGCGTTGGCCGACTCGACCAGGAGAAGAATCCCGTCGGAGCCGATCCCCAGGTTCCGGTGGCAAAGGCGCTGGATGGCGGGCGGGGTCAGGGGAAAGTCCAGGTCCTTCCCTTCCAGGACCAGGTAGTCGTTGCCGAGGCCGTGGCCCTTGACGAACGGGATCACGGCCCGCCCTCGCCCGAAATACCGCAAGCGCGAGCGGAGCGAGCCTCCTCTGCGGGCACCCGTCCCTTGCGGATGGGTCGGGAGCTCAACCAGTCTCTGATACGCTGAGCGGGTCGCCTGACGTCCGACGGCAGCCGGTGCCGCCACTTCGCCGCGAAACGCGCCAGCGCCTCGCGCCGGCGCGCCAAATCATCGGCGAGCGGCCCCTCCGCGGCGACGGAGCCTCGCGTGCCCCCGCCCCGGTGAATGAAAGGGGCGTTCACGACGACGCACCGGCCTCCCGCCTCCCTCACCGCGAACGACAGGTCCCGGTCGTAGCCGTGGAAGAAGCCGTACCCCTCGTCGAAGCCGCCGAGCGTCTCCAGCAGGCTCCGGCGGAGGAAGAGACACACCCCGTCCACAGCCGCCACCTCGACCTCGGGCTCCCGCATCCCCGGCCCGTCCGCCAGGCAGTGCACGATCGTTCGCCCCACGTACCGGCCGTCGCGCCTCACCCGCCTCGCCCCGTACAGGCCCGCGAGGCCGGCCCCGCGATCCCCCTGCAGCGCCGCGACGAGCCGCTCGAGCCAGCGCGGGTCCCGCATCTCGGTGTCGTTGTGCAGGAAGCAGACGAACTCGCCCCCGGCGAGCCGCCACCCCTGGTTCAGGGCGCGAATGAGACCGAGATTTCCCTGGTTCTGGTGGGCGCGGAAGGGAAAGGGATACGGGAATGCGCGGAGGAACTCCGCGGTGCCGTCGGTCGAGCCGTTGTCCACCACGACGAGATCGAAGGTGACGGTGGTTGGCCGGAGGCTCTCGAGACACGCCCGGGTCAGGGGGAGCTGGTTGAAGACCGCCATCACCAGGCTCACCCGGCTCATCGGGCCTGCCTAGCGCTGGCTGATGGGGACGTACGTCGCCTGCGTCGGACCGGTGTACTCCGCCCGCGGCCGGATGAGCCGGTTGTGGGCGTGCTGCTCCAGGACGTGGGCGGCCCAGCCCGCGATCCGGCTCAGGGCGAAGATCGGCGTGAACTGATCGGCGGGGATCCCCATGATGGCGTAGGCGGCGCCCGAGTAGAGATCCACGTTGGGGTAGATGTGCTTCTCCGCCGTCACGACTCGCGCCACGGTATCGAGGATTCCCACGTACGCCGTGTTCCCCGCCTGTCGCCCGAGCTCGGCGGCCAGCCGCCGGAGGTGCTTGGCCCGCGGATCCTCCACGCGGTATACCCGGTGGCCGAACCCCATGATGCGCGCCTTGTCCGCCAAGGCCTTCCGGATCCAGGTCTCGGCCCGCGCCGGCTCCTTGATCTGATCCACCATCAGCATGACCTGCTCATTGGCGCCGCCGTGGAGCGGCCCCTTGAGCGCACCGATGGCCGACGTCACCGCGGAGTGCAGGTCGGAGAGGGTCGCGGCCGTCACGCGGGCGGCGAAGGTGGAGGCGTTGTACTCGTGATCGGCGTGGAGGATGAGGGCGACGTCGAAGGTCTTCGCCTCGAGCTCGGTGGGCTTCCGCCCCGACAGCATGTAGAGGAAGTTGGCCGCCAGGCCAAGGCGCGGGTTCGGGGCCACGGGCTCCTTGCCCCGGCGGATCCGCTCCCAGGCGGCGACGAGGGTGGGCATCTGGGCCGCCAGGCGGATCGCCTTCCGGAGCGTCGCCTCGCGGGAGTTGTCCCGCTCGTCTGGATCGAAGGCGGAGAGCGCCGAGACCCCCGTGCGCAGGACCTCCATGGGGACCGTCTTCCGAGGGAGATTTTTCAGGATCCCGATCAGGCGGGCGGGGAGCCGCCGCGACGCGGCCAGAGCCTTGACGTGGGCGTCGAGCTCCTTCCGGGTCGGCAGGGCGCCGTACCAGAGGAGGTAAACGACCTCCTCGAACGTGGAGTGGACGACGAGGTCGTCGATGTCGTAGCCGCGATAGAGAAGCCGTCCCTGCTGACCGTCGATGAAGCAGATCTCAGAAGTGGAAATGACGACGTCTTCCAGGCCGGCCTTGATGAGATCGGTCATAGGCTGGATTCTGCCACAGCCCCTGTCGTTCTTCAAGGCTTCCACCGCCTGCGACGCGGAGATAGACTCTCCGCATGGAACTCGGACAGGTCGTGGACTTCTACGACCGGCACCCGATCAACGAGGGCCAGATCCTCGACACCCGCGTGAGCTTCGTCGGAGGCGATGCCGTGCGCCTCCCCTTCAGGACGGCGAGCTTCACCGCCTGCCTGAGCCAGGAAGCCCTCCTCCACGTTCCCGACAAGGCCGGGGCTCTCGCCGAGTGCGCGCGGGTCCTGATTCCGGGAGGACGGCTCGCCTTCACCGACTGGGTCGCGGGGCCGAGGCTCTCGCCGGGCGAGCGCCGGCGGCTCAATGAGTGGATGGCCGCCGCGGGCGTCGAAAGCCTCGAGGGGTACAAGCGGCTCCTGACCCGGGCGGGCTTCGGGGCCATCGAGGTCGAAGACCTGAGCGACTGGTGGCGCCGGATTCTGAGGGAGCGCCTTCAGATGTACCGGGGCCTCAAGGCCGAAACGGTGGCCCGCTTCGGCCAGGCGCGCTACGACGAGTACGATCAGCTCTACGCCTTCTTCGTCGGGCTCGTGGAGGCCGGCAAGCTCGGCGGGGGCCGCTTCTCCGCCACCCGCGGGGGATGAGGGAAAGCTATCCTTGCCTCTGCCCTTCCTGAGTGGCCAAGTCCCAGAGGAGATCGGAAGCGGTCACGATTCCCACCAGCTTTCCGTCTTTGACGACGGGAAGACAGCCGATCCTGTGCTCTCGCATCAGTTTCACCGCATCCACCACCGGAGTCTCCGGGGCGGCGGTGATGACGTCGCGGATCATGATCTGCTCCACGAGCCCCCGGTCGAGCGAAGCCAGCAGGTCCAGCAGCAGGTTGTAGACAGCCGGGTGCGTCGAGGCCTCCCGCAGGGAACGGTCGGTAATGATCCCGATCACCTTGTCACCCTCGACGACGGGAAAGTGCCCCATGTGGCGCTGCCTGGAGAGGGTAACGAGATCAGCCAGGGTATCTCCCGCCTTGGCGGTCACGACGGGGCTCTTCATCACTTGACCGACAGTTTTCATCGCCCCCCCCTCTTTCCCCTCCTCACGTTGCAGGACAGCAAGCTCGGCGGCGGCGGCCGCCTCTCCGAACACTTGATATGGTAACACAGGTAGACGTCAGGGCTAACGGTCCCAAGTCTGCCGATCCGCGGCGGCGGTCGCTTCTCCGCGATTCGCTCCGCCTAGACGAGACCGTGCTTTGAAGTATCCGAATGGAGACGCTTGACAGGGGGGGGGCGGGTCAGGTAGAGGTAAAGGCCGGCCATGACTGCGAGTGATTATCAAGGCCTCGTCGAGTTTCTCGGGCGCCAGTTCACCGTCATTGATCAGCGGTTCCTCGCCATCGACCGGCGCTTTGACACGATCGACCAGCGATTCGACACTATCGACGAGAGGTTCCGGGAGGTCCTCGGTCATTTCGACGAAATCTACCGACGGCTCGACAGGCTGGAGCAGGAGTACTATGCCATCGTTCAGGCTCTTCGGCGGATCGAGGGTCTGCTGGCCGACGACATTGGCCGGCGAGAGGTTTTGGAGCGCGGCCTCGAGGAGCTGAAGCACCAGGTTACCGCTCTCCAGGCCCGCATCGACGAGCTCGAACAGCGGATCCGGCATTAGCCCGATCCGGATAACCCCGGCGGCGCCCGCTTCTCGGCCACCTGCGCTGGCCGAACACATCTTGCCGTCCCAGATGTTGCGTTCCCATAGGAAGCATCTCCGCGTGCCTCGTTTCGGGAGGCACCCGCTCTTCCCTCCACGATAGATACCTCCTCTTCCGTCAATCCGTAGAGATTGTAGACAAGTCCGTCTACCTCGCTATCAGTTTCCTCAATTCGGCGCCGAAGACGCGTCTTGTGACGGCGTCAGAATGTGCGGAACCGAGAAGGAAGTAAAAGAGTCCAAATACATCATCCCATACCATTTACCTGAAAGTTGGGGCGACAGGAATCTTAGGGGGTGCTACTTTCCGAGACCTTCGAGGAACTTCTGGAGGCGCCCGGGGAGCTTCTCGGGATCGGTCCGGAGGATGGTCCCCGGCAGCACGCGGATCGATGGCGAGGCGGAGGTGCCGGTCATCTTGGCCTTGATCTCGCTCCGGCCGTGCTTCATGGTGACGTCGAAATTCATCCTGCCGTCCGCCAGCCCATACTCCCCCACCGCCGCCATCCGCATGCGCTCGCTCGTGTAGAGGAAGTCCTGGGTCGTGAGGCGCCCGTCCGTGATCCGGTAGCTGGCGGTGATGGACTCAAAGTCGAGGGGGGAGGCGAAGAGCGAGAGCGGAAGGTCCACGTTGAGGACGGAGGAGAGACCGCCAGCCAACCTCGCCACGCCTCCCATGAGCGCCAGGGCGGCCGGCCCCACGACCTTGCCGGCGCCGATCTTCAGCTGGCCCTGCCCGTTCATCGTGCCCAGGACGTTCGCCGGGCGCGCCGAGAGCTCCCCCGTCAGATCCAGCGGTCCGCTCACCGCGTACCCCTGGCAGAGGTAGTCCACCAGGACCGGCGCGAGGGGGAGCGCCTTAATCGTGATCTCCTTGAGGGAGAGGAGCGGGGCCGGCTGAAACGCGAGGGTGAGGGCGAGCGTGACGCTTCCCCCCGACAGATGCGCCGCGAGCGGGCGGCTCTGAAGCCGCTGCGGATCGTAATCGAGCGGGAAGCGGACCGTCTCGAGCGTCAGTCGCCGTATCCGGGGCTCCGGGCAATCCGGCCGCCGCTCGGTCAGTGTGAGGCGGGCGGAGTCGAGTTGGCCAGCAAGGGCGAGGCGGCCGACGGTCCCGCTGAGGGCGAGCTTGCCTTTGACGGGGCCCGACAGGGCCGGCGAGGGGCCGAGGAGAAAACCCGTCAGGGCGGCCATGTCCTGGGCCTCGAGCGAGATGGCGCCCTTCACGGGCGCCGCGGTCAGCGTCTCCGCGCCGGCAGGCGGGCTCAGCGTGCCGTCGACCTTGATGGACACGGCGCCGGGGTTGATCTGGGCCTGGCCCCCGATCCCCACGGGCGCGCCGCTGCCGAGCCCTTCCAGGGTGAGCTTCATTCCCTCCACGCGGTAGTCGGTGGGCGCGCCCTTGGCGGGCCGCACCTGGTAGTGGAGGGCGCCGTCAACGATCCGAAGCCGCGAGATCACGGGAAGCGGCGCGGCGGCCCCCGCCCCGGGAGCGCGCCCGGTCCCCTTCGATGCTGCCGGGCCGCCCTCCGAGGCCGCGCCGAGACTCGCCACGTTCCACCGCCCCGAGGCATCCTGGATCAGCTCCACGCGCGGCCGCTCCAGCGTGAGCTCGGCAAACTCGACCCGCCGCGACAGAAGCGGGCCGAGGCGCAGCCTGAAGCGCCCCTCTCCCACTTTGAGAAACGGCGTGTTCCCGAACCGCGGATCCTCGGCGATCTCGAGATTCTTCAGGACCACGGCGGGCAGCGGCAGGACGGAGAGCGACAGGTCCGAAAACCTCACCGTGCGACCCAGGGCCTGGGCGGCCGACTGCGCGACGTAGGCCTTCAACTGCGGCAGGTCAACGAGGTAGGGAACGAGCAGCAACAGGGCGACGGCCAGGACGACCAGCGCCCCAATGGCGATCAGGAGCCACTTCACCGCGGACCCCGGAGATCCTTCTTCAGGATTTTGCCGGTGGGGCTCTTCGGCAGCGCGGGGATGAACTCGACGGCCTCCGGAACCTTGTACGAGGCGATCTTCTGCCGGCAGAGCGCCTTCAGGGCGTCGGCGTCCACGCTTTGCCCCTCTTTGAGGACCACGAAGGCTTTGACCGCCTCCCCCTTCACCGGGTCCGGCATCCCGAGCACGGCCGCTTCCTTCACGGCCGGGTGGCGAAAGAGGATCTCCTCGACCTCGCGCGGAAAGACCTTGAAGCCCGAGACGTTGATCATGTCCTTGACGCGGTCCGCGATGTAGTAGTAGCCGTCCTTGTCGCGGTAGCCGATGTCTCCCGAGTGGAGCCAGCCGTCCCTGACGGTCTGGCCGGTTGCCTCCGGATTCCGGAAGTAGCCTTTCATCACGTTCGGCCCTTTGATCAGGATCTCGCCGAGCTCGCCGTCGGGCAGCTCGCGCCCGTGCTCGTCCACCACCTTCATCTCCACGTTCTCGATGGGCGTCCCCACCGCGCCGGGGCGGAAGAGGGTGTCGTGGTTGTAGGACGCGAAGGGCGAGCACTCGGTGAGGCCGTACCCCTGGTGGATCCAGTGGCCGTAGCGCTCGTGCCAGCGGCGTTCCACGTCGGCGGGGAGCATGGCCGCGGCCGAGAAGCAGAGCCGGAGCGACCGGAAGTCGTGGGCGCTGGTGTCCCCCGCCAGGATCAGGATGTACATCGTCGGGACCGCGTAGAGGAGGGTGATGCGCTCCCGGCCGATCGCCCCCAGAAACTCCTCCGGGACGAAGCGCTCCTGGAGCACGAGGGTGCCGCCCGAGTTGACGAGGGCGTTCATGATGAAGTTCTGGCCGAAGCAGTGGAAGAGCGGCAGCGCGCAGAGGCCGCGATCCTCGGGGGTCATCCGGAGGTGATGGCTCGTCGCGTAGACGTTGGAGACGACGTTCGAGTGGGTCAGCATCACGCCCTTGGGACGGCCCGTGGTGGCGGAGGTGTAGAGGATCGCCGCCATCTCCTCCCGGTCGAGGTCCAGCGCCCGCAGCGCGGGGTCGCCTGTGAGGGCGGCGAACGAAACCGCTCCCTCGCGCGGTGCGCCGACATTGATCAGGTGGCGGACGGATGGCAGGTCGCCCCGGGACGGGAGGTTTCCGGCCACGGGATCGGCGGTGACGACGGCGGCGACTTCCCCGTCCCGGCAGATGTAGGCGATCTCGTCCGCCTTGTAGGTGACGTTGAGCGACAGGGGGACCACGCCGATCTTCTGGGCGGCGTAGTACGTCAGGACGAACTCGGGCCAGTTCGGGACGTGCAGCCCGATGCGCTCCCCCGGCTTGAGGCCGAGCCCCTTCAGACCCGAGGCCAGCGCCGAGGCGTCCCGGTCCAGCTCCCGGTAGGTCCAGCGCCGGTCCTTGAAGGCGAGCGCCGGGCGATCCGGGAAGTAGAAGGCCGACCGCTCGAGCATCTGGGCGACGTTCATCGGCACCCCCTCACCCTACCTCTCCCCCCAGGGGGAGAGGAGAAGAGGAATACGGGCATCATCAGGGTATAAGTAAGACTTTGCCGGTGGTCTGGCGCCCCTCGAGCTGGCGGTGGGCGTCCGCCGCCTGGGCCAGCGGCAGCGTGAGGTCGATCCTGAGCTTGAGCTTCCCGGCCTTGATCCATCCCAGCACGTCTCCGGACCGCTGGAGCAGCTCCTGGCGCGTGGCCGTGTGGTGGACGAGGCTCGGGCGCGTGAGGAAGAGAGAGCCTTTCTGGTTCAGGATGGCCGGATCCAAGGACGGCACGGGCCCGCTCGACTGGCCGTAGAGCGCCATCACCCCGCGCGGGGCCAGGCAGTTCAGGCTCTTGTCGAAGGTGGTCTTGCCCACCGAGTCGTACACCACCGGGACCCCCGCGCCGCCCGTGATGCGCTTCACCTCCGCCTCGAAGTCCTGCGTGGTGTAGAGGATGACCTCGTCGGCGCCGGCCGCGCGGGCGAGCTTGGCCTTGGCTTCGGTGGACACCGTGCCGATCACACGGGCGCCGCGCATCTTCGCCATCTGGCAGAGGAGGAGCCCCACCCCGCCGGCGGCCGCGTGGACCAGGCACCAGTCGCCGGGCTTGAGCGGGTACGTCGCGTGGGAAAGGTAGTGGGCAGTCATCCCCTGGAGCATGGCCGCCGCCCCCATCTTCCCGTCCAGGCCCTCGGGGAGCTTCACCAGCCGCGCCGCGGGGACGGCGGCGAACTGGGCGTAGGAGCCCAGCACCCCCGAATAGGCCACCCGGTCGCCCGCCTTCACCTCCGTCACATTGGGGCCCACCTCGGTGACGACGCCCCCGCCTTCCACGCCGAGCGTGATGGGGAGCTGGGCCTTGTAGAGGCCGGTGCGGTAGTACACATCGATGTAGTTGAGCCCCGCCGCTTCGAGCTTCACCACCGCCTCGCCGGGCGCCGGCTTCGGATCGGGAATATCCTCCAGGGTGAGCACCTCGGGCCCGCCGAGAGCCTTGACGCGGATCGCTTTCATGCCGCCTCCTCGTGTTGCTTCCCTCTCCCCGGGAGGGAGAGGGTTAGGGTGAGGGTGCCTTCTGGACCAGTGAGCGGAGGAAATTATACATGGCGAACGCCTCCAGCGCGAATGGGGGGAACCCCAGGTAGCCCAGCACGGGCATCTCGAAGATCTTCCAGTCTCCTCCGTAGGGGACCGTGTAGGTCCACCGGCTCAGCGCCCAGAAGTTCCAGAACTCCCACAGCGCCCCGCAGATGAGCCCGCTCCCGGCGAGCGCGGCCAGAGTGCGGTAGTCGCCCGCCTCGAGCTCGCGGAGCCAGGACGGGGCGCCGCGCCGATGGTTGATCGGCTCCAGCAGGAGAAGGTACCCGACCCAGACCAGCGGCGCCAGCCAGCGGGACACCACGAGCAGGGGGAGCGCCACCGCGACGGCCCCGAGCCAGATCGACGCGGCGCGTGCCCACGGGGGGAGCCTAAATGGGCGCCGGCCGGCGAGGGGGGCGAAGACGGACGCGCGCAGACCCTCGGCGGTGAGAAAGAGGGCGGGGAAGATCGTGGCGAAGGCCCACGTGTAGCCCGCGAGGCGGAGGGGGAAGCTCGGCTCCAGGTTGTGGTACTGCCACCAGAGCCCCTCGAGGTCGGCCCCGCCCCGCCAGAAGCGCGGGGCGTTGTGGAGCTCGAAGAGCCACCAGCCGCCGACGGAAGCAACGGCAACCCACGCGAGCTCGCCACGGCGAGTCGTCAGGTACGACTGCCCCGTCCGGGCGTGGACCAGCGCATCGGCGAACAGAATGTAGCCGGTCCAGACGACCGGCGTGAACCACTCGCCGACGGCGCCGCTTCCCGCGAACAGCAGGGCCTCCGCCGCGCCGATGATGAGGAGCCCGACCCAGCCGTGGGCCGTCACCGGACGCCGCAGGCTCAGGCCTTCAGGAGCCCGCGCACCTCATCCACCACGGCCTGCCGCCATTCCTCCAGATGCTCGGTCCGGAGGGCCCGCCGGACCTCCAGCATCTTCTTCTCGACGACCTCCGTGACCTTGGGCGGCCGCTCGATGAAGCGGGCGATTTCGTTCATGTGCTCGTCGAAGAAGGCGAACACCGGGATGGATCGGTAGATCCCCTGGTTCAGGTACTGATCCATGAGGTCCGGGTTCTTGTCGCGCAGGAAGACGCGCATTTCAACGTTGGGATTGCCTTCCACCAGCTTGGCGAAGACGGGGACGTTGTACAGGGCGTCGCCGCACCAGTCCTCGGTGATCACCAGCACGTTGAGTTTCTTGCCGAGCTTCTTGAGGGCCTCGCGGTCCTCCGGCCGGATCTTGACCTCGCGCAGGAACTCCATGAACTTTTCCTTGTTGGTCCCCATCTGATCCAGGTACTGCTGGAAGGTCATCCCCTGCAGGAACCGCTCTTTCGTCACCATGGCTCTCTCCTTAGCGCATTGCCGAAAGGTCCACCACGAATCGGGCCACTTCCTTATCGTCGCTGTCCCGGACCAGGAGGGTCACGCGGCCCTTGCCGTCCAGGTCGTTCGCCGGAAAGGCGTAGACCGAGCGCGAGAGAAAATGCCCGTCCGCCTGGCGGAGGGCCGTCCGCTCGTTCTGGACGAAGTCCGGCTTGATCTCCGCCTTGCCCTGAACCACCAGCACGGGCTGATACCAGCGGGCAAAATCCTCGCGCGTCCCTCGGAACTCGGCCCAGAGCACCAGCCGGCCCTGGTGCTCCTTGAGGAGCGAGTCGATCTCCCGCTGCTTGAGGGTCCCGCTCTTGAAGGCGGCGTTGCGGGCCGCCTGGGCAAGCCGGAAGAAGGGGGTCACGACCTTGAGGGTTTCCCCGGACGCGCTGGTCAGGTTCCACTCGCGGTCGAACTTCTCGTTCACGATAGCCCGCTGCCCGAAGCGGATCGCCGCCTGGATCTCCTGGGAGGTGAGCGAGAACGACGCGGCGGACAGGGGCGCGCCGCCGAGGAGCGAGCTCATGAAGATGAGGGAAACCAGCAGTCCGCGCCGCATGTGGCGCCAATTCTAACACGCCTCTCGCTTCTTCTCCTCTCCCCCCTCACCCTGCCCTACTCAGATGCCCCTCACCTCTTCTCCTCTCCCCCTCACCCTGCCCTCTCCCCCTCGGGGGGGAGAGGATGAAGGTGAGGGGATTATGAGTGGGGTGAGGGGGCTAGGGGCTCACATTCCCCACGGTGACGGACGAATAGCCGACGGGGTCGAGGTACCGCCTCGCCACCCGCTGGACATCGGCGGCCGTCACCTTCTCGATCGCCCGGCGATACCGCGCCGGATAGTCCAGGCCGAGACCGTACTCCTCCACGCCCTGGAGCAGCCCCGCCACCTTCGACGTCGTGTCCATCCGGAGGGGAAAGCTCCCGATCAGGTAGGCCTTCGCCTTGGCCACTTCGGCGTCCGGCACCGGCTCCCTGCCCATCCGCGCCATCTCCTCGCGAACGAGACGGCTCGCCTCGGCCGCGCCGTCGGTCCGCGTCTGGAGGCTCACGAGCAGCGTCGCGCCGTAGCGCCCCACCGCGAGGTGACTGGAGACGTCGTAGGCCAGCCCCCGCTCCTCGCGCACGCGGGTATAGAGGCGCGAGGCGGAGCCGCCCCCCAGGATGTAGCTGGCCACGACGAGCGGGTAGTAATCGGGGTGGCCGTGGCCGATGGCCGGGCGACCGAGGAAGACCGTGGTCTGGGTGAGCTCGCGCTTGACAGTCCGAGTCCGCGTCGGCGACGCGGCGGGGGCCTGGGGCGGTCGGGGCGGGGCGCCCGCGGTGGGCTGCCATGCCGCCAGGCGGCGCAGGAGCTCTTGCCGGACGTCGTCGGCCTTGACGTCGCCCGCGGCGACCAGGATGGCGCCGCCGGGGCGATAGTGGGCGCGATAAAACCCCAGAACCTGCTCGCGCGTGAGCTTCTCGACGGACTCGATCGTCCCGGGCACGGGATGCCCATAGGGATGCCCGGCGTACAGGATCTCCCCCAGGGCGCGGGCCGCGACGCTCTCCGGGCTCTCCTCCGAGCGGCGGATCGCCGCCTGGATTTCCTTCACCTTCCGCGCCAGCTCGTCGGCGGGGAACGCCGGCTGGGTCAGCACCTCGGCCAGGAGGTCGAGCCCGAGCCCCAGATCTTTCTTGAGGACCGACAGCGACACCGTCACGCCGTCCCGGCCCGCGGAGGCCTCCAGGCTCCCTCCCACGAACTCGATGGCCTCGTCGAGCGCGGGCCCGCTCCGCCGGGCGGTCCCCCGGGTGAGGAGCTCCGCGGTGAGGTTGGCGAGCCCCGGCGCGTCGGGAGGATCGAAGGCCGAGCCCGCGGGAAGGTACACGCGGACCACCACGATAGGGATCGCCCGCCGCTCGGCCACCAGGAGCACCGCGCCGTTGGGCAGCACCTGGCGCCGGGCGTCCAGCGAATCCGCTGCGAAGGCGGGAAGCGCGACGAGGACCGCCAGGCACGCGAGAGCCAGCCGTTGCATCAGTCGAGCGACTTCCTGAAGCGCAGCACCGACAGCGTGAAGACCACCGCGCCGAAGGCCAGGAGCGGCAGGAGGCTGGGCCACAGAAAGTCGAGCCCGACCCCCTTGAGAATAATGCCGCGCACGATCCTGAGGTAATAGGTGAGGGGGATCACGTGCGCCAGGTACTGGGCGGCCTCGGGCATCCCCTCGATGGGAAAGAGGAGGCCGGAGAGGTAGATCGATGGGAGGAAGGTGAGGAAGGACATCTGCATGGCCTGGGGCACGGTCTTGGCCGCGGTGGAAATGAAGATCCCGATCCCCAGCGTCCCCATCATGTAGACCAGCGACAGGATGTAGAGGAGCGCGAGGCTGCCCCGGATCGGCACGTCGAAGACGAAGTGCGCCACGAGGAGCGCCATCGTCATCTGGCCGTAGGCCACCAGAAGGTTCGGGATGATCTTTCCCAGCATCAGCTCCCAGCGGCGGATGGGGCTGACGATGAGGGCTTCAAGGGTCCCCTTCTCGCGCTCGCGCACCACCGTCACCGCCATGGCGGTGATCGTCGTCTGCATGAGCAGGGCCCCGATAAGCCCCGGGACGATGAAGATCGCGCTCACCAGGTCGGGGTTGTACCAGGCGCGCACGCGGAAGTCCACCGGCGGCTGCTCCCGCCGCACGCCCGGGGTGCCCTCGAGGTTCCGGGTCAGAACCCCGAGAGAAAGCTGGGCGCCGAGGGAGCTGGCGGAGCTGATCGCCGAGGTCGCCACCATCGGGTCGGAGGCGTCCACGATCACCTGGATCTCGGCCGCCTGGCGGGAGAGGCGCTTGGCGTAGTCGGGGGGGATCACCACGCCGACCTTGGCCCGGCCGGCGTCCACCAGCCGGGTGAGCTCGGCGTGGCTCGTGACCCAGTAGCGGATGGTGAAGTACTGGCTGTTCTCGAAGGATTCCAGCAGCGTGCGCGCTTCCACGCTTCCGGACTGGTCGAAGACCGCGGTGGGGATGTGCTTGACGTCGGTGTTGATGGCCCAGCCGAAGATGAAGAGCATGGCGACCGGCACGAACAGCGCCAGCGTCACCGCGAGCGGGTCGCGGCGGAGGTGGATGAACTCCTTGCCGATCATGCCCAGCAGCCTGGATCCCATTTGCTGAAACCCTCCCTGGCCCCCTCACCTTCTCCTCTCCGACCCCCTCACCCTACCTCTCCCCGCTGGGGAGAGGAGAAGAGGTGAGGGGCATCTGAGTTGGGCAGGGTGAGGGGCCGTTGCTACACCGCCCGGAGCTGTTCGCGCAGCCGCGCCTTACGCTCCTTGTCCACGAAGGAGACGAACAGGTCCTCCACCGACGGCTCCACCTCGTGGGCCCATTCGACGGCGAGGCCGTGGCGCTTCAGGTAGGCGACGACCTCCTCCGGGGCGCCCCGTTCGTCGGCGAGGACGAGGTGGAGGCGGAGCCCCACCCGCGTGACGTCCTCGACGGCCGGCCATTCCGCCAGGAGGTCGGTGGCCCGCCGGAGATCGTCGGTCTCGATCTCGACCACCGGCTTCCGGAACGTCTCGCCCTTGATGGAGGCCGGGGTGCCCTGGGCGATCAGCTGGCCCTGATAGATGAAGCCCAGCGTGTCGCACAGCTCCGCCTCGTCCATGTAGTGCGTGGTGACGACGGCGGTGATCCCTTCCTCCACGAGGCGCCGGATCAGCCCCCAGAAGTTCCGGCGCGACACGGGATCGACGCCGGCGGTGGGCTCGTCGAGGAAGAGCAGGCGCGGCCCGTGGACCAGGGCGCACGCCAGGGCGAGCCGCTGGCGGTAGCCACCGGAGAGATAGGCGGCGCGCTTCGTCTCCTGGCCGGTCAGGTCGGCCAGCCGGACCATCTGGGCGACCCGGCGGGCGCGATCCTGGCGCGGCACCATATAGACGCGGGCGTAGAACGTCAGGTTCTCCTCGGCCGTCAGGTCGTCGTAGAGGGAGAACTTCTGGGACATGTAGCCGATCGACGACTTGACCCGCTCGGGCTCGCGGATCAGGTCGATGCCCAGCACACTGCCCTGCCCCTCGGTAGGCTCGAGGATCCCGCAGAGCATGCGGAGGGTGGTGGACTTTCCCGCGCCGTTGGGGCCGAGGAACCCGTAGAGCTCGCCCGTCCGGATGTGGAGGTCGAGATGGTCCACGGCGACGAGCTTGCCGAAGCGCCGCGTCAATCCCTCAGTCACGACCGCGTAGTCCATTAGAGGAGGATGTCGGCGTCGGCGGGCATTCCCGGCTTGAGGAGCCCCTGGGGGTTGTCCACGGCGATCTTGATCCGGAAGACGAGGTTGACCCGCTCCTTCTTCGTCTGGACATTCTTCGGGGTGAACTCGGCCTCGGAGGCGATCTCCGTGATCTTGCCGCTGAAGGTCCGGTCCTTGTACGCGTCGATCGTGATTCGCGCGGCCATCCCGACTTTGATCCGCCCGATGTCCGTTTCGGGAACGTAGGCGCGGAGCCAGAGGTCGGTCGGATCCACGAGCGTGAGGATCGACACCCCGGAGTTGGCCATCTCGCCCGCTTCGAGATTCTTCCGGAGGACGACGCCGTTGATCGGAGACACGATGGCGGCCTCGCGCAGCCGGCTCCCGGCGAGGTCCAGCGCCGCCCGGGCCTGGCTCACCTGGCCGCGCGCCGCCTCGACCTGGAAGGGGCGCGGCCCGGCCAGGAGGAGGTCGAGATGATCGCGGACGGCTTTGAGCTGGGCCCGGGCCGCCTCGATCTGGTCGCGGCGCGGCCCGGCCTCCACCATCTGGAGGTTCGCCCGGGCCGAGCGCTCCTGGGCCACCGCCACCTCGTATGCCTGCCGGGCCCGGTCCACTTCCTGCATGGCGATGAGCTCCTTGGCGAACAATTCCTGGGCCCGCTTCAGATCGCGCTCGGTCCACACCCGGGTGGCTTCGGCGCTCCGCATGGCCTCCCGCGCCTGCTCGATCTCCTCCCGGCGCGACCCGGCCAGCAGGTCGTTCAACTGCGACTGGGCCCGATCCACGGTGGCGCGGGCCTCCTCGATCTCTTGGCGGCGCGCGCCCGCCAGCAGGTCGCGGAGTTGTGCCTCGGCACTCTTGAGGGCGGCCTCCGCGCGCTCAACTTCGGCCTTGAGCTCGGCGCCGTCGAGGCGCACGAGCAGCTGGCCCTCGGTCACCCGGTCGCCTTCGCGGACGCGCAGGGAGAGGATCCGGCCGGCGATCTTGGCGCTCACGTCCACCTGCGTCGCCTCCATGTTGCCGGTCACCTGGATGGTCGGGACGCCGAGGGAGTTGAGGAACCGCGACGCGAGGGGGCCGCCGACGGCCAGCGCGGCCACGACGAGCAGCACGGCCGTGATGCGCGCGAGGCGGGATCGGGTTGAGGGACTCACGGGGCTCAGGACCTCGGAGCGCTCCCGGGCGGGATCGGCAGCAGGACCCCCACGTTGCGCCGCTCGTCGGGGAAGTAGGCGCGGGCCACCCGCTGGAGATCCGCGGCGGTCACCGCGCGGATCGCCGGGACGAACCCGTCCCGGAGCCGCCAGCCGCCGAGGAGCTCGAAGCGGGCCAGGAGGGAGGCGCGGCTGTACACCGAATCCTGCCGGAAGACGAAGGAGGCCTCGATCTGGTTCTTCGCGCGCTCGAGCTCGGTGGCGGAGACGGGCTCGGTCTTGAGCCGCTCCACCTCCTTCATCAGGGCGCGCTCCAGCGCCTCGGGGGTCTGGCCGGGCAGCGCCGTGGCAAAGAACCAGAAGAGGTTCGGGTCCGTGGAGAAGTAGGAGTAGTCGCCGCCGGCGTTCAGCGCGATCTGCTGCTCGTACACGAGCCGGCGGTAGAGCCGGGAGCTCCGCCCCTCCGAGAGGATCGTGGACAGCAGCTCCAGCGCCAGTGCGTCCGGCGAGCGGAAATTCGGCACCGGGTAGCCGATGAAGACCAGCGGGAGCTGGGCCTCCTTCTTCACCGTCACCCGGCGCTCGCCGTTCTGCCTGGGCTCCGCCACCGTCAGGGGCGGCGGGTCGGCGGCGCGCGGGATGGGGCCGAAGGCCCGGCGGATCTTCTCGAGGAGCTCGGGCGCCTTGAAATCGCCCGCGGCGGCCACCAGAGCGTTGTTGGGGACGTAGTAGGTGCGGTAGAAGGCTCGAAGCTCCTCCACCGTGAGCCCGCGGAGATCCTCCATCCAGCCGACGATCGGCGAGCGGTACGGGTGCGCGACGAAGGCGATCGCCGACAGCTCCTCCCCGAGGAAGCCCTCCGGGTCGTCCTCGGTCCGGGTGCGGCGCTCTTCCATGACCACCTGCCGCTCGGATTCGAAGTCTTTGGGATCGAGGAGCAGGTTCCGCATCCGATCGGATTCAAGGGCGACAATGAGGTCGAGCTTGTCCGCCGAAACGTTCACGAAATAGGAGGTGTGGTCCTGGCTCGTGAAGGCGTTGTCCTGGCCGCCGTTCTGCTCGACGAGGGTGGAGAACATCCGGGGGCCATAGGTCGGCGTCCCCTTGAACATCATGTGCTCCAGGAGGTGGGCGAGGCCGGTGGCACCGGGCCGCTCGTTGCGGGAGCCGACCCGGTACCAGACCTGGAAGGAGACGACGGGGCTCCGGTGATCTTCCAGGAGCAGCACCCGGAGGCCGTTGTCCAGGGTGGCCTCCAGCACCTCGTCCGCCCCCGGCGCTGACGCCCCCGCGAACACGACAACAAGGACGGCGACAAGGACGAAACGGATGAAGGCTTTCACGAATCGATTATACCGTGGATCCCCCTCACCCTGCCCTACCCGACGCCCCTTACCTCTTCTGGGCGCGCTTGAGGCGGAGCGGCTGGGGAAACGCCATGACCACCACCGCGCCGAGCCCGGCCACCACCGCCGCCCCGTAGCAGCCTCCGGCGAAGGAGCCCGTCACGTCCTTGATCCAGCCGGTGAGGAAGGGACCCACGATCGAGCCGACGAAGCAGATCGTGTTCAGAAGACCGAAGGCGCTTCCCAGCACGCCCGGCGGAAAGCGATCCGCCATGAGCGCATAGACCGGTCCCCACGTCCCCCAGAGGAAAAAGCTCGTGGCCATGATGAAGAAGGCCACCAGGCCCGGGGAGCCCTTGGCGGCGAGCACGGTGCCCAGGGCGCCGATGGACGCGCCCGCCAGGAGGATCGTGAGCGCGATGACCACTTTGCGGGAGATCCCGCGCTCGTGGGCGCGGTCGGCGAGCCAACCCATGGCGAAGAGGCCAAACGGGGCCGCCACGCCCTGGAAGCTCGCGTAGAGGGCCGAACGGCCCAGGTCGCTGACACCCACCTCCGAGAAGAAGAGCGGGCCCCAGGTCGCGAGCACGAACTGGAGATAGACCGGCATGATCCCGGCGAGCCCCAGGATCCAGAGCGCGGGGGTGGCTGCGACGCGCCGGAACGTCCACCCGGCGACGTCTGCCACGGGCGGGCTTGGCGGCTCGGGGACGAGCCGCCAGAGGAGGAACGCGGCCAGGAGCGGCGGGAGGGCGAATACGAAGAAGACGCCCCGCCACGGCATGAGCTCGCCCAGGACACCGGCCAGCAGCAGGCCGAGGGTCGTCCCGAGGCCCGCTCCCGAGAACGAGACGCCCTGCCCCATCGCCATCTTCTCCTTGGGTGTGTACGCGGCGATGATCACCCGGTCGTTGGAGAACATCGAACCCTGACTGAGGCCGGTGAGGAGCCGCGCGGCGAACAGCGCCGCGAACGACCCCGCCAGCCCCGTGAAGAGGGAGGCGAGGACGCCGAGGAGAATTCCCCCCAGGACCACGCGCCGCCGCCCGAGGCGGTCGCCCAGAAAGCCCGCGGGCAGCTGCATCGCCATGTAGGCGTAGAAGAAGGCCGTGGCCAGGAAACCGGCCCGTGTGTATGAGAGCCCAAGCTCCGTCATGATGGGGGGAAGGAGCGAGGAGAGCGCCATGCGGATCATGTAGTTGCCGATCCACGCGTAGATCAGGAGGCCCCAGACGAGGTAGGCAGAGGGCACCCGGGGAGTATACGGCAGAGCCCGAGGACGGCAAAGAGCCAAATGGTGTAGTATCTGGCTCATGCGCGCCACCTTCCTCGCCGCCGTCGCCGTCGCGCTCCTTCTGCCGTCCCCGGCGGCGGCCCAGCGCTGCACCGAGCCGCTGTCGGTCGTCTTCGAGCGCGTCTCGCCGACCGTCGTATCCATCAACGCCGTCAAGATCAACAAGGGCAAGACCCAGCGGCGCTTCTCGATCGTGGTGGGGTCGGGGTTCATCCTCGACGGAAGCGGCGAGATCCTGACCAACGCCCACGTGGTGGACGGCGCCACCGGCATCTCCGTCACGCTCGACTCGGGCGACCGGGTGGACGCGCGGATCCTGGGCCTCGACCCGGTCCTGGACCTGGCGCTGCTGAAGGTGGACGCCGACCAGCGGCTCCCGACCGTCACGCTGGGGGATTCGGAAAAGCTCAAGGTGGGCGAGGAGGTGATCGCCATCGGCAACCCCCTCGGGCTCGACCAAACCATGACCCGGGGGATCGTGAGCGGCACCAACCGGATGCTTCCCGAGGTGCCGGGCTCAGTGGACGAGCCGATGATCCAGACCGACGCGGCGATCAACCCGGGCAACTCCGGCGGGCCGCTGATGGACCGGTGCGGGCGGGTAATCGGCATCAACACGCTCATCTCCGAGGAGGCGCAGAACATCGGCTTCGCGATCCCGATCAACGTCGCCAAGTCCGTTCTCCGAGAGCTCCGGGAGAAGGGGCGGGTGGTCCGCCCGTGGATCGGGATCCAGGGCCGGATGGTGGCCCCCTCCCTCCTGACATTGCTGCGCGCGCCGCTCGTGCCCGGTTTCCTGATCGAGGTCGTCGAGGACGGCAGCCCCGCGGAGCGCGCCGGCCTCCACGGCGGTCACCTCTCCGTCGCCGTTCAGGGCGAGGAGTTTCTCGTGGGCGGCGACATCCTGACGGCCGTCGGCGGCCGGCCTATCAAGGACGACGACAACTTCCGCGCCGCGACGAAGTCCCTCAAGCCCGGCCAGCAGGTCCGCCTGACCGTCTTCCGGGACGGCGTGACGCGGGAGGTGACGCTGGCGGTGGTGGAGCGGCCACGCCTGCCCTACGACCTCGCCGACTAATTTAGATGGAAGTTCTGCTCCAGCTCCTGATCGGCGGCATCCTCCAGGGCGGCATCTACGCCCTCGGGGCCTTCGGGCTCTCCCTCATCTTCGGCGTGCTCCGGGTCCTCAACGTGGCGCACGGCGATTTCCTGATCCTCGGGGCCTACGCGACGTTCCTGCTCTACTCGACCCTGGGCCTCTCGCCGTTTGTGGCCCTCGCCCTGGTCTTCCCGGCCTTCGTCCTGATCGGAATGGCGGTCGAGCGCGCCCTGATCCGCCCGATGCGGGCTCAGACCGCCCACGAGTTCCTCGTCGCCTCCATCCTCATCACGCTGGGGATCGCGCTGGCCGTGGAGGACCTGCTGGCCTTCTCGATGGTCCAACCGGTCAAGGGGATCGACTACTCCCTGGCGCCTCTCCGAGTAGGCGGCCTCGTGATCTCCACCCTGCGCCTCCTGTCCCTCGGCGTGATCGTGCTGCTCTCGGTCGCGCTACACTTTTTTCTGCAATCGACGCTTCAAGGAAAGGCCATCAGGGCTGTCATCGAAGACCGGGAGGGCGCCATGCTGGCCGGGATCAACGTCCTCGCGGTCTCGCGCAACACCTTCGGGCTGGGTATCGCGCTCACCTCCGCGGCCGGCGTCTTCTTCATCTCGATCATTCCCGTGGAGCCCCACATGGGCCTCCCCCTCACCCTCAAGTACCTCTCCATCATCGTGCTGGGCGGGATCGGCAATCTCCCGGGCACGCTCCTGGGCGCGGTGATCCTGGGGTGCTCGGAATCGCTGGTGGGGTTCTGGTGGGGCGCCGAGTGGTCGCTCACCGTCGCCTTCGTGATCCTGATCGCCATCCTCCTCTGGAGACCGAAGGGCCTCTTCGGATGAAGCTGGCGCTCGCCGCGATCGGTCTCTCGGCCTTTATCCTCCTCCCATGGTTCACTTCCACGTACGTGATCTCGCTGGCCTTCGCCCTCTTTCTCACCGCCGCGCTCGCCCAGAGCTACGACTGGGTGGGCGGCCACCTCGGCTACATGAACCTGGGCCACGCGGCCTTTTTCGGGATCGGCGCCTACACCTTCGGCATCGTCTTTGCCCGGGGCGGCGGCCTTCCCCTGGCGTGGACGGCCGCCGTCCTCCTCCCGGCAGCCGCGGCGCTCCTCATGAGCTACCCGTTCTTCCGCCTCCGCGGGGCGTACTTCGCCCTCGCGACGTTCGGGCTCGTGGCGCTCCTGGAGCGCCTGGCGGGGAACCTGGTAGGGCTCACGCGGGGCTCCGAGGGCCTCACGATCCCGACCGGCTACCGGCTCTACCCGGCCTACTACACCCTGCTGGCCCTCTGCGCGGCCCTCACGCTGGCCACGTGGTGGCTCTCGCGTTCGCGGGTGGGGCTGGCGCTCGTGGCGATCCGGGAGGACGAGGACGCGGTCGGCGCTTACGGGGTGGCGCCCTTCCGCTTCAAGTGCGGAACGCTCGTCGCGAGCGCGGCGGTCGCCGGGCTGGTCGGGGCCGTCTATACCTGGCAGATTACCTACATCACGCCGGGGGACATCTTCAGCCTGGAGAAGGCGGTCGGCCCCGTGGTGATCGCGATGATCGGGGGATCGGGGACCGTCCTGGGACCGCTGGTGGGGGCGCTCTTGATCGAGGTGATCCGGGAGTTCCTGCGCTTCAAGACCCAGTACCTCGCCCTGACCGTTTACGGGATCATGCTGATCCTCGTCGGGCTCTTCATCCCCGGCGGCCTCATGCGCCTCCGCCGCCGTTAGACGCCAAGGTCAAGTGGCCCTCCTCTCCTTTCGGGAAGCGATCACGGCGAGGTCTCCGGCTCTCACCGGTTACGCAGTCGCGGGTTCAGGGTGTCGTTGAGCCCCTCGCCGAGCAGGTTGATGGCGAGCACGGTGAGGAGGATGGCGATACCCGGGATCGTGCAGAGCCACCACGCCGTGCGCAGGAAGGTGCGCCCCGCGCCGATCATGAAGCCCCAGCTCATCGTGTTCGGATCGCCGAGGCCGAGGAAAGAGAGCGCGGACTCGATGAGAATCGCCGTCGCCACGATGAGGGAGCCGGTCACGATGATCGGCGAGAGGCAGTTGGGCAGGATGTGGCGGAAGATCACGCGGCGGTCGCTCATGCCGAGGCAGATGCAGGCCTGGACGAACTCGCGGCTGCGCATAGCCATGAACTCGCCGCGGACGAGGCGGGCGACGGCGGGCCAGCTCACCACGGCGATGGCGATGACGATGCTCTTGATCGAGGGCGCGAGGATCGCCACGAGCAGGATCGCGAAGAGGAAGGTCGGGATGGTCTGAAAGAACTCCGTCACCCGCATCAGCACGTCGTCGACGAGGCCGCCATAGTAGCCCGCGACGCCGCCCATCACGGTCCCCACGACCATGGCGCCGACGGTGGCAAGGAGGCCGATCATCAGCGACGTCCGCGCTCCGTGCGCGATCCCCGCTGCCACGTCCCGCCCCAGCACATCGGTGCCGAAGAGGTAGCTCCCGAACGGTGGCAGGAAGGGCTGGTCGACCCGGCGAAACGGGCTGCCCGAGAAGGCGATCGGCGCCGTGGCGGCGGCGACGACGACGATGGTAAGGACGGCGAGCCCGAGCAGGGCCGAGCGGCTCCTCACGAAGCGGCGCCAGAAGGCCATCACCCCGCCACCGCGATTGCGCCGGGCCTCATGCCGCCTGGATCCGGGGATCGAGGAAGGTGTAGAGGAGATCGACGGTCAGATTCACGAGGATGACGAGGGAGGCGGACAGGAAGAAGATCCCCATCAGGAGGTTGAAGTCTCGGGCGAACAGGGACTGGTAGGCGAGGAGACCCAGGCCCGGCCACGCGAACACCGTCTCCACCACGATGGAGCCGCCGAGGAGCCCGCCCATCTGGACGCCGGCCATGGTGACGACGGGCAGGATGGCGTTGCGCAGGACATGGGTGAGGGTGATCCGCCCCTCGGAGAGACCCTTGGCGCGCGCCGTCGCCACGTAGTCCATGCCGGCCTGCTCGAGCACGGCCGCGCGCATCAGGCGCGTGTAGAGCGCCATGTAGAAGAGCGACAGCGTGATCGCGGGCAGCACGAGGTGGCGGGCGATATCCGCGACGCGGGCCCAGCCCTCGTGGAAGGCGGCGACCGTCTCCATCCCGCTCGTCGGCAGCCAGTCGAGCTTGAGGGAGAAGACCACGATCAGCATGAGGCCGATCCAGAACAGCGGGGTGGCGTAGGAGATCAGGGCGAGGATCGAGATCAGCGTGTCACGCCAGCTGCCGACGCGGGAGGCGGCGAGCAGGCCGAGGACGATGCCCGCGCCCACGGAGAGGACGAGGGTCACCCCCATGAGCAGGAGCGTCGGCCACAGGCGCTGCAGGATGAGGTCGAGCACGGGCATGTTGTGGCGGAACGAGAAGCCGAGGTTGAGCGAGAGCATGTTCTTCACGTAGAGGAGCAGGCGGGCCCAGAGAGGGTGGTCGAGGCCGAACCGCTCGCGGAGCTGCGCCATGTACTCGGGTGAGGCCGAGCCGGCCTCGCCGGCAAGGACCTGAGCGGCGTCGCCGGGCGCGAGGTGGAGCAGCAGGAAGTTCAGGGCGAGGATGGCGAGGATCACCGGCACCGCCTGCAGCAGCCGCCGGACGACATAGCCGAATCGGCCCGTGCCTGTCCTCATGGGTCCGAAGTCGCTTCGCGCGCGGGGGGGAAGGGCGCGGGGCACCGCCGCGACGGCCGGCGGCGCCCCGAGATGCCCGCCCTACTTGTCGAGGTGGACCCGATCGAAGGGGGCGTAGAGGCCCAGGGGGCTGACGATGAGGTCCTTGAACTGCTTGTTGTACACGGTGACGAACTGCAGCTCGTGGACCCAAACGAGGGGCGCGGCCTCGACGACGAGCTGCTGCAGCTCCTTGTAGAGCACCCCGCGCTTGGCCGGGTCGGGCTCGACCGTCGCCATGTCCATGAGCTGGTCCGTCCGCGGCGACGCCCAGCGCGAGCCGTTCACGAAGACCACCCCGGGGCGGATGGAGTTCGTGTGGTAGAGGCGATGGACGCCGATCACGGGGTCGGCGAGGGTCTGGATCCAGTTGTTGGTGAGCTGGAAGTCGTAGTCGGTGTAGATCCGGCGGAGCCACGTCGGCACGTCCTCGTGGCGCAGGGTCGCCTTGATCCCGATCTCCGCAAGCACCTGCTGCACGTACTCGCCGTAGCGCTGCCACTCCTCGCCGTACGGCGTGATGTCGTGGACGATCTCGGCGCGGATGCCGTTGGGGCCGCGCCGGAGGCCGGCCTCGTCGAGCAGCTTGTTGGCAACCTCGACGCCGTTCGGCACGTTGTAGCTCTTGACGCTGGGCGTATAGAGGCCGGCCACCGCGAAGTTCGAGTTGATCGGACCCGTCGCCGGCTTCCCGAAGCCGAACCAGACGTTGTCGATGACGAACTTTCGGCTGATGGCGTAGGAGACGGCCTGGCGGACCTTCTGGTTGTCGAAGGGGGGCCGCGTCGTGTTGAAGTCGAGCTGCACGATGGGCGACTGCATCTCGTAGCCGCGTGTCGTCGCCTCGATCTGCGGCAGCCTGGCGAGCGCCTTGACATCGCTGTAGGGGATGGCGCCGAAGCCGCCCACATGGGCCTCGCCCTTCTCGATGGCGGCGGTGCGCGTGGCGGAGTCGGCGACGAAGCGGGCGACGAAGCGGTCGAGGTAGGGCCGGCCCTTCTTCCAGTAGTCGGGGTTCCGGTCGAAGCGCATGAACTGCCCGCGCTGCCACTCGACGAACTTGTAGGGGCCGGTGCCGACCGGGCTGTTCGCCTGCTTGTTGTTCTTGATGTCGGTGCCCTCGAAGAGATGCTTCGGGAGCATGGGCGACTCGTAGCCGGACAGCGCCATCATCAGGTACGGCGCCGGGTTTGCGAGCTTGAAGACGGCGGTGTGCTCGTCGGGCGTCTCGATGTCGACGACGTCGCGGAACGTGATGGCGCCGCGCGGGTGGAACTTCTTCAGCACCTCGAGCACGGAGAACTTCACGTCGGCGCTCGTGAAGGGCTTGCCGTCGCTGAACTTGATGCCCTTGTGGAGCTTGAAGCTGATCGTCTTGCCGTCGCCGCTCACCGTCCACGACTGCGCGAGCCCCGGGATGGGTTTGAGGTTGAAGTCGTACTCGAGGAGGCCTTCATACACCTTGGTGGTGACCTGACCGATCGGCCCCGACGTGCTGAGGTAGGAGGCGAGCGTGGGCGGCTCCGGCTGGACGAGCATGACGAGGGTGCCGCCGCGCTTCTGCCCCGAGGCCGTGTCCGGCATGAGCGCGAGCCCCGCAAGAGCGACGACGAGACAGCACCTGAGGATTCGAGTTAGGATCATGTGCGTTCCCTCCTATTCAGCGGTGGACCGGCGCTCCAGGATGACCGAGGACCCTGTGACGTGTTGGCCGGAGGATAGGCCCGAGCACGGAGCGTTGTCAAGGAGTGGGCCGGACCTTTTCTGTGTAGTGGATGCCTGCAAGAAGATGGCGTGGAGGAAAAGGCCGGAACAAATGCCAAAGGCCGTAACCACACCGTCGTGACGGCCTCCTCGCAAGACGTTACGCACCACCAGCATCGTGTCCGCTCCAGGGCTCAGCGTCAGTGCCGCGGCGACCAATGTGAAGGTCAGCACTTGCCCGTCAATCATGTCCCCTCGCTAACGATCCAGGAGCGCGCGGGCTCGGCGGAAGATGGTGTGGAGCATCCCGCGAGTGAGCGTGCCCGTGAAGGTGTTCTGCTGGCTCGGGTGGTAGGAGGCCAGCAGCCGCACGCCATCGGAGAAGCGCGTGAGGCCGCCGTGGCGGAAGCGGGGGCGGGGCTTCGGCACCGGCTGCCCGGCGATCTCTCGCGCCCGCAGGTAGGCGTCGAAGCCGAACTTCCCCAGCGCCACGACCACGCGCACCTCAGGCAGCAACTCCAGCTCGCGGACGAGGAACGGCAGGCAGGCCTCCAGCTCCTGGGGCGTGGGCCGGTTGGCGGGAGGCGCGCAGCGGACCGGCGCCGTGATGTAGGCGCCGCGCAGCCGGAGCCCGTCGCGCCCGTGGGCGGAGGTCGGCTGGTTGGCGAACCGCGCCGTGTGGAGCGCCTCCATGAGCCATTCGCCGCTGCTGTCCCCCGTGAACAGCCGCCCGGTGCGGTTGCCGCCGTGGGCCGCCGGCGCCAGCCCCACGATCAGGAGGCGCGCCTTGGGGTCGCCGAAGCCCGGGAGCGGGCGCGCCCAGTACACCTGTCCCTGAAAGCGCTTCGGCGGCTCCTGAGCCACGGCCTCGCGATGGGCCACCAGCCGGGGACAACGGCAGCAGGCGATGACTTGCTCCCGAAGGGTCCTGAGAGACGCCATGGCGTCAGCGGCGCTCGGCGGTGCCGAGGTACGCCTCGATCACGGGGGGGGAGGCGGACACGGCCTGGGGCGAGCCTTCGGCGATCTTCTCGCCGTGGTGGAGGACGACGATGCGATCCGAGAGGGACATGATCGCCTTCATGATGTGCTCGATCACGACCACGGTGATCCCTTCGCCGCGGACCGCGCGGACCAGCGCCATCAACTCCCGCGCCTCCGAGCCGCGCAGGCCGGACAACATCTCGTCGAGCAGCAGCAGTTCGGGTTGGGTGGCGAGAGCGCGGGCCAGCTCGAGCCGCTTCCTGTCGGCGAGCGGTAATGTATGGGCCCGCGCGCCGGTGCGGGGTCCGAGCCCGACCCGCTCGAGAAGCCGGCCGGCATCGTCGCGGGACATCCGGCCGTCGCTGCGGCGTCCGAAGGAGCCGGCCACCAGCACGTTGTCCAGGACCGTGAGCTCGGGGAGGAGCCGGACGAGCTGGAACGTGCGGGCGATCCCGCCCCAGCAGATGCGGTGGGACGGCCACCCGGTGATGGGCTCGCCCTTGAACCGGATCTCGCCGCCGGTCGGGCGGACGAACCCCGTGACGGCGTTGAAGAGGGTGGTCTTCCCGGCGCCGTTGGGACCGATGAGGCCGACGATCTCCCCGCGCTCCACGCCAAGGCTGACGTGGGAGAGCGCGGCGAGGCCGCCGAAGGCCACGGAGAGGTTCTCCACCTCCAGCAGCGGCATGGCGGGCAGATAATACCATACTGCGTGTATCGCCGATGACGGCTCGAGGGCCAGCGTTCATCGTTCATGGCGGGGCCAGGGCCGATCCC
Source organism: Candidatus Rokubacteria bacterium CSP1-6 (assembly GCA_001443385.1). Taxonomy (GTDB): domain Bacteria; phylum Methylomirabilota; class Methylomirabilia; order Rokubacteriales; family CSP1-6; genus CSP1-6. The sequence goes on from LDXP01000001.1 coordinate 27,138, forward strand.
GCCGGGGGACGAGACGAGCTCAGGAACATGCCCTTCTAGCCTTCCTTGACACCCCGTGGGTCATTGGATAAGGTGCGGGGCGTGCTGTCCCTCTCCGACGTCGAGGCCGCCCGCCAGCGCCTCAGCAAGGCGATCTACGCCACGCCGTGCGCCTACTCCGAAACGCTCTCCCGCCTCACCGGCAGCCGCTGCTTCGTCAAGCTCGAGAACCTCCAGATGACGGGCTCCTTCAAGGAGCGTGGGGCGGCAAACAAGCTCCTGACCCTGTCCGCCCTGGAGCGGCAGCGGGGAGTCGTGGCGGCCAGCGCCGGCAACCACGGGCTGGCCGTGGCGTTCCACTGCCAGCGCCTCGGGATCCGCTCCCTCATCGTGATGCCGGAGTGGGCCCCGCTCATCAAGGTGACCTCCGCGCGCTACCACGAGGCGGAGGTGGTGCTGGCCGGCGCCAACTACGACGAAGCCTACGGCCACGCCCGGAAGATCGAGGCCGAGCGCGGGCTGACCTTCGTCCATCCCTTCGACGATCCCCAGGTCATCGCCGGCCAGGGGACGCTGGGGCTGGAGCTGCTCGAGCAGTGCCCCGACCTCGACGCCGTCGTTGTGCCGGTGGGGGGCGGCGGGCTGATCGGGGGCGTGGCCCTGGCCATCAAGTCGAAGAATCCGCGGGCCCGGGTGATCGGGGTCCAGGCCGAAGAGATCGCGGCGATGCAGGCCTCGCTCCGGAGCGGCAAGCGCCTGACGCTGCCCGCCGCCGCCACCATCGCCGACGGCATCGCCGTCCGGGAGGTCGGCGAGCTCACCTTCGAGCTGGCGAAGCAGCACGTGGATGCCGTCGTGACCGTCACCGAGGAGGAGATCGCCAACGCGATCCTCCTGCTCCTCGAGATCGAGAAGACCGTCGTGGAGGGAGCCGGGGCCACCACGCTCGCCGCGCTGGTGAACAAGAAGGTCGCCCTCGAGGGGAAGACCGTGGTCCTGGTACTCTCGGGAGGGAACATCGACGTCAACGTCATCGCGCGGGTCATCGAGCGGGGCCTGGTGAAGGACGGCCGCCTCGTACGCTTCTCCGTCCTGCTCCAGGACCGCCCCGGCGCGCTGGCGCGCCTTACAGCGCTCATCGCCCAATCGCGCGCCAACGTCCTCCACATCAGCCACGACCGCGCGTTCTCCCATGCCCGGATCGGGGAGACGGAGGTGGTGGTGACGCTGGAGACCTCCGGGCGGGAGCAGATCGAGGCCGTCCAGCAGCGCCTGGGCGAGGCCGGCTACCGGGTCAAGGAGGTTGACACGCGCCAGTGACCGCGCACCGAGCCCGCTTAGTCGCCGTCGAGGGGCCGCTGGTGGGGCGGCAGCCGGGAGGCGATGACGGCGCGCACCTGGCGCGCCAGCTCGGGCGCGGCCACGCGCGGTGGCACGCCGAGCGCAGGAGACACCGGCGGGTGGTAAACGATGGTGATCCGACCCGGTCGCGGAAAGGCGCGCTGGGGCGGCCACGACTCGTGGCCGCCGACAATGGTCACGGGGAGGATCGCGGCGCCCTGCAAGCACGCGAGCCGGAACGCTCCCGGCTTGAAGCGCTGGAGCCGGCCGTCGGGGGTGCGGCCGCCTTCGGGGAAGATCATGACCGCCTGCCCGGCCTTGAGGAGGCGCGCGGCGCCCCGGACCGCCGTCGGGTCAGCGCTCTCCGTCTCCAGCGGGAACGCGCGGAGGAACCGGATCAGCCGGCCGAAGAGCGGCACCGTGAACAGCCGGTTCCATGCCATGAAGTAGACCGGGCGGCGCGCGGCAAGGGTGACCAGCGCAGGATCGGCGTACGTGACGTGATTCGGCGCGATGATGAGTGGCCCTTCGGGCGGAATGTTCTCGACACCCTCGAAGCGAACGCCGAAGTACCCGCGCCCGAAGAGCCAGACGGCCGGCAGGAAGATCTCGGGCCCAAGCAGTCGCACGCTACGATTCTCACACAGCGAAAAAAAAGCCGCAACCAGAGGTCGCGGCTTCGTGGAATCGGTATGGGGTTCCGACTCGGAGGCTAGTCCTCTTCCTCGGGCTCGCCGAACAGGACCGCGGCCGGCTCGAGCCGCCGGGCCAACCGCTCGAGTTTATCCTGGCAGCGGACGCAGGTGGTCACCTCGGGCATCGCCTTGAGCCGGGCCGGCGCGATCGGCTCCCCGCACTCCTCGCAGGTGCCGTACTCGCCCTCCCGGAGCCGGTCGAGGGCCTCGGCCAGCCGGTTGGCGCGCTCCACGAGGAGGCTCCGGGTGGCGAAGCTGACCTCCCGCTCTCCCTGCACCTGGACTTCTTCCGTCGGGTCAGAAAAGGGGCTGTTGTCCCCGAGGGCCCCGGGGAACTCCTCGATGACCACCGCGCCTCCCAGCTGGCGGAGCCGGCCCATCACGCTCCCCAGTTCTTTTTCGATTCTGTCTCGAACGTCGTCCATGGCCATCCCCTCCTTGTGGGGTGTCTGCTTTTCGACGTGCAATGCCCATGCCGCGATTCACGAGGGGGGATCACTAGAAAACTTATGTAAAAACATATAGATAGAGATCAGGAGGGGCGCAAATCCAGGCCGGAGAGGGCAAATTGGGACAATCCGACCCCTCCGGTTGTCAAATTTGGACCACGACCGCCGGGGGGCGGTCAGGAGGGGGAGGGGGAAGGCAGGGTCTTCCTCAGAACCTCCTCGAACGTGCCTTCGAGCTCAGCGACAACGGCCTGGGCCACGGCATCCGCGCTCCCCGGCCGGTCGCTGACCGGACCGGCCTCCCAGCCGTCAAGGTAGGCCTGGCTCTCGGAGGCGCCCTGGCGCATGGCCGCTGCGTCAATCAAATCCTGAAACCGCTGGGAGAGGGGCGTACGGGTCGTGCGGTCCCCGTCCTGAGCTTCCACCAAGGAGGGGATGCCCTTCCAGGAGATCACCCGGTACGTGGCCACTAGGCTGCCTGCGACCACATGGCCAAGTCGTTGCGGGCTACCGGTCGTGCGCCGGGACGAGAACCGAGCAGCCCAAGGTCGGCACGGCGGCTAGGCGGAGACGACCTTCCGCTTGCGACGGGCCACGCCGGTGTCGTAGGCCGCCTGGGCGACCGCCGAGGCCACCGCCTCCACCACCCGCTTGTCGAACACCGACGGGGTGATGTACTCCGCGTTGAGCTCCGACTTCGACACGATGTTGGCAATGGCGTGGGCGGCCGAGATCTTCATCTCGTCGTTGACGGTCCGGGCCCGGACGTCGAGGAGCCCCCGGAAGATCCCCGGGAAGCCGCACACGTTGTTGATCTGGTTCGGGTAGTCGGAGCGCCCCGTCGCCATGACCTTCACGTGCCGGCCCGCCTCCTCGGGCATGATCTCCGGCACCGGATTGGCCATCGCGAAGACGATCGGGTCCCGCGCCATCCGCTTGATGTCCTTCAGGGTCACCACGCCGGGCCCCGAGAGCCCGATGAAGACGTCGGCCCCTTCCAGGGCCTGGCCGATCTCCCCCCGGAGCCGCTTCGGGTTCGTGTGCTCGGCGAACCACACCTTCATGGGATTCATGTTCTCCTTGCGCCCCTTGTAGAGGATCCCGCTCCGGTCGGCTCCGATGACGTGCCGCACGCCGACCTTCATCAGGAGCTTCGCGGTGGCAGTGGCGGAGGCGCCCGCCCCGCTGAAGACCACCGTGACGTCGGACATCCGCTTCTTCACGATCTTGAACGCATTGATCAGCGCCGCCAGAACGACCACGGCGGTGCCGTGCTGATCGTCGTGGAAGACCGGGATGTCCAGCTCCTTCTTGAGCCGCTCCTCGATGGTGAAGCAGCGCGGGGCGGAGATGTCCTCCAGGTTGATGCCCCCGAAGACGGGGGAGATCGCCTTCACGATCTTCACGATCTCGTTCGGGTCCTTGGTGGCGAGACAGATGGGAAAGGCGTCCACGCCGGCCAGCTCCTTGAAGAGGAGGGCTTTGCCCTCCATCACCGGCAGGGCCGCGCGCGGGCCGATGTCGCCGAGCCCGAGGACCGCGGTGCCGTCGGTGACGACCGCGACACAGTTCTGCTTGATGGTGAGCGTGTAGGCCTTTTCCGGGTCCTCATGGATGGCCATGCAGACCCGGGCGACTCCGGGCGTGTAGGCCATGGAGAGGTCGTCCCGCGTCTTCACGGCCATCTTCCCCCTCACCTCGATCTTGCCTCCCAGGTGCATGAGGAAGGTGCGGTCCGAGACGTTGACGACCTTGACCCCGGAGACCGCGCGCAGGCGATCGACGACCTGCGTGCCGTGCTTGTCATCGCGGGCCTTGAAGGTGATATCCCGCGTGACGGTATTCCTCCCCACCTGGACCAGGTCGATGGCCCCGATGTCGCCGCCGGCCTTGCCGATGGCGGAGGTGACTTTCCCGAGCATCCCCGGGCGGTTCACGATATCGAGCCTTACGGTCATGCTGTAGCTGGCACTGGGGGCGCCGATCATGGGGCGGTCCTCCTCCTAGAACAACGATGAAGATAAGTGCGGATCAAGGACTCTGGTGGCAAAAAAAGTCCCAGTTGAGCGTATCCCGGGCCCGCTCGGCCCGGTGACAGCGGTCCGGTTTCCAGTCGGGGAACGTGCTCGCGCACCCGGTCAGCACCGAAAGCGAGACGGCCAGGAGGCCCAGCCGGAACCACCGGGACCCGAGCGCGCCTTTCGCCGAACTCATGGCCCCATTCCACCCGTTCCCGAGCCCGCCGTCAAGGGCATACCTTGACAGCCGCCGCCCCCGCCGCTACTGTGGAGCCTGATCGACCCGCGCCCAGGAGAACACAATGATTGATACCAAGACGGCCGATAAGGAACTCCAGCTCTACATCCGCCCCCAGACCTTCCCGGTGGCGGTCCGGATGCTCAAGCCGGGAGAGGAAATTCCCGAGAAGGCCAAGCGACCGGCGCGCGATTTCAAGAAGCTCTCTATGAACTGCCAGGTCATCGACATGGCGCGCCGCTACGGCTGGATGATCGCCCTCACGCGCGAGGACCACATCTGCTCGCTCGGGATCACCGCGCTGGGGTTCGACACGCCCACCCACATCTACACCTCCGGCACGCTCTGCGAGGGGATGTACACGGAGACCAAGGAGGCCGGCCAGCGCTCCGAGGCGGCGGTGGACAAGTTCAAGCCCGGGGAATATTACTGCCTGCTGGTCGCCCCGCTCGACCGGGCCACGTTCGAGCCGCACCTGGTCGTGCTCTACGCCAACCCCGCCCAGGTGATGCGGCTCACGCAGGCCGCGCTCTGGAAGCGGGGCGGCAAGCTCACCTCGTCCTTCCAGGGACGGATCGACTGCTCCGAGATCATCGTCACGACCATGCAGACCGACCAGCCGCAGCTGATCCTCCCCTGCTCCGGCGACCGGATCTTCGGCCAGACCCAGGACCACGAGATGGCCTTCACGATCCCCTGGGACCGGATGGAGGAGATCATCGAAGGGCTCAAGGGCACCCATCAGGGGGGGATCCGCTATCCGATCACCCAGTTCATGGAGTACGAGGCCAAGCTGCCGCCCAAGTACATGGAGGTCAACCGGCTCTGGGACGTGGAGAAGGGCAAGGCCCAGTACACGCCCCGGGACCGCGTCGTGGCGGCCTACAAGGGGAGCTTCGCCGACCGCGTCCCGGTCTACCCCATCGCCGGTTCCTTCGCGGGCTGCCTGGACGGCCTCTCCATCGAGGAGTACTGCACGGACCCCAAGAAGGCCGTGAAGGCCATGCTGAACTACTACGAGCGCTACCAGCCGGACGTGATGCTGGCGTACAACGACCTGGCCAAAGAGGCCGAGGCCGTCGGCTGCAAGGTGAAGTACTCCGACTACGTCGTCCCCTCGATCGCGACCCACGTCCTCCAGGACGACAAGGGGAAGTTGGCGAAGCTGGAGATCCCCGACCCCTACAAGGACGGCCGCCTGCCGGGCTTCCTGGAGCAGTGCGAGGCGCTGTCGAAGGCCAACTTCCCCAGCGCCCTCGGCGCGGTGCTCGTGGGGCCCTGGACGATCGCCATGCTGATGCGGAACCCGGAGGTGATGCTGCTGGACACCTTCGAGGACCCGGAGTTCATCCATGCCCTGATGCGCTTCGCCACCGAGTACGCCAAGCGCTTCGGCGACGCCGTGATCAAGACCAAGATCGGCCTCTCCTACTCCGACCCCACGGCGTCCTGCAGCCTCGTCGGCCCGGACACCTACCGGGAGTTCATCAAGCCCTACCACAAGGAGCTGGTGGACTACTTCAAGGCCAAGAAGGTCAACGTGACCGTCCACATCTGCGGCACGACCCACCAGATCTACGAGGACCTGCTCGACGCGGGGTTCACCACCGTCACGATCGACCTCGACCAGCAGGCCGACCCGAAGCTCCGGGTGGACCAGCTGAAGCGCCTCGTCGAGCTGGCCTCCTCGCGGAACGTCGTGACCATCGGCAACGTGGACGCCACCATCTTCGAGCGGGCCACGAAGGAGGAGATGGAGGCGGAGGTGCGGCGCTGCATCGACACGGCGGCCCGCTTCTCCCGCTACGTGCTCTCCACCTCCTGCGAGCTACCGCCCCGCGCCAAGCCCGAGATCGTCCAGTGGTTCATGGACGCCGCCCACGACTACGGTCGCTACGAACGCCTGATGGGATAAGGGAAGAGATCCGGGAGGTCCGATAGAAGCAAAAGCGGCGCGGTGGGGTGATCCCGCCGCGCCGCTTCTATAGTCGGTGAGCCGGACCTACCAGCGGAAGGGCTTGGGCGACCTGCCGCCTCCGAAACCGCCGCCGCGACGGTCACCGAAGCCTCCTCCGGGGCGACCGCCGCCCGGCCGGCCGCCGCCGGAGCGCGCGCCCTGGGGGTTGGCCGTGTTGACGATCAGCCGGCGGCCATCGAGCTCGCGACCGTTGAGCTGGGCGATGGCCTGCTGGGCCTCCTCCGTCGTGGACATCTCCACGAACCCGAAGCCCTTCGACTGGCCCGAGAACTTGTCGGTGATCACGGTGGCGGACTCGACGGTCCCGCACTGGGTGAAGAACTCGCGCAGACCCTCGGTGGTGGTGGAGTAGGACAAACCGCCGACGTACAGCTTGGACGCCATGGGCGCCTCCTTGTGGTCCCCGCGCGTCAGCGCAGGGTCGATCTCTTCCGCTCGAGTTTCACGCCCCGACATGCGGAAGAGATGCTAGCGGAGGCGAGGCATGCACTACGGCACACACCAACTAGTATACAGCATGATCGGGTCTTAGGCCCGACAAGAAGTGGAGCCCCTTCATCGGCCCGGGCGAATGGTTGCCGCCGCCGTCAGGGCCTCCGCCTTCCGCACGAGGTCGTCCACCGGGAAGGGCTTCGAAAGCACCTGGAACCCGAGAACCTGGTACCGGACGCGCTCGGGCAGTGGCACTTCCTCGGAGACCAGCACCACCACCGGGACTCCGGGTGCCACCGCTTCGAACAGCTTCGCCTGATCCACGGCGGGAAGCCGCAGGAGGCCCGAGTCCACGAGCACCGCCGAGACAGGCCTGTCGAGCAGGAAGCGGATTCCCTCGCAGACGTTCTCGGCGATTCCCACGGCGATGCCTCGTTCGAGGCAGGCCAGCCCGACGCGCTGCGCGAAGGGCCTATCATGATCAATCAGAAGGATCCCGGTCATGGGTCTATCGTCTCCTTTGGACGTTGGTAATCCTTTCACAAGCAAGCGGAATGCCACCCCGTCGGATTTGAAGGAGTGCCGAGAACTCAGCCGGATGAGCGACGGGGGAGAGGAAAAGTCCCTGTAAAATCGGGCACTTTGCCCGATCTGTGCCGCCCTGGATCGGGCTATTTGCTGGCGAGCCCCTTTTCCTTGGCCCTCAGGTCACACGCCTGGAAGGGGTAGCCGCAGGGGCACTCGAAGCAAAGCTGGTCGGTCTTCGATGTCAGGATCATCCCGTCCGAGTGGCCGCATGTCAGCGAATGACCCGAAACACCCGGGAGGAAACCGAAGAGGTAGAACTGGGCGGGATTCCCCTCGCGCTCCACGGCGAGCATCGTGTACTTGGAGAGATCCTCGGTGGTCTTCACCTCTACGATCGCCTGGCCGAGCTTGGCGTTCCGGCCGCCGAGGAGCAGGATGGGAGCGAGGACCTTCCGCTCGCGCGTCCGGTCGTCGAAGAGCAGGAGCACGTACCTTTTCCCCTCCGGAAGGCCGAAGAGCTTGCCGGTGATCGTTCCCCCTTCAATCTTGAGGACGCCGGCGCCGCCCCGTGGATCCGAGTAGCTCCCGGACTGGTGCCATCCCCCCATCAAATAGACGAGCCCTCCCGGCCCCGGCGCCGACTGGGCCCACGCGGAGGTCGCCAACAGCCCACCCGCCAGCAGCCCGATGGTCATCGCTCTTCTGTGCCTCACGGCTCGTTTCCCCCTCTCGCCCGGTATCCTGCCCCCGCAAGCCTGGGAAGATGTCACAGCGAGGTCAAGATTCTGTGGGACTTCCCTATTTGTGGAGGTCGCGCGTGATGTGGTAGGCGAGGATCTTCCGGTAGAGCGTCTTGGGATCGATACCGAGCAGCGCCGAGGCCTTGCCCCGGTGGCCGCCCACCTGCCGGAGGATGCTGATGATGTGCTGGCGCTCGAGTTCCTCGAGGCTCCCCGGCGCGGGTGCCGCCGCCGGCGTGCCGCACTGGATGTCGGGCAGGAGATCCTCGGGCTGGATCTCCTCCCCCTGGGTCAGGATGACGGCGCGCTCGATGGCGTGGCGGAGCTCGCGCACGTTGCCGGGCCAGTCGTACGCCTCGAGGCAGGCCATCGCCTTCGGCGAGAGGCGCTTCCTGCCGTAGGCCGCGCTCTGCTCCAGGAAGTGCAGGGCCAGGAGCGCGATGTCCTCACGCCGCTCGCGGAGCGGGGGCAGGTGCACGGCGATGGTGTTGATCCGAAAGTAGAGATCCTGGCGGAACTGGCCGGCCCGCATGGCCTCGGCGAGATCTCTGTTCGTGGCCGTCACCAGCCGCACGTCCACCGACCGGCTCCGCGTCGCCCCGACCCGGAAGAAGGCCCCCGCTTCCAGGACCCGGAGGAGCTTGACCTGGCTGTCGGGCTCCATCTCGCCGATCTCGTCGAGGAACAGAGTGCCGCCGTCGGCGAGCTCGATGAGGCCGGGCTTCGTCGCGACCGCGCCGGTGAAGGCGCCTCTTTCGTGGCCGAACAGCTCGGATTCCAGCACGCCGCCCGGGAGCGCGCCGCAGTGGATCGGCACGAAGGCGCGCGCAGCCCTGGCCGAGCGCTCGTGGATCGCCCGCGCCACGAGCTCCTTCCCCGTCCCGCTCTCGCCCAGAATCAACACCGCGGAGTCGGTCGGCGCCACCCGATCGATCACGCGGAGGATCTCCTGCATCTTGGGGCTGCGCGTGAGAATCCCGGCGAACGGCTCGCCGCCGTCCAGCCGCGTCCGCAGCGCGACGTTTTCCCGGATGAGGCGCCCCTTCTCCGCCGCCTTCCGGATCAGGAGTTCCAGCTCCTCGAGCTTCGCCGGCTTGGTGAGGTAGTCGTAGGCGCCCAGCTTCATCGCCTCGACCGCGGTGGGGACTTCCGCGAACCCGGTGGTGACGATCACCTGGGGATGCTCGGGAAACGTCTGAAGCTCCCGCAGCAGCTCGATGCCTTCCAGGCGGGGCATCTTCATGTCGAGGACGAGGACGTCGTACGCGGTCTCCCGGAGCCGCGCGAGCGCCTCCGCCCCGTCGGCGGCGCCGTCCACCTCATGGCCCTTGCGCGCCAGCTCGCGGATCAGGAGCTCGCGGAGGTTCTTCTCGTCGTCGGCCACCAGGACTCGGATCTGGCGCGTCACGGGCGCTCGCTTCTCTCCCCGCGGGGCAGGACGACACGGAACGTGCTCCCCCGGCCCATCCGCGTCGAGACCTCGATGCGCCCGCCGTGGTCCGCCACGATACCCTGCGCGATGGCCAGCCCCAGGCCGGTCCCCTGCCCCGGCGGCTTGGTCGTGAAGAACGGATCGAAGATCCTCGGCAGGGCGGTATCCGGGATCCCCGGCCCTTCATCGTCGAACTCCACGGCGAATTCGCCGTCCGGCAGCCGCCGCGATTTCACCGTGAGGCGTCCCTTGCCCTCCATCGCCTCGAGCGCGTTGGCGGCCAGTCCGAGGAACACCTGGCGGATCTGCCCCTCGTTCACCACCGCCGGGGGCAGCGCGGGATCCAGTTCGGTCGCGTACTGCGCGCCGGCGAAGCGGGGCTGGTGCCGCAGGAGGTCCAGCGCCTTTTCCACGAGGCCGTTGAGATCGGTGGGGACGCGGCTGCTCCCGGGCTCGCGCACGAACTGGAGCAGGCTTCCGGTGATCTCCTTGCAGCGAAACGCCTCCTCCTCGATGATGGCCAAGTACGAGGAAAAATCCTGGAAAGCGGGATTGGCGCCGAGCGACGGGTCCTTGGCCCGCTCGCGCAGCGATTCGGCGCACCCCGCGATGGTGGCGAGCGGATTGTTCAGCTCGTGGGCCACCCCCGCCGCCAGGCGCCCCGCGACGGTCAGCCGCTCGGTCAGCAGCATCTGCTGGGCCAGCCGCTTCTGGAGCGTGATGTCCTCGATGAGGACCACCGCGTGCGTTTCCGCCTCCTCCGTGGACGCCAGCGGCGCGGCCGTGAGGCGGAGCGTCCGGGGCCGGCCATCGACGGTCATCTCCTGCTCGACCCGGCGCACCTCCCGCGCACCGAGCGCCGTGACGAGAAACTCGCCCACCTCGTGCCGCTTGTCTTCTGGAAACAGGGAGAGGAAAGAGGAGCCCCGGCCCGCCTCGCACGGGAGCACCTCGAGCCCCGCCCGGTTGGCGGTGACCACCCCGAGGTGGCCGTCGAGCACGTACAGGCCGAGGGGGAGGGTCTCCAGGATCACCTCGACGAAGCGCTTCTGCTGGTCGAGCGCGCGCGTCCGCTCCTCCACCATGGTCTCGAGCTGCTCGGAGTACGTCCGCACCGATGAGAAGAGGCGCGCGTGCTCCAGCGCCATGGCCGCCTGGTCGGCGAACGCCGAGAGGAGATTCTCCTCGTCCTCGGAGAAATGGTGGATGTCCTTCCGGAAGACCGTGATCGCCCCGGTCGCGCCGTCTCCGACGAGCAGGGGGACCGCGAGCATCGACCGGAACCCGCTCTCCCTCGGCAGCTGCGGGAAGCGGACCCGCGGGTCGTTCCAGAGATCGGCGCTCTGGACGGGACGCCGCAGCAGCACCGCCATCCCTGTGATCCCCTCGCCCACCCGAATCCGGATCCGCCCCAGCACCTCCCGGGCCAGATCGAGGCTGCCCACCGAGTAGAGCTCGCCCTTCTCGGGGTCCAGCCCCATGAGGCCGCAGGACTCTGCGCCCAGCACCTCCCGGGCCTGTTCGAGAATCACCCGGATCGTCTCGTTGGGATCGAGGCTCCGGTTGACCGCCCGACCCGCTTCGTTCAGCGCCTGCATCTGCCGGGCCCAGCGGACCCGCTCCTCGAAGAGGCGGGCGTTCTGGATGGCGATGCCGGCCTGATCGGCGAACGCCTCGAGCAGCGTCTGGTGGTGGGCCCCGAAGGCGCCCACGGCGGTCGCGAACGTGGAGATCACGCCGATGATCTCCTCGCCCACGCGGAGCGGGACGGCCAGCATGGACCGGATCCCCTCCCGCTCGTCCACGTCCCGCTGAGCCGAGCGCGGATCCTCCCGGATGTCGTCCGTACAGATGGGCACGCCGTTCATGGCGACGCGGCCGATGATCCCCTCCCCCACGGCCAGGGACAGGGACCGCCATTCGGCAGTCCGAAACCCATGGGCGGCCACGTGGCCGACATGGCTCCGCTCGGCGTCGAGGAGGCCGATCCCGCATCCCGTGCCGCCGGTGAGCTCCGTCACCGAGCGGATGATCGCCTCGAGCACCGCCGGCAGGTAGAGCCGCGCGGTGATGAGCTGGCTGGTCCGGTACAGCGCGCCCAGCTCCTCCGCCCGCTGACGGGTCTCGCTCAGGAGCCGCCGGTTCTCCATGGCGGCGGCCAGAAGGATCGCGACCTCCAGGAGGATCTCGACGGCCTCGTCGTCGAAGGCCAGGGGCCGCCGGTGGCAGAGGTTCAGCGTCCCCGCCACCTCCTCGCCGGAGGAGAGCGGCACCACCACTGCGGACCGGTACCCGCGGGCGGAGAGGATCTCGCGGCTCTGCGACGGGACCGACGGGTGCGTGAGGTCATCCACGCGCCGGGGAATCCGGCGCTCCGCCACCCATCCGACCAGGGTTTCGGCGAGCGGCAAGCGCGGCTCGCTCACCGGCAGCGGGACCGACCGGGCCGTGACGTCAACGGCCCTGAACTGCCGGCGCTCCCGATCGATCAGCGTCACGGCGAGGGCATCGAACTCGACCAGCCGGGCGACGGCGGCGGAGAACGCCTGATAGATTTCCTCGAGGGGAACGGTGGACGCCAGCAGGGCGGTGATGTCGTTCATCACCGAGAGTCGAAGCGTGCGCTGGTGCAGGCGCCAGACCTGCTCCAGAGAGCTTCCGAATTCGCGGAGAAACGCCGGGGGCAGCGCCGCTCTGATGGGACCGCGGCGCCCCGCCGGGGCGAGGAGCAGGAGCCGGCCCGCAGGCCGGGTCCCGGGGCCGATGGGGAGATGGAGCAGGCCGGACCGGCCGGGGCCCTTCCAGCCGGGAGGCGCAGTCACCGGGGATTTCCCAGGGCGCGGGGGGAGCGCGAGCAGATCGCGGAGCCAGCGATCGAGGGCGGGAGCGCCCCGGGTGCCCACGAGAACGGAAATGGGGGCGCCGCGACGGGGAAAGAACACCAGGCCCGCCGCCCGCGCCCCGGTGAGCTGAAGCAGGAGCTTCAGCGATCGGGCCAGCCCCTCCTCGAGGGACTGGGCGCCGGCGAGAGCGCTGATGAGCCCCAGGGCGACGGCGCTCGCCTTCATGGCCCTATGATAGCAGTTGGCGCCCTACTGGGAATCCCACACCGGAAGGCACCTACGGGGGAGTCAGGACGCGGCCGGGAAGCGAGCCGGTGTGCTCTCCTCCCTTGATCACCAGCCGCCCGTTGACCAGCACGTACTCGATCCCGGCCGCGTACTGGTGCGGCTCGGCGTAGGTCGCGCGATCGGTCACGGTCTTCGCGTTGAAGGCCACCAGGTCGGCCTTGGCACCCACCCGGATGACGCCGCGGTCCTTGAGCCCCAGCTTCTTCGCCGGCAAGCTGGTCATCTTGCGGACCGCCTGCTCGACGGAGAGGAGGCGCTCGTCCCGGCAGTAGCGGGCCAACACCCGCGGGAATGTTCCGTAACTACGCGGGTGGGGTTTCCCCTGCCCGAGCTCGCCGTGGGTGGCGAGGGCGGAGCCGTCGGAGCCGATCATCACGTGCGGGTGTCCGAGGGCGACTCTCAGATCGGCCTCGTCGAGCTGGAAGAGGATCATGCACGCCTTGCCGCGCCCGGCCAGGATCAGATCCAGCGCGGCGTCCGCGGGAGCGACCCCCAGGTCCCTCGCGATCTCTGCGAGACGTCTGCCCTCAGCCTCCCGGCGACCGGGGGCGTAGGCGATCATGATTCCGTCCCAGCCGGCGTTCGCCACCAGATCTTCTTCCCCCCGCTTTCCCGCCTCGACCTCCGCCCGGATCCGGGCGCGCTCCGCCGGGTCCTGGAGCCGCTCCAGCATCGCCTCCACGCCGCCCTCCAGGGCCCATCCGGGCAGCAGGGTGCGGAGCGTGGTGCTCGAGGCCGTGTAGGGATAGACGTCGGCGGTGACGTCGAGCCCCTCGGCCCGCGCGGCGTCGATCAGCGCCAGGGCGTCCTTGACCTTGCCCCAGTGCGGGCGCCCCGCGGCCTTGATGTGGCTCACCTGCACGGGCAGCTCGCCTTCCCGGCCGACGCGGATCGCTTCCGCCACCGAGTCCAGGAGGTTCGCCCCCTCGCCCCGGATGTGGCTCGCGTAGAACCCGCGCTGGCGGCCGGCCACCGTCGCGAGCTCGATGATCTCGTCGGTCTCGGCGTACGAGCCCGGCGCGTAGATCAGCCCTGTGGAGATCCCCCACGCCCCGCCCTCGAGGCTCTCGGCCACGAGCCGCTTCATGTGGGCCAGCTCGCGGTCGCTCGGCTTCCGCCGGGCGAAGCCCATCGCCGCGATGCGGAGCGTGCCGTGGCCCACGAGCTGGATAAGGTTGAGCGCGCAGCCGCCCTGATCGAAACGCCGGAGATATTCCTCGACCGACTGCCAGGAAAAGTCCATGCCCTCCGGCAGGTAGAGGGCGAAGCCCCGCAGGTCCTCGCGGAAGGAGGGGTTCACGGGCGCCGGGGAGAAGCCGCAGTTGCCCACGACCTCCGTGGTGACGCCCTGGCGGACCTTGGACTCGGCGCGCCGGTTCGCCCAGAGCCGCCAGTCGGAATGCGAGTGCACGTCGATGAACCCCGGCGCCAACGTCAAGCCGGACGCGCGCAGGGTCGTCCCGGCCGGCTCCCGCGAGAGATCGCCTACGGCCGCGATGGCCTCGCCCGTGATGCCGACGTCGGCCCTGAACCCGGTCGCGCCGGTGCCGTCCACGACGGTGGCGCCCTCGATCTTGGTGTCGAGCATCAGGCGGGCTTAGGCGACCACGGCCGGGTCGAAGCGCATGACGACGTAGCCGCCGACCGCGCCGGCGCCGAACCCGGGCGCGAAGATCCTCATCGGACGGGTGATCACGCCTTCCCTGACGGCGTCGTGGAGGGCGATGGGAATGCTGGCAGACGACGTATTCCCGACCTTCGCGATGTTGAAGTACAAGCGCTCGGGCGCGACGCCGGCCGCCTGGGCCAGGCTGACCACCATGGTCTTGTTGGCCTGGTGGGGGACGATCAGCTCGATCGCATCCATCAGGGAGCCCGGCCGGCCGTCGGGGTGGGGCAGCGACGTCAGCTCGTCGATCATCTGGGTGAGGTAGCGCTTGGCGAGGTTCCGCACCTCCGGGCCATAGACGGTGATGTTGTTGTCGAACTCCGGGTTGGGCCAGATGATGGAATCCACCTCGCTCATCGGGCCGCTGGCGTACGTCTGGAACACCTCGATGTCGGGCGGGGCGCCCTCGGGAGCGGGTGCGATCACCAGCGCCGCGGCGCCGTCGCCGAAGATCATCCGGGAGGTCCGCACCGTGCCGATCTTGTCGGAGAACTTCTCGCCGCAGACCACCAGCGCCGGGCGCTCCGTTTCCTGGAGCAGGCGCACCGCCTCGGCCAGCCCGTAGGGCAGGCCAGCGCAGGCGGCGACGATGTCGCAGGAGGCGTGGGTCTGGAAGATCCCCATCTGCCCCGACAGCCAGGTCGCCAGCGACGGCATCATCTTGGCGCTGGTGCACGAGCAGAAGAGGACCGCCCCGATCTCCTCCGGCCGGCGCCCGGATTTCCGGAGGGCCGCCTGAGCCGCCAGGAACGCCATGTGATCCAGGTCGAGCTCGGTATAGAGCCGCTGCTCGATGCCGGTCTTGTGCAGGATCTCTTCGGCCGTCATCGGCGACCAGCAGAACGCGGCGTTGCGGATGAGGTCCTCGTTGGTGCAGGCGACCTCGCCCTTGTACACGGCCAGCGCCTCGAGGCGCGGCATCACGGAGAACCGCCGGCGCACGTCCACCGCCGGGAACGGCGCCACTGGAGGGCGGGACTCCGCCGGAGCCGGCCGGCGCTGCCGAACGCGCCGTCCGCTCTTCACGCGGCGGATGAACTGGAGGACCTCGTCGTTCCGGGAATGGAAGACGACCACGAAGTCGTCATCGTGAAGCCTGCCAACCTCGGTGAGCCGCGTCTTGGTCCGATCCCAGCGGAACTGGTTGTGCAGCACCATCGCCTGCCGCAGCAGGGCCTCGATCTCGGGGACCCGGTGCGTGCACTCGATGATCTCCTCGTGGCTGTAGCCCGGGTAATCGGGCTCGTGCGTGAGGAGGTGGTAGGTCAGGTTCTTCGGATTGGACAGGATCTCCGGCACCGTCGGCTTGATGGCCGGCAGCTCCGCCCCGGCCCCCTTCTTGTGACGGAAGACATCGAGCAGGGTGCGCGAGATCTTATCCTCGGTCCCCTCGTCCCACGTCGGGGGCAGCGCCCGGTAGCCGGCCTCGATCACGGCGGTCAGCTCGGCCCCCTCCCACGGCTTGAACACCGGCAGGAAGATGTCGTCTCGGTGCCGGGGCACGTCCCGCCAGCGGGCGGGGCGCTTCTCGTACATCGTCATCGCGTAGCGATTCACCCAGAAGAGGTTCAGCGCCAAGTCCCGCAGCAACTCGTAGCGCCCCTTGTACTCGCGCGCCTCCACCCGGGCGACGATGTCCGTCTCCGAGGGCGCCTTCTCCTCGAGGTCCCGCTTGATGGCGGCGGCGAACTGCTCGAGCGTCTCGAAGACCGAGAAGTCGAATTCCGGGAAAAAGTTGGAGGGGAAGACGATGCGACCGTAGCGGTTGACGACGAACGGTTTCATGGCGGGACTCCCTACTAGACTGCGTGGACGGGCGGAGCAGCCGTGAAGCTCAGGATCGCCTCACACCAGCTGGCCACCCCCAGGAGTCGATCCTCCGTGAAGGGGGCGGTGACGAGCTGGATGGACAGCGGCAGGCCATCCACCGCCAGGCCGCTCGGCAGGGCGATGGCGGGAAGGCCGGAAAAGCTCCAGGGGGCGCAGAGCCCCGGATCGCCCGTCCACGTGAGCCCCTTCGGGGCGGTGGTAGGGGCGACCGGCATGAGAAGCGCGTCGTACCGCCCGAAGAGCGGAGTTACCTCTTCCCTGAACGTCCGGCGGGCCTGCTGGGCGCAGACGTACTCGACCCCGGGAATGGCCAGGCCCTCCTCGATGAGGCCACGGATCTTGGGACGGTAGGCGTCCCGATGGCGGGCAAAGCGATCCCGGTGGAAGGCGGCCGCTTCGACCCGCATGACCAGTTGCCCCGCGTCGTGGATCGCGGCCGCTGACGGCGGCAGTGAAACCGCCTCGACGGCGGCTCCCGCTTTGGCGAAGGCCGACGCGATGGCCTCCAGGTGGGCGTTCACCTCCGGGCTGGCCTTGTCGCCGAAGAGCCCGCGGGGAATTCCCAGGCGCGGCGGCCGCTCGAAGGGGGCGAGGGCGCCGAGGTAGTCGCCGGCCGGGACGGCGGCCGAGAAGCCATCAGCCGGATCGTGGCCCGCCAGCACCGAGAGCGCGAGCCCCGCATCTTCCACGCACCGGGCGAAGATGCCCACGTGATCCAGGCTCCAGGCCAGCGGGACCACGCCCGCGGCGCTGATGCGCCCGTGGGTCGGCTTGAGGCCGACCACGCCGCAGTAGGCGGCCGGGCGCAGCGTCGAGCCCACGGTCTGGGACCCCAGCGCCAGCGGGATCATTCCGGCCGCGACCGCCGCCGCCGACCCGCTCGACGATCCTCCGGGCGTGTGGTCGAGGTTCCAGGGATTCCGCGTCTCGGCCGGATCGGCGTACGCAAACTCGGTGGTGGCCGTTTTCCCGAGAATCACCGCGCCGGCCGCCCGGAGCCGGGCGACAGCGGTCGCGTCGGCCGCCGGGCGCTCGTGGGCGAAGGCCCCGGCCCCGGCCGTTGTCACCATCCCCGCCACATGGTAGATGTCCTTGATGCCCACGGGAACCCCGTGGAGCGGCCCGCGAAGCCGGCCCGCCCGGCCCTCCGCCTCCAGCGCCCGGGCCGCCTTGAGGGCGCCCTCGGTGTCCAGGTGGACCCACGCGCGGAGCGCCGGCTCGGTTTCGGCGATTCGCGCGAGGCACGCTTCGACCGCCGCCACCGGCGAGAGACCGCCCGCGCGGATCCGCTTCACGATTTCGGTCGCCGTCAGAAAACCGATCTCAGTCTTCGTCAATGGAGGGCGTCCAGCACTTCCGCGACATCATCTATCAGGGCACGGGCACCCCGGGCTGTCGCCACGCCCGTGCCCCGCCGGAATCGAGCGCGCCGAACCCTCTCCACCCCGATCCGAGTCTTCGTCATCGCAAGGCGTCCAGCACTTCCGCGACGACCTCATATCGGCCGAAGGAGGGCATCAGGTACGCGCCGGCATACCGGGTGCGGATCTGCTGGAGGAGCACCTGCGCCATCTCGATCCCCTGCCGGAGCGCGCGGTCTCCCGCCTCCTTCATCCGCGCGCGCACCGCGTCCGGGATCGTGATTCCCGGAACCTCGTTGTGCAGGAACTCGGCGTGGCGGAAGGAGTGCAGCGGCAGGAGCCCGACGATGATCGGAATGGGGAGGCGACCCGCGCGCGAGAGGAAGCGGTCGAGCACCTCCAGGTCATACACCGGCTGGGTCTGCGCCCAGCGCGCCCCGGCCTCGACCTTACGAAAGAGACGCGCCAGCTCCTTGTCGGGATCCACGGCGGCCGGGTTGAGGCCCGCCCCAACGTGAAAGCCCGTCGGCTCGCCGATGGAGTTCCCCGTGGCATCCAGCCCGCCGTTCATGCCCTGAATGATGCGGATGAGCCCAATGGCGTTCACGTCGAAGATGGCCGTGGCGTTGACGTAGTCCCCGGCCCGGGGCGGGTCCCCTTTGATCGCGAGGATATTCCGGATCCCCATGGCGTGAGCCCCGAGCAGATCGGCCTGGATCCCCATGAGGTTCCGGTCCCGGCACGTGAAGTGCATGATGATGTCCAGGCCGGTCGCCTCGCGCACGAGCACGGCGGTGGGGAGGACCGACATCCGGATCCGCCCGAGCGAGCCGTCGTTGATGTCCACCATCTCGACCCCGCGCTCCTTCAGCAGCTTGGCGCCCTGGACCAGCTTCTCGATGTTGTGACCGCGGGGCGGATCGAGCTCGACCGTCACCAGAAACTCGCCCGCCTCCAGCTTCCGCGCCAGGGGCGTGGGCGCCGCGGCGGTTCGAAGCGCAGGGGCCTCCTCCCGCGCCGGCGGGGAAACGGAGACACGCCCAGCACGGGCGCGGGTGGGGACGTGGCGGTCCACGGCGGCGCGCATCGCCCGGATGTGGTCGGGGGTGGTGCCGCAGCAGCCGCCGACGATCCTGGCGCCGGCCTCGAGCATCTTTCCGGCGTACTCAGCCATGTATGCGGGCGACGAGAGGTAGATGAGCCGCTCGCCGACCCGGCTCGGCAGACCCGCGTTGGGCTGGATCGAGATCGGCAGCCCGCCGGCTTCGGGGAGCATCTGCTCCAGGATGTCGTAGAGAACGCTGGAGCCGACGGAGCAGTTGGCGCCGATGACCTGCACGGGCAGCCCGCGGAGCGCGCGTGCCACCTCCACCGCGCTGCGGCCGACGAACGTGACGCCCTCCTCGGTGAACGCCATCTGGGCGATGATCGGCAGTTCGTCCGTGAGGGCGCGGATGGCCTCCACCGCCAGCCGGATCTCCCCGAGGTCCGAGAACGTCTCCACGATGAAGGCGTCCACCCCGCCCTCGAGCAGCCCTTCGGCCTGCTCGCGGAAGGCCGCGCGGCCCTCCTCGACGCCGATGGTCCCGATGGGCGCCAGGTACTTGCCGAGAGGGCCGATGGACCCGAGCACGAAGGCTTCCCGGCCCGTGGTTTCGCGCACGTCACGGGCCAGCTTCGCCCCCCGCGCGTTGATCTCGCGAACGCGCGCATCGAGGCCGTGAAGGGCCAGCTTGAACCGGTTCGCGCCGAAGGTGTTGGTCTCGATCAGGTCGGCGCCGGCGGACAGATAGGCAGCGTGGATGGACTGGACGAGCGTCGGGTTGTTGGCGTTGAAGACGTCGAAGCACCCGTCGAGCGGAACGCCGCCGGCGTACAGCATGGTCCCCATGGCGCCGTCGCAGAGCAGCGGGCCCTCGGCGAGCCGGGACAGGAACGGGCTCATCGCCATCAGCCCACCCGCTCCCGCTGGCGGAGGAGGGAGAGAATCCGCCGCACCACCTGGTCGACGCCCAGGCCGGCCGTTTCGACCACGAGGTGGGCCTGCCGGTAGTAGGGCTCGCGGCCGTGATAGAGGGCGGCGACCTCTTCCTTGGGCTTGCCCTCGAGCATGGGACGCGAGCCGGACCGCAGCGCCCGCGCGTAGAGCGCCTCGAACTCGCTCGCGAGCCAGACCACCGTCCCCATCGCCTTCAGCGCCTCCATGCGCCCCTCCCGGCAGGGGAACCCGCCGCCGGTCGCGATCACGTCGCCGCGCTTGAGTCTGAGCAGATCGAGGAGGTCGGCTTCGAGTTGCCGGAACCGCGCCTCCCCCTCGGCCCGGAAGATCTCCGCAATCGACCGGCCATCCCGGGCCACGATGAGATCGTCGGTTTCGACGAAGCAGCGGCCGAGCCGCTTCGCCAGGAGCCGTCCCACCGACGACTTCCCGGCTCCCATGAACCCGACGAGAATGATGTTCTCACCCGCGTCCATATGTGCGAAGCATGGTACCACAGATCAATTCCGGCGAACCGTCCGCTCGGCCGGCGCGCGGCGATAGGCGCACGCCTTCATCCAGCAGCGACGGCACTGGGTGAAGTAGTGGTCCACGCGCGCCTCGGCGCCGATTCCCACGAGGAACGAAATGCTCTTGGTGGGCGTCATGAAGCACGCGCTGTTCAGCGTCACTCCCGCGGGGTCGCCCGGGCAGAGGCTGAAGACGAGGTGCTGTTCGGACACGTCCCATCCCGCGTAGCCGGGGCTGATGCGATTCGTGACTTTCAGCCGCTCGCCAATGGCCACCTGGCAGAGGAGGTCGTTCACGTACTCCGCGAGGCACTCCGCCGAGGCCGAGCCGACGCTGTCGAGCATCGCCGCCAGGGGGAGTTCCCGGGATTCCCAGAGCTCCCCCACTCGGCTCTCCAGGGCCTCTCCGATCGTGCAGATCGCGATGCCCACGCTCTCGACCGCCCCCCACAGCCGGCCGATCTCGGGAATGCGCAACTCCACCCCGCCCGCCGCGGTGATGGAGTCGGCCCCCCGGGCGGTCACGGTGACCGCCCGGTACACCGCGCGGGGCTTCATGAGGCGCTCACCTTCCGCGAGCGCCTGCTCGTAGATTTCGGCCACGGCGGGAGCGGGACGGTCCCTGCCCTTCTTGTACCCCTGGAAACGGAGAACCTCCTCAGGGTCGATCTGGAGGGGAACCTCGGAGATGACGACGGGCTGCGTGGAGAGAACCGACCGAATCACTTCTTGCGGGAGCGGACGACCTCCGCGATGCGGCGGATATGCTCCGGCGTCGAGCCGCAACAGGACCCGACGATATCGCAGCCGGCATCGAGGAGCGCGGGATACTGGCGCGCCATCTCCTCCGGCCCCAGCTCGTAGGTGACCCGCCCGTCGGTCATGACGGGAAGACCCGCGTTGGGGTACGCGACCAGCGGCGCATCGGTCACCTGACGCATCTCCCGGATGATGACGATGGCGCGGTCGGGCCCGCGCCCGCAGTTCATGCCGACCACGTCGGCCCCGGCGCCGAGGAGGGTTTTGGCCACGTCGGCGGGGCTCTCCCCCCACATCGTCCGGTCGCGGTCGTGCTCGGGCTCGTACTGGAAGAACATGGTCGCCATCACGGGTAGGTCCGCCGCGGCCTTGCACGCGCGGATGGCGGCGGTGGCCTCCTGGGGGAACATCATCGTCTCGACCGCGAAGAGGTCCACGCCGCCTTCGGCCAGCGCCTCGGCCTGCTCCTT
Organism: Candidatus Rokubacteria bacterium CSP1-6; assembly: GCA_001443385.1. Classification (GTDB taxonomy): domain Bacteria; phylum Methylomirabilota; class Methylomirabilia; order Rokubacteriales; family CSP1-6; genus CSP1-6. The sequence continues at coordinate 48,696 of LDXP01000001.1, forward strand.
GAAGTTCTCGAAGTACTGCTCGTCGCTGGTGTCGCCGAGCGGCTCGTACTCGAGGGGGAGATGGCTCGTGGGGCCGATGGACCCGGCCACCCACTTGCCGGGAGGGCAGACGTCGCGCGCGAGGCGCGCCCCCTTGACGTTGAGCTCGCGGGTCCGCTCAGCGATCCTGTAGGCCCCGAGCTTCAGCCGCGTGCCGCCGAAGGTGTTGGTCTCGACGAAGTCCGAGCCGGCGTCGAAGTACCCTTTGTGGATCCCGCGGACGACGTCGGGGTGGGTGTCGTTCCACAGCTCCGGGCAGGCGCCGTCCGCGAGCCCCGCCGCGAAGAGCATGGTCCCGTACCCGCCGTCGAAGACGAGGATCTCCCCGGCCTTGACCCGCTGGATCAGCTCCGCCCCGCGCCCCGCCATGCGGTTCCTACCTCGCGGCCCCGGCGGCCACTTCCTTGCCCAAGAGGACCTTGGCCTTGATCACCGCCAGGGTAGAGTCCCTGGCGTAGCCGTCGGCGCCGATCTCGTCGGCGTATGCCTGGGACACGGGCGCCCCGCCGATCATCACCTTGACCCGCTCGCGGACTCCGGCTTTGATCAGCGCGTCGATGGTCCGCTTCATGGCCGGCATCGTGGTGGTCATCAGCGCCGAGATCCCCACGACGTCGGCGTTGTGCTCCTGGACCGCGGCCACGAAAACCTCCGGCGCGACGTCGCGGCCGAGGTTGAACACCTTGAACCCCGCGCCCTCCAGCATCATGGCGACCAGGTTCTTGCCGATGTCGTGGAGGTCGCCCTGGGCCGTGCCGATGACGACCGTTCCCAGGTACTGGGAGGTCTTCGACGCCGTGATGAGCGGCTTCAGGAGATCGAGGCCGGCGTACATGGCGCGGGCGGACAGGAGCACCTGGGGGACGTAGTACTCGTTGCGCCGGAACTTCTCGCCGACGACGTCCATACCCGGAATGAGTCCCTTGAAGATGAGCTCCTTGGGGTCCATCCGGAGATCGAGCCCTTCCCGCGTCTTCCGGGCGACCGTGTCCTTGTCGCCCAGGATCAGGGCGCGCGCCATGACCGGGTAGTCGAAGTTGTCGTCGCTCATCGTGGCTCTTTCTATCACAGGCAGGCGGGGTTAGCAAGCAGAGGAGGCCGCGCGGGCGTGCCCGGGCGAAAAAAAAGGAGCGGGTCGGACGACCCGCTCCAGGACGCTTCGCGGTTCAGCGAGACTTACTTCCGATCTCTCCAGCGCCAGCGGTGGTCGTCACCGCGCCAATGACGAAAGGAATGCCAGGTTCCGCTTCCTGCGCCGATCCCGTGGCCGTTGCCCCCACTGTTTACTTGACCCAGCGCGAGCTCGGTGCCGCTGCCTTTCCCGCTGCTCTGAGAGCTCTGACCTCCAGCGGAGCTGGGGCTCTGATTGCCTTGACCGCCTTGTCCGCCGTTGCCGCGGGTGCGGACGTCTCCACCGACCTGCTCGATGCCCCTGGCGCTCTGCGATGAAACCGCCTGCGCCACCTGCTCCACCTTCTCCGCGACGGCCGCGGCCCTGTCCCCGCTCCGGGCCTCCTGCGGACGCGGCGGCGTCAGCCCCTTCAGAAGCACTCTCAACTCATTCGCGCTGACCTGAAACCGTATCGGGTCCTGTCTCCCGCTTACCCGCACCGCCTCATATGCCCCGATTCGCTCCGCCCGGCCCGTCCCCGCCAGCGGGTTCGACACGTCGACCAGGCCGGAGAGGGTCACCACCACCGTCTCGCCTGACGCGGCCGCGCTGTCTCCGACTCCGTGCGCAACCTCTCGAACTCCTAGAAGCCCGAACGCCGGGGCCTGGACCGGTCGCTCCACCGTTTCGACGATGAAGTCCGTCCCACGCACGGACGCGACCGTGTTAAATGTCCACACTTCTACCTGATCCCCCGGCCGCATCAACATCCGCGCCACCGAGGCCCGAATTCTCCCCGATACGAGGTCGGCCACGTAGCGAACCCCTTCGGCCCGCTTCTCCTCGCGCAATTCCAGGCGGGTGAGCTCGCGCACCGTCACCGTGGCCTTGCCCCCCAGCAGAACACGCGCGATCCCGTTCTTGCGCGCCTCCACTACATCGCGCCAGAAGAGATTATCCCTGAACTTGAGTTGGTGGGGCGTCACGTCTGCCCGGGCCACGGTGACCGGCCCGGCGACGGCCATCACCTGACCGGCGGCTTTCGAGGTTTCGGCGGCGGCCATGCCGGTGAACAGGGTTCCCGCCATCACGCTCACCATCAGAACTAGGAACACGCGTGTGTGTCTCATCTCTGACCTCGCGGACTACTTCTTGGCCTGCCCCGGCGGTGTCGCCGGCTTGTTGCCGTTTCCAGGATTTCCGACCGCGGCCGCAGGAACAGCCGGCACGGCCGGCGTCGCTGGAGTCGCGGGCCCGGCCACCGCCGCAGGAGTTGCTCGAGTCGCCGGCACGGCTGGCACCGCCGGAGTTGCGGGCAAAGCTGCTGCCGCAGGCGTCGCCGGTGTGGCCGGCGTTGCAGGAGTTGCAGCCGTCGCTGGCGTTGCGGGAGTCGCCGGGGTCGCCGGCACGGCGGCCACCGCGGGCGTCGCGGGAGCTGCAGGGGTCGCCGGAGTCGCCGGAGCCGCGGGGGTCGCTGGAGTTGCGGGCTCGGCCGCTGCCGCGGGGGTTGCTGGTGTCGCCGGCCCCGCTGGGGTCGCGGCGGATTGACCATTGCCTTCACCTGGGCCGCTGCCCTGTTGGCCGCTGCCCTGGCCAGTCCCCTGCTGATTTGCCTGACCGGAGCCCCCGCCATCACCACCGCCCTGCTCGAACACCCGCACGCTCCGCGCGGAAGTCGCCAGCGCGACCCGCTCGACCTTGCTCCCGACCGCCTCGCTCTTGTCCCCGCTCCGGGCTTCCTGCGGGCGAGGCGGCGTGAGCCCCTGCAACAGCACCTTCAGGTCATCGCCGGTGAGCCGAACCCTCAGGGGATCCTGTCGCCCGCTCACGCGCACGGCCTCATAGGCCCGGACGCTCTCCGCCCGGCCCGTCCCCGCCAGCCGGTTCGACACATCCACAACGCCCGACAGCGTGATGACGACCGTCTCGCCCGACTGGGACCCTGCATCCGCCATTGCCTGGGCGACCTGTCGGACTCCCAGAAGCCCAAAGGCCGGCGCCTGCGAGGGCACCGCCAGGGTCTCCACGATGAAGTCCGTCCCGCGGACCGAGGCCACCGCGTTCTTCGTCCGGATCTCGACCTGGTCACCGGGGCGCATCAGCATCCGCGCCACCGAGGCCCGCACCTTCCCCGACACGAGCTCGGCGGTGTAGCGGATCCCCTCGGGCATCACCTCTTCGCGGAGTTCCAGGCGGGAGAGTTCCCGCACCGTCACCGTCGTCTTTCCCGCGAGCAGCATCCGCGCGATCCCGTCTTTGCGGGCTTCCACCACGTCGCGCCAGAAGAGGGTGTCGCGGAACTTCAAGGGTTGGGGAGTTGCCGACAGTCGCGCCACGGTTACAGGGCCAGCCACCGCTGTCACCGTCCCGGCACTGCTCAGGTTCTCGGCGCGCCCGACTGACGCGGACGCCACCCCCACCAGGACGGCTACTCCGGCTAGCAGCAGCCTAGGAGCCTTCTTCATAGAGTCTCCTGAAGAACCGACTGCCGGCGGGCCAGGTACGGAGCCTCGCCGAACCTTCCTCCCCGACGCCCAACAAAGGCCATCAGGAAGGGACTTGGCGACTGCGAAGTACCGGAGCAGCATTCATGCCAGCCGATTCCCTCTCCGGCCGACGTGTAACTCCTTAATTTTTCAACTCACTCACTGTCCAAGATGGCCATCTCCCTGCCAGGAAGGCACGCCGTCAGTGCCGAAAAGGACACCCGGCATTTCTCTTGACGCCTGTGGGTAACTCTACCCTATAGAGCCAGATTAGATTTCTGTCAAGGCCGTTCCGTTTTATTCTCTTATATTCCTACTTGCTACTCGGCCCTGTCGCCGTGGCTTCGTGCGGCCGTACCGGAGTCAGCCCCTTCAGAAATGATTTCATGTCGTCTCCCTGGATCTGAAGCCGGATGGGCTCCCCTTGCCCGCTGATCCGTGCCGTCTCGTACGCCCCGACCCGCTCGGCCCGGCCCGTCGCCTCCAGCCCGTTCGCTACTTCCACCACGCCCGACAGCGTCACCACCACCGTCTCCTCCGACCGGGCCGCGCCGCCGTGGATCCCTTCCGCGACCTCCCGCCCCGCCAGGAGCCCGAATGCTCTCCTCGGCGCCGGCCGCTCCCCCGTCTCCACGATGAAGTCCGTCCCCCGCACCGACGCCACGGCGTTCCGCGTCCGCACTTCCACCTGCTCGCCCGGACCCATCAGCGCCCGCGCCACCGACGCCCGCACCTTCCCCGCCACGAGCTCCACCGTGTAGCGCACCCCGTCCGCCCGCGCCTCCTCGCGCAACTCCAGCCGCGACAGCTCCCGCACCGTCACCGTCGTCTTCCCTCCGAGCAGGATGCGCGCAATCCCGTCCTTGCGCGCTTCGACCACGTCGCGCGAGTAGAGGGTGTCGCGGATCTTGAGGCGTTGGGGAGCCGCCGCCAGCCGCGTCACCGTGACGTTACCGGAGACCGCCGTCACGGTACCCACAGCAGTCGGGGTCTGAGCGCTGGCGATCCCGGGGGCCCCGGTCACAAAGAGCGCGACCGCCCCCGTCACCAGCAGAATCAGGGCCTTCGTCACGAACTCTCCAGATCACTGACCGTCGGTCGGGCCCCAATTGCTCCTCACCGACGCTTCCCTCTGGGCAAACTGCACACGGCCCCCAAAGGGGGACAATACGACTCTGCCCAAATTAAAGCAGAGTTCGTGCCAGAGCTAAGCGATTGATTCTATTGAGTCCAGTTACCACCCCCCTCTTCTAGCGGCTCAATCTGGCAACCCGTTCGAAGCCGCTTTGGTCAAGGTGACAATCCCCTACTTCCTGTGCCGGCAAGCGCGCTCGATCCAGGGTCTGTCCCGTCGGGGCCTGCCTTTGCTCCTGCCTTGATCTGCAGCCGATGTGCCAATAGACGGCGGCGTGACGGTCTTTTGTTACAGCGGGAACGGCTGACGGGTGGCAGGAACAGGCGCCGAGGCGCCCAAGGGGTAGTGGAAAATCTTGGCGGGCCGGGCAGAGAGTTGTCAGCCCGTCACTCGGCGACAAAAGCTGGCAGAGGGCCGGGTGGCCGGTAAGAAATCCCGGCGGAGCAAGTGCCCAAATCCGTCAGGGGGGCCGCTCCGCGCGGGTGGCGGCAGGCTCAGGCGGGAATCAAGATTCGGGCGTCGCCGCCCGGCGCTTGACGAAATCTTCCAGGAGGTTTTCGTTCTCGAGCGACAGCCCCAGGAAGGCAAACCCCGCTCGATCGCCCTCGCTCCAGATGACCCGGCCGTCAACGGTGAGGGGCTCGGGAAAGCCGGAGAGCTCGATCCGGATGCCGACGATGCGGTTCGCCGGAATCCGCTTGGGCAGGTTGCGCGCCGCGACGCCGGTGCGGCTGAGGTCCAGCATGGCGGCCGTGATCGTGACGTCCTCGTCCACGATGATGAGCGGCACGTCGAGGACGGCGCGGGGGGCCTGGCGCCCTTCCGCCTTCTCCACGGCGTAGATCTTCACCGGGATCTCCTTGCCCTTGACCTTCACCTCTCCCAGGTAGCGCGAGTAGAAGAGGTGTTTGACCTCCTCGTAGGTGTTCTCGCTGATCACGACGGGGGAGAGGAAGTCCTTGGTCAGGCCCTCGAGCCGGGAAGCAAGGTTGACCGTGTCGCCGATCGCCGTGTACTCGAGCCGCTGCTGGGAGCCGATGGTTCCGACGACGGCTTCCCCGGTATTGATCCCCACGCCGTTGCGGAGACGCACGCCGGACCTGGCCTCCCAGCGCTCGGAGAGGACCTTGACCTGCTCCTGAAATTCGAGCGCCGTGCGCACCGCCTGCTCGGCGTGGTTGATCTGGTCGAACGGCGCACCGTAGAGGGCCATGATCGCATCCCCGATGTACTTGTCCACCGTGCCGCCGTACTTGAAGACGATCTCGGTCATGGTGGTCAGGTAATCCCGGAGCATCTCCACCACCTCTTCAGGCTTGAGTTTCTCCGAGAGCGAGGTGAAGCCGCGAATGTCCGAGAAGAGCACGGTGATGCGCCGGCGGCTGCCGACCAGCGAGCCTTCGCTCTGTGTTTTCAGGATCTCCTTGATGACGTCGGGGGAGAAGAACCGCGACAGGCGCCGCTTCTCGCGCTGCTCGCGGATGTAGTTGATCACCACGGCGGTGCCGTAGCCGGAGACCAGAGCCAGCTGGACCGAGAACCAATCCACCCACAGATAAAGGCTGACGAAGGCCCAGAAGGCGACCACCGCATACGCGACTCCCACCGCCACGATCAAGAGGAACGCCCGAACCGCGCGTAGCCTGAAGGCGGCGAGAGTCCCCAGGACGGCGGCGACCAGCGTCAGGAGGGCTCCGAGGTACAGGTGGATCCTGGTCAGTCGATTGCCCTGGAGGAGGTTCTCCAACAGGTTGGCGTGAACCTCGACCCCGGGCACCCTGTCCAGGCTCGTGAGCAGCCCAGCCGAGAACGGGGTGAGAAAGTCGTCGTGAAGGGCAAGCGTCGTCGCCCCAACCATGACGATCTTCCCCTGAAAGACTTCCGGCTTCACCTCGCCGTTCAGCACCCGGTAGTACGGGATCACGGGGAACGTCCGCCGGGGACCTCGATAGTTGATGTACACCATCGGTTCCGTGGGGAGCGGCTTGGCGGGAATCCCCGCCTTGATCGCCAGGTTATAGAGATGGAGGTCGAAGCTCTCCTGGACCCCTTGCTGGAAGGGGAGCCTGAGGTCCCCCGATCGGACGAAGCCGTCCTCGTCCGTCGCGAGGTTGATAAAGCCGAAGCTCGCGGCGCCCTTCCGGATCAGGGGAAGCGGAGGGTTGAGGTCGTCCTTGACGCCATACTCTCCCTGAGTCTTGGTCAGGTTGGCCCCCAGCACCACGTTGCCGACCCTCGCCACGGCTGCCGCCAAGGCCTGATCGTCACGGGGCCCATGGGCGCTGGGCTCGATGAAGAGGATGTCGAGGCCGATCGCTGCGGGCCGACCCCGGCTGAGGAGATCCAGCAAGCGGCCGTGGAGCGCCCGGGGCCACGGCCACGCCAGGTCGAGCTCGTCGAAGGAATCCTCGTCGATGGAGATGATGACAATGGGCGAGGCGGGGCGAATCGGCCCCCGGAGGAGAAACCGCCAGTTAAGGCTCTTGAGCTCCACGAACTCGACGACTCCCAGGAGGGTAACGAGCGCGACGACCACCCCTACCCCGGCCCCGATGAGCCACGGCCGCGCCGCCCCGGAGAAAAATTTCATGCTGGCAGGGTAGCACAGGTCGGGGGAGGCTGGCATCTTCCCGACGCCACGGATTCCGCGGCTTGACCGGCAAAGTCTGCTAGACTAAAATCCGTGGGATGAAAATCAAGGTGCTCGGCGTCTTCGGCAGCGAGGGCCAGGGGCAGCGTCCCTCGGCCTTCCTCGTCAACGACCGGGTGCTGGTGGACGCCGGGAGCGTGCCGGGCGCCCTCGGCATCGACGAGCAGCGGGAGATCGAGCACGCCCTCCTCAGCCACGCCCACCTGGATCACGTCGTGGGGCTCGCCTTCCTCACCGACACGCTCGCCATTACGAACGCGAAGCGACCCGTGATCGCCACGAGCATCGCGCCGGTGGTGGACGACCTGAAGAAGCACGCCTTCAACGACCGGCTCTGGCCCGATTTCTCCACGATCCCCACCTCCCAGACCGCGGTCCTGGGCTACCGGACGCTGACGGAGGACGTCGAATCGCGAGTGGGCGAGCTCTGGGTCACGCCGATCCGCGTGGACCACACCGTGGACACCGTCGGCTTCGTGATCCACGACGGGGAAACGGGGTTCGTGTACTCGGGCGACACGGGGCCCACCGAGCGGATCTGGCAGGCGGCGCGCGAGCTCAAGGGACTCAAGGCGGTGATCGTCGAGACCGCCTTCCCCAGCCGCCTGGACGGTCTCGCCCGCGCCTCCAAGCACCTGACGCCGGTGATGCTGAGCCGGGAGATGAAGAAGATGCCGTCCGATCTTCCCCTCTGGATCTACCACATCAAGCCGCACTTCTTCGAGGAGACCGCCGAGGAGCTTCAGAAGATGGACCCGGCCCGCATCCACATCCTGGAGCAGGGCAAGACCTACACCCTCTAGGATTGGGGGAGGAGGACGGCGCTCTCCGCGCTGAATTCCACCCGCACGCGATCCCCCAGCCGGAAGATCCGTCCCTCGCCCAGCGCGGGCAGCTCAACCCGGAGCAGTGTGCCCTCGCCGACCTTGACCTCGTAAATGTGGCGATCCCCCTCGAAGACCCGGGAGGCCACGGTCGCGAAGAATCCCGTCTCGCGCCCCAAGGTGGCTTCCTCGATCCGGAGGGCCTCGGGGCGAAGGCAGAGAAGCGCCCGGGCTCCCGTCCGCCACCGGACCGGGTCGCCCGGCACCGGGAGCCGCACCCCCCCGACGGCCTCGACCAGCACGCCGGTCTCCCGAAGTTCGACCACCTGCACGGGGAGCAGGTTGGCCGCTCCCACGAACTCGGCCGCGAAGCGGCTGCGGGGACGCCGGTAGATGTCCTCCGGCGTCCCCTCCTCAACCACCGAGCCGCTCTGGAGCACCGCGACCCGATTCGACAGGGCGAGGGCCTCCGACTGATCGTGGGTGACGTAGATCGTGGTAATGGCGAGATCCCGCTGGAGCCGGGCGAGCTCGATCCGCATCTGAGCCCGCAGCTGGGCGTCCAGGTTGGAGAGCGGCTCGTCCAGGAGGAGGAGCCGGGGTTGCACCGCGAGAGTCCGGGCCAACGCCACCCGCTGCTGCTGCCCGCCGGAGAGCTGGGACGGCCGCCGCGCCTCGAGGCCTTCCAAGCCGACCTGGGTAAGAGCAGCCGAGACCTTCTCGGCGATCTCGGCGCGGGGCAACCTCCGTTCGCGCAGCCCGAAGGCGACGTTCTCGTACACGGTCAGATGCGGCCAGAGGGCATAGTGCTGGAAGACCAGCCCGACGTCCCGCTTCCAGGGGGGGACGGCATCGATGGGCTCTCCGTCCACGAGGATCCGCCCGGCGTCCGGCCGCGCGAAGCCCGCGATCATCCGGAGCAGCGTCGTCTTGCCGCACCCCGACGGGCCGAGCAGCGTGAAGAATTCCCCGGGCAGGATGGTCAGCGTCACATCGCGGACCGCCCAGATCTCCCCATATCGCTTCCCGACCCCTTCCAGCCTGACCTCGGAGGAGAGTTTGGGGCTCATGAGGGCTTCTCCGCGTGGGCGCGCAGCCGGACCAGCGGAACGCAGGCCAGGCCCGCCAGGGCAAGCATACCGTAGACGACGGCGGGGGTCGTCCATGTCAGGAGGGTGGTGGCCGCGACCGGCCCGATGAACGCGGCGCCGATCCGGGCGGAGTTGACCAGGCCGATAGCCTCGCCGCCCGCCCGTTGGGCGATCCGCGCCACGGCCAGCGGGAACACGGGGGCCACGCAGAGCACCTGGAAGAACCGGACCAGCCCGAAGCTCCAAGCGTCCCATGTCAGCGCCAGGAGCGCCAGCAGGCCCGAGGAGGAGGCGAGGAACGAGGCGATGGCCCTCCGCTCGCCCAGGAGGTCGGCCAACCGCGGCGCTGCGAGCGACCCCAGGGCAGCCCCAACCCCCGAGGCGAAGATGATCAACCCGCCGATCTCCAGCGTGCTCGTGGTTGCCACGCCCAGCGGGGGAAGGATCTGGGGGAGCACCGCCGTCAGAAAGAACACCTGGACGGACCCGGCCAGCACGAGGAAGCACGCCACCAAGATCTCCCCCCAGGAGATCTGGCGCCGCTCCTCCTCGACCGCCGCGGAGAGGCGTGGTTGGGGGACCCCCCACTGGACCAGTCCCGCGCACCCCCAGAGGATCGCCCCGCCCAGGAGGAACGACGGCACGAAGCCGATGCGGGCCGCCGCGACGGCGCCGGCCAGCGGCCCCAGGATCTGCCCCACGGTCATCGCCGACTGGATCGCTGAGACCTCCCGCCGCACGTCCCGGTCGGGGGATCGCCCCGCGATGATGAAGGCAAAGGTCGAGGCCGCGCCCATGGCCCCGAGCACGAGACGGGCCAGGAAGAGCTCGATCAGCGACCGCGCCATCGCCATGCCGACGAAGCCGAGCCCCTGGAGGATCTCGACCACCACGTAGAAGGTCTTGGGGTTCCCCTTTCCGGCCAACCGTCCCCAGACGGGCGTGGTAACGACGGTGACAAGCGCCGAGATCCCCAGGATCCAGCCGGTCCACCTGAGCGTGGAGACGGGATCCACGGTGGAGAGCCGCTGGATGTAGAAGGGTAGGCTTACATAGACGAAGGACCACGCGAAGGTCCCGAAGAAGAGCGCCACCGGGAGGATTCGTCGCGACGGCCACATCAAGCGCATCACGGCATCAGTCCATGCCGTGGCGAGAACCGAGTAGCCCAAGGCCCGAGGGAGGAGCCCACCGGAGGCGTACGCGGTTGTACGTTGAGGATGGGCGACGACCGAGAACGCCGAGATGCGAAGGTTATCGCCACGGCATCAGAGGCGGAAGAGGGAGCCGGCGCCCCCCCTGGCCGCCAGCCGGTGGGCCAGCCAAGTCCCGCACCCGACCAGGACGATGGCCACCACCCCCAGCGCCGCGCCGGGCCCCCGCCCGACGGCGGACTGCATGTACACGTAGATGCCGTAGGAGAGCGGGCCGAGCTCGATGCGCGGCACGAGCAGGATGGTGGAGGAAAGCTCCACCGCCGACGTGATGAACGCGATGAGCCCGCCGGCCAGGAGGCCTCGGGCCATGAGAGGGGCGGTCACCCGGGCAAAAGTCCGGAGGCGGTTCGCGCCGAGATTCTGCGCCGCCTCCTCCAGGGCGAGAGGCAGCTGCTGGAGCGCCGCGTAGGCGCTCCTCACCGTGTAGGGAAGCCGGCGCATCGCGTAGGCCAGGACTAGGATGAGCCACGTGGCTGTCAGGGGCTCGCCGAGGCCGGGAAAATTCCAGCCGTGGAACATGCGAAGGTAACCCACCGCGAGCACGACCCCGGGGATCGCCAGGGGCATCGTGGCGATGACGTCGAGCCACCCCCTACCGCGCACGCTCCCGCGGAGGAGCAGCCAGGCGATCGCCGCGCCGAGCGCCACGTCCGCGGCCGCGGCCAGCAGGGCGTAGCGGAGAGTGTTCCAGATGAAGCCCGTGGTGCGAAAGAGGATCTCCTCGTAGTTGCCGAGGGTGTACACGGTGGGCAGGAGGGAGAGGCTCCACACCTTGGAAAACGACAGGAGGAAGATCCCCACGTGCGGGAGCAGCGCGGGCCCCAGGAGCGCGGCGGCGATGAGCCACGCCGCCAGGGCCGAGGCCCCGCTGAGCCGCCGGGGCTCGACCTCGGCGCTCCGTTGAAGCGCGGCGTACTCCGACAGCCCGAGGGCCGCCTTGGAGCCCCAGAGCGCCAGCACCGACAGCACGACCAGAATCACGCAAATGACGTAGCCGTCCACATCCGTGAGCCCGACGGTCGTCACGCGGAGATAGGCCTGGGGCGCCAGCAGCTTGGTGTAGTTGAGCATGAGGGGCGTGCCCAGATCATCGATGACGCGGATGAACGTGATGAGGGCCCCCGCCGCGTATCCGGGAAGCGCCAAGGGAAGGAGCACGCGGCGAAACAGACGAAAGCCGGACGCTCCCAGGTTCTGGGCAGCCTCTTCGAGCGACGGGTCTACTCCCGCCAGGGCGGCAGCGGTGTTGACCATGATGAAGGGAAAGTAGTGAAGGGTCTGGACCAGCACCACGCCGGTGAGCCCTTCCATCAGCGGGAGGGTCGTGCCGAACGTCTCGAGGAGCCACAGGTTCACCATCCCGCTGCGCCCGAGGATCTGCTGGAAGGCCACGGCCCCGACGAAGGGCGGGATCACGAGGGGCAGCATGCCGAGCGTCTGGAGGACGGCCTTTCCCGGGAACGCGTGGCGCACCGTCAGGAACGCCAGCGGCACGCCGACCATGCTCCCGAAGAGCACCGCCAGAAAGCCCGTCGCCAGCGTGTTGAGCAGGGATTCCAGAAAGAGGGGGCGCCGGAAGAAAGCGACGAGATGCCGGAGCGTGAATCCCCCCGTGTCGCCCGCCACCGCCACGGAGAGCACCTGGAGGAGCGGGTACAGGATGCCGGCCGCGAGCAGCAGGAGGAGCGCCAGCACCAGGACCCCCTCCGGGTCCCAGAGCCGGGTACCCGCGCCGGGGGCGTGGGCGCGTCGGATGAGGGGGAGGTTCACTCGGAGGTCAGGGGCGCGAGCCGGGGGAGCGCTCCTGGGCCAGGCGCTGCTCGATCTCCTGTTTCTCCTCGATGGCAACCAGCAGCCTCACCCCCTGATCCGCCAGCTCGAGCTCGAGCTCGTTGACCCGGTCCCGGAGCCCGTGGAGCGCGCGCCGGTGGGCGAGGCCGATGGCGCCGAAGCCGATCCCCCCCGCCAGGAGGAGGCAGAGGATGACGTACGTTTCCGTCGCGCGGAGGATCGCCATCCCCGGGCCGCGCGGCCGCGCAAGAGCCAGAGCCAGAAGGAGTCCCCAGGCGCAGACCGCCGCGGCCAGCGCCTCGCGCGCGCCGTGTCGAAGGGCAACGAGCGCTACGAAGGCGAGGGCGAGGGGGGAGTAGGCGGGGAGGAAGAGCAGGGTGAGGCCGCCCAGCAGCAGCAGCCCGAGGACGATCTCGACGAAAGGGGAGCGCCGGTCGGCGGGCAGACCCAGAGGTCTCACCGCTCCGAACCGGCTCGGTAGGGCCCCCGGCGCGCCAGCGGGACTACCCCCACGATGCGACGGCTTCCTGGCGGGTGGCGTGAACGGACATCACCTTGATCAGGCGGGTCATCTCGAAAATCGACCGGACATCGTCCTGGAGAGCGCAGAGCTTGAGGTTGCCGCCGGCGGCCCGCGCCTGCTTCATGGCCGCCACCAGCGTGCCGAGCCCTGAGCTGTCGATGTACCCGACACCGCCGAGGTCCATGACCAGCTTGAGCTGCCCCTTGTCGATGAGTTCGGTCAGGACCCGCCGAACCTGGTCGGCGGCTCCCATGTCGAGGTCACCCGTCGGAACCACGACGGTAACGTCCTGCGACTGCGCGACCTGGATCTCCATCATTCCCTCCTCCGATACTTCACGAGTGTCCAGCGTGTCCCCTGCTCCTGGGTCACGTCGTACGAGAGCTCGTCCACGAACTGCCGCACGAGGTGCAGGCCGATCCCGCCCTCGGGCACCGCCTCGAAGTCGGGCGGCCGGTACGCTTCGGGATCGAACTTCTTCCCGAAGTCCCGCACCTCGATGACCAGCCGGTTCTCGTTCCCCTGTACCGAGACGTGGATCGGCTTGCCGCCGAGCCCGGCATACGCGTGCCTGATGGAATTCGAGCAGATCTCCCCGACCGCCACCTGGAGGCCGAACTGCTCTTGATTCTCCACCTTCAGGCGCGTGAGCTCCCCCCGGAGCCAGTCCCGCAGGCGAGCCAGGTGCTGCGGCTCGCTGGTCAGCACGAAGGTGCCCTCCGGACCCCCGTCTCTCATCGTGTCGTTACGCTCGGGGTCGCCCCAGCATTTTTCGAGTATAGCAGGGGAGCCATGGTCTCCAAAACTCCGCTAGGCCCGGAGGACCACGAGCGTGAGGTCGTCACGCAGGGGGCCCGGGCTCTTCTGGATCTCGTCCGCGATGGCCTCGGCAATGGCCTGCGGGGGTTTCTGGCGGTTGGCCTCGAGGAGGCTGCAGAAGCCCTCGGTGCCGAGCATGCGGCCGTCGGGCCCGACGGACTCCACCACCCCGTCGGTGTACAGCGCGAGCAGATCACCCTGGGTCAGCTGAACCCGGCGCTCGTCGAACTCCGCCTCATCCATGACACCCAGAATCGTCCCCTCGGCCTCCAGCACGCGGGGCGGCTGGCCGGGCCGGAGCAGGATCGGCTTGACGTGGCCGGCGTCGCCGTAGACCAGCTGCCGGTCGGGCCCCAGGAGACAGAAGAACATGGTGACGAACATCGAGGGCGGGATATCCCGGCAGAGGTAGTGGTTCAGGCGGGAGAGCACCTGAGCGGGAGGATCGCCGTCCGCCGCGGTGACCCGGAAGAGCGTGCGTACCATGACCATGAGCAGCGCGGCGGGAATCCCCTTGCCGGACACGTCTCCCACGGAGATCCCCAAGCGCCCGTCCGGCATGGCGAGAAAGTCGTAAAAGTCTCCGCTCACGGTCTCCGACGAGAAGAGCACGGCCCCGAGCTCGATCCCGTGGATGGGCGGCGGCACCTTGGGGAGGAGGGACATCTGGATCTCGCGGGCCACCTCCAGCTCGCGCGAGAGCCGCTCCAGCCCGCGCTCCGAGAACCAGTCGCCGAGAACGCCCATCAGCGGGTTCAGGTAGCGGAGCTTCTCGCTGCGCTGGAGGAGCGTATGGATCCGGGCCATGAGCTCGGCCGCTTCGAAGGGCTTGGGCACGTAGTCGTCGGCGCCCTTCGTGAGTCCCGCGACCCGGTCGGCCACCGCCGCCTTGGCGGTCAGCATGATCACGGGGATTTGAGCGGTGCCCGGGTTCTCCCGGAGCTTCTGAAGCACACCCATCCCGTCGAGCCGCGGCATCATGACGTCCAGCAGGATCAGGTCGGGCCGCGACTCCTTGACGCGCTCAAGCGCCTCGATCCCGTCGGAGGCGGACACCGCCGTATATCCGGCCGCTTCCACGACGGCCCGCGCCAGCTCCACGTTGTCGGGATTGTCGTCCACGACGAGGATCTTCGCCACGCGGGCGGCCTCAACCATCAATTTTCACCATCAACTTCCACTCTCCTCGTCGAGCAGGCCGCCCGAGGCCCTCAGGATCAGGAGCGCGAGATCGTCCCGGCTCACGCCTCCGCCTCGGCCCTGCGCCTCCGCCAGCACGGCCCGGGCCACCGCCTGGGGTGGCTCGGCGCGGCGCGACTCGATGAGGGCGGCGAGGCCTTCCACTCCCAGCGCCGCTCCCGCCGCGTCGGTGGCTTCCACCAGCCCGTCGGTGTAGAGGACGACCTGGTCCCCCGCCTCCAGCAGCAGCTCCTCCTGCGGGTATTTCGCATCCTCGAAAGCGCCCAGCACGGGACCGCCCAGCTCGAGAACCTGTGGGGGCCGCCCCCGGCGCAGAAGGATGGGATTGACGTGCCCGGCGTTGGCCAGGCTCAACCGGCGGCCGCCACCGAGGCTCAGCACGCCGAACACCATGGTCACGAACATGGAGGGCGGGAGGTCGCGGTGGAGAAACCGGTTCAGCCGGCGGACGATTTCTCCCGGAGCGTCCAGCTCCCATGCGGTGGCGCGCAGGAGCGAACGAACCATGACCATGAGCAGGGCCCCCGGGATGCCCTTCCCCGACACATCGCCGATGGCGAACCCGACTCCGCCGGGCATGGGGATGAAGTCGTAGAAATCCCCGCCCACGCTCTTGGTCGGCGCCAGGGCCGCGCCGACCTCCACCCCGGCCAGGTTGGGCAGGGCCGGCGGGAGGAGGCGGAACTGGATTTCGCGCGCCGTCTCCAGCTCGTGACCGAGCTGCTCAATCCCCTGGACCGAGAACCACTCCCCCAGCACGCCCATGAGCGGCCCGAGGGCGCGCACCTTCTCGCTCCGCCTGAGAAGGGCGCGGATGCGGACGAGGAGCTCCTGGGGCACGAACGGCTTGGGCACGTAGTCGTCGGCCCCCCACTCAAGCCCCTTCACCCGGTCCTCGACCTGGGCCTTCTGCGTGAGCATGATCACGGGGATCTGGGAGGTCTCGGGGTTCTGGCGGAGTGACCGGAGCACGTCCAGGCCGTCACGCCCCGGCATGAGGATGTCCAGCAGGATCAGGTCGGGGGGCGACTGCCTCACCCGCTCCATGGCCTCGACGCCGTCGGCGGCCCTGACAACGCTGTAGCCTGCCTGCTTCAGGATCACGTCCACGAACTGGCAGACGGCCGGGTCGTCGTCGGCCAACAGGATCTTCGCACTCATCAGGCCCCCTCGTCATGCAAACCCAAAACCACCCCAACACACCTAAAATACCAGAGAGTTACGCGATCCCGGCGTGAAGAGAGGCGTGACAATGGGTGCCATGATGGCACGTCTGTGCCATCAACCTTCCGCTACTTGGCCGCGGCCAGAGCCCGCTCGGCTGCCTCCCGGGCCCGGGCGTAGTTGGTCTTGGCGAAGCTGTCCCACTCGGTCTCGCGCTTCGATTTGACGTCGGGCTTGTCCTTGAACGCGGCGTTGATCTCCTTGTCCGAAGCGCGCGTCGCATCCACCGGCATGGCCGTCGCCAGCTTCTTCGCCTCCGCGAGGGACTGCTCGGCCTGCGCCACGCTCTTGCCGGCCGCCCTCGCCTTCCCGACGGCATTCTCGGCGGCGAAGATGGCCGCCCAGGCGGCCCGGAGCTCGGCGTGGCGGAACGTGATCAGATGATCGTAGAGGGAGTTCAGCACGTTTCGCCGGGAGGACGACAGCTTGCCGTTGAAGTTCACCCCGCCGAGCTTCATCGTGAAGAGGTTGGGATAGGCCGCCGGAGCCTTGGCGTACAGGTCGGGAACCACCGGCAGCCGGCCGATCTCGGGCGAGAACAGGCGGAGCTGGCCCTCGTCGGACAGGAGGTACTCGACGAAGGCGCGCGCGTTCTCCGCGTTCGGGCCGCCCTTGACCACCGCCATCGAGGCCGGCACCACGGAGGTGAGCGAGGGATAGGCGAAGGCGACGGGATGTCCCGACGCGATGGCGCTCAGGCCAAAGAAGTCGATCACGACTCCGATCCCGTACTGTCCGGAGAGGACGGCCTCGGGAACGCCGAAGCTCCGCTCGGTGATGGACCCCATATTGCCACCCATCTGGAGGAGGAGGGCCCATCCCTTCTCCCAGCCGTACGCCTGCAGAATCACCTCGATGGTGAGGTGCGTGGTGCCGCTCCGGCTGGGGGCGGAGATCACCAGGTGGCCGTGGTAGCGCCCGTCCGCCAGATCGGTCCACTCCTTGGGCTGGGGGAGTTTGTGGAGCGCCAGGTAGCGGGTGTTCCACATGAGGCCGTAGCCGGAGACCGCGAAGCCGAAGTAGTGCCCATCCGGGTCGTGGATCGGGAAGGTCCCGATGGTCTTCGGAATACGGCTCAGGAGCGCATCCGGCAGCGCGACCTTTTCGAGGAGACCATCCGCCTTCAGCACCTGGAAGGCGTCCACCGCCGAGGCCCAGAAGATGTCGGCGTCCGGCTTCGCGCGTGTCTCACGAAGGTAGGTGATGGCGGCGTTGGTCTGCTGGGGCTTGACGACCACGCGGACGCCCGGCCGGGCCGCCTCGAAGGCCTTCTTGTAGGCCTCGAAGAGCTCCTTCGGGAAGGAGGTGACGATCACCACCTCCTTGGTCGCCGCGAAGGCCGACGGCGCCCCCAGGAACGCCACCAGGCCGAACACGAGAAGTTGGAGCAGCGCGCGCATAGTCCCTCCGATCCGGCGCACCATTATAGATCAAGAGGCCGCGAAGCCCCGGAAGGACTTTGGAGCGGTCAGGAGCCAGGGGGTCATCGCGCGGGGCCTCCCGGCCCGCCGCGGAGCAGGAGCGTTTCCAGCGCGGGGAGCGCGTCGAGCAGGACGTCGCCCACGACCTGGAGGCTCCGCGGGGAAAGTTTGTCCAGCGTGTCCTCGGGCGTGTGCCAGTAGGGCTCGTAGTCGAAATCGATCAGGAGCGCCGAGGGGATCCCCGCCCGGAGGAACGGCGTGTGGTCGTCCTCCACGGTAAGGGTCTCGTTTAGGAAATGAGCTTGATGACCGAGCCGCGTGGCGCTCCCCCAGAGGAGGTCGGTGAGCCACGGGGTGGAGGCCGCCTCGCGCCGGATGTTGAGCCGGCGATCGCCGATCATGTCCACCACGACTACGGCCTTGAGCTGCGCGGCGCGGCCCTCGCGCTGAAGCGACCCGGCGAGGTGACGCGAGCCGTAGATCCCGTCGGTGGCGCTCCAGTCGCGCCGGGCTTCTTCCCCGTCGAAGAAGACGATCCAGTAGGTGAACTCCCTCGGCCGCCGGGCGAGCGACCGGGCCAGCTCCAGGAGCAGCCCGCTGCTGGATCCCCCATCGTTGGCCCCCACGAACCTGAAATTGGGAAAGAACTTCGTGTCGTAGTGGCCGCCCACCAGGATCGCCTCGGGCCGCCCGCCGGGCAGCTCGGCGATGACGTTGACCATCCGGATCGGCCCGTCGGGCGTCTGGGCCGTGAAGGGCTGCTCGCGGACCCGGGCGCCGGCTTTTTTCAGCTCTTTCACGATATAACGTCGCGCGCTGGCGAGAGTCTCGGATCCGGCCGGCCGCGGTCCGAACCCCACGAGCCGCTCCACGCGGGCGAGGGCCGCCTGCCCGTCGAAGGCCGGTCCCGCCACACCCGGACGCGGCAGCAGCAGCGCCGCCACGGCCAACACGACGGGGAGCGCCCTCACCGGGGCCGCTCCCGAGGCTTCACCCCGACGACGCCGTAGAAGTTGAGCGTCATGAGAAAGGTCTTCGCGTACGCCCGGGCTTCGATCCCCGCCAGCCAGCGCTCGGCCTGCCGCTCGCTCACGATCTTCCACTTCACCGCGTTCTCGGCGCGGCGCAGGAGAAAGGTGCGGGTCCACGGCTCGAAGGTGGTGTCCTGATACACGTCCGTGAGCAGGCGCACCGAGTCGAGGCCGAGAGCGGAGAGCTTCCGGGGGAGGGTGCGGCCGCTCCACGGATCCGCGTAGATCTTCCTGGCCACGCCCTCGAAGATCCGCTGGGTGAGGGCCGGATCGGGATGGTCGAGCGCCAAGGTTCCAAAGTCTTGATCCTGAACCGCTACGATTCCTCCGGGGCGCGTGACGCGGATCATGTCCCCGAGGAGCCGATCGGCGTCCGGCACGTGGAGGAGCACCGTCACGGCCAGCGTCGCATCGAACGCATCGTCGCTGAAGCGGAGACGCCTACCGTCTCCGAGTTCGAAGCGCACCCGGGAACCGAGCCCGTTCTGGCGCGCCAGCCGCCGCGCCTCGCGCACGAAGACGCGGCTCGGATCGACGCCGATCACCCGCCCGCTTTCACCGACCAGCGCGGCCACATCGCGGCAGACGACGCCGCTGCCGCTCCCGACCTCCAGCACCTTCCACCCCGACCGGATCCCCGCAAACGCCAGGAACCGCCGCCGGAGCCGGACCTGGGTCGGCGTCCGGCCGCGGTCCTCCAGGCCCTCGACCATCTTGAGGGGATCGGGCTGGCGATCGGGGGCGCGGTAGGGATCCGGGTGCAGAGTCATCGGCTACCCGGAAAAGCGCGCGGCGCACTCCCGGCTGCAGAAGTAGTGGGTCGTGCCCCCCGCCTCCCGCCTCACGGCCCGGGAGCGGAGGACGTAGGTCTGGCAGACCGGGTCTTTCACGAGCTCGTCCTGAATCGCCCGCGGCCGTCCGGCGGGTGGAGGCAGGAGGCGCCGCACGATCGGCCACAGGAGGAAGACGAGAAGAAGAAGCGACCCCAGAAGGAAGAGCCCGCGCATGGGCGATCAGGCGGAATCGGGGCGGATGGACAGCGTGCGGAGGAACTCCCGGTCCTGAGGGGTGAGCTGGATCTCTTCGCCCCGGGGAGCCTTGGGATCCGCGGCGGCGCCGGCGAAGAAGATGGCCGTGTCGGCGCCCCGCTTGAGGATCTCCTCGACGGTCTCCCGGGCGGCCTGGGACGCGGCCAGCGAGCACTCGATCGCCTTGAGCAGCTTCTCCATCAGCCCGTCAACGTGCTTGTCCCGCGCCATCCCGTCAGTACGATACCGGCCGGTTCTCATCCTGTCAAATCGTCTGGTATTTTAGGGGGAGGCACTCAGGAGGATCGATGCCATGAGCCGAGGATCGTGGACGTTCGTCCGCTCCACCCCGATTCACTCGCGCGGGAAGCTGACGCTCAGGGAGGATGTCTGGCGCCTCCCCACCGGGCGCGAGGAAACCTATCCGGTGCTGGCGGTGGGGGTGACCGTCGGCGTGGTTCCGTTCGTGGACCCCGAGCACATCGTGCTGGTGCGGCAGTTCCGCCACCTGACGCGGGACGACTCGTGGGAGCTGCCGGGCGGCGGGGCGCTGGCGGGCGAATCGCCCGAGGAGGCGGCCCAGCGCGAGCTCAGGGAGGAGGGCGGCTATCGGGCCGGCCGCCTTACCTTCCTCTGCCGGTTCTTCCCCTCCAGCGCCTACCTCGACGAGATCGCGTACTGCTACATCGGCGAGCAGCTCGTGGCGGACGCGCTCCCGTCCGACGACGATGAGTTCTTCGAGCGCCGCGTGGTGCCGTTCGAGGAAGCGCTGGCGATGGCGCTGGACGACCGGGTCACCGAGTCCGTCTCGAAGATGGCGATCCTCGCCGCCGGCCTCCGGCGGGGAGGCAGAGGCCGCGCGTGAGCCTCTAACGGGAACGGGACGGCCGGCGGGTGGCGCGGCGAGCGGGGAGCCCCGCGGCGCGGAGCGGCGACCCGCCCGCAAGGGGCGGGTGCCCGCGAAGGTGGCTCGCTCCGGAACACTCGTCAGGCCCGGATCCTTTCCCCCTTCGGGTCGTAGAGGGGGTCTTTGGCCACGCGAGCTGGGATCGCGTCGCCGAACACCTCCACCGCCAGCGGCGTCCCCGCCGCCGCGAGGGCCGCCGGCACATAGCCGTAGGCGATGGAGGCGCCGACCGTATGGCCGTAACCGCCGCTCGTGATCCTCCCGACGGCCCCGCCCTCGTGGAGAATCGGCTCGCCCCCCAGCGCGACGGCCCCGGGATCGTCCAGCGTGAGGCACACGAGGCGCCGCTCGAGTCCCCGCTCGCGCTGGGCGATCAGCGCCTCGCGCCCGATGAAGTCCCCCTTGTCGAGCTTCACGCAGAAGCCGAGGCCCGCCTCGTACGGGGTGTACTCGGGTGTCACCTCGGCGCTCCAGTAACGGTACCCCTTTTCCAGCCTCAGCGAGTCGATGGCGCGGTAGCCGGCGGCCGCCAGGCCGAAGTCCCTGCCCGCCGCCCACAGCGCGTCCCACAGAGCGAGCCCTTCGGCCATCGGCGCGTAGAGCTCCCATCCGAGCTCCCCGACGTAGGTCACGCGCAGCGCCTGCACCGCGATGCCGGCGACGATGATGGGCCTGGCCGTCAGGTACGGGAATCCCGCGTTGGAGACGTCGCCTGCCGCGACCCGGCGGAGAATCGCGCGCGCCTGCGGCCCCCAGAGACCGATGCAGGCATACCGCTCCGTAACGTCTTCGGCCGACACGCTTTCGCCGGCCGGCAGGTGGGAGCGGATCCACGCCAGGTCGTGCAGGCCGAACGCCGAGCCCGTGACGAGAAAGAACCGGTCCGGCCCGAGACGCGTCACGGTCAGATCGCACTCGATCCCGCCCGCCTCGTTCAGCATCTGGGTGTACGTGATCGCGCCGACGGGCTTGTCCATTTCGCTGTCCGTGAGCCTCTGGAGCAACGCCAAAGCGCCGGGACCGGAGACCTCGAGCTTGCTGAAGGAGGTCGCGTCGAAGAGGCCGGCGCGCTCGCGCGTCGCCCGATGCTCCGCCTCGATCGCCGGCGACCAGTGCACGCGCTGCCAGCCGCGCGGCCGGTGGGACGGCTTGAAGCCATCGCCGTTGACCTCGAACCAGTTCGGCCGCTCCCACCCGGCCTTTTCTCCGAAGACACAGCCGAGGGCCTGAAGCCGGGGGTAGGCGGGCGAGAGCCGGAGGCCGCGCCCGGCGCGGCGCTCCTCGAAGGGATAGTGGATGTCGTAGTAGGTGGAGTAGGTCTCCGCCACCTGCCCGAAGGTGTGACCGCGGTCGGCGTAGTGCGCCCCGAAGCGGCGGATGTCCATCCGCCAGAGGTCCAGGCCCGGCCGTCCCTCGACGATCCACTCGGCCATCACCCGCCCCACGCCCCCCGCTCCGGCGATGCCGTGGGCGCAGAAGCCGGCGGCCACGAAGAAGCCCTTCACGTCCGGCGCCTCCCCGAGGATGAACTCGCCGTCGGGCGTGAACGCCTCGGGACCATTGATGAGCCTGATCACCTCGGCCTTGGCGATCGCCGGGACGCGGGAGACCGCCTGCTCCATCAGCGGCTCGAAGCGCCCCCAGTCCGGGGTCAGGAGCCGGTGGGTGAAGTCGGGCGGGATCCCGTCGAGCCCCCACGCCGCCGGCTCCCGCTCGTAGCCGCCCATGAGGAGACCCCCGACCTCCTCGCGGAAATAGACGAGGCGGTCGGGATCGCGCATGGTGGGGAAATCCTTTCGGGCGCCCTCGATCGGCCTGGTGGTCAGGTACTGGTGGGCCATGGGGACGATGGGGATGGTGACTCCCACCATCCGCCCGATGTCGGGCGCCCAGATCCCCGCGGCGTTCACGACCACCTCGCACGTGAATGTCCCGTGGTCCGTGACGACCTCGGAGACCCTGCCGGCCTTGACCCCGACGGCCTGGACCCTGACGCCGGTCCGGAACCTCACGCCCTCTCGGCGCGCGCCGTCCGCGAGGGCATACGTCAGTCCACCCGGGTCGATATGGCCGTCCGTCGGGAGATAGGCGGCGCCCTCCAGACCCTGCGGGCTCATGAGGGGAAAGAGGTCCACGGCCTCGCGCGCGGTGATGACGGTGAGAGGGAACCCGAAGGTCCGCGCCCAGCCGGCCTGGCGCTTCAGCTCCAGAAGCCGCTCCCTGGAGGAGGCGAGCCGCAGGCTCCCGACCCTGCGCCAGCCCGGATCGCGACCGGTCTCCTCGCGGAGGCGGTCGTAGAGCTCGACGCTCCACATGTTGATGCGGGTCAGCGCCACGGAGGCGCGGAGCTGACCCACGAGGCCGGCGGAGTGAAACGTGGAGCCGGAGGTCAGCTCACCCTTGTCGAGGACGACGACGTCGCGCCACCCCATCCGGGCCAAGTGGTAGGCGATGCTGCACCCCGCGACGCCGCCGCCGATGATCACTACCCTGGAATAATCGGTCACGCGTCTCTCGGCCGTTCTCGGAGATGACCCTCACCCCACCCTCTCCCTGGCAGGGAGAGGGATAGGGGGAGGGTGCGATCACTTCAGCGACCCGGTCCCCATCAGCGCGACCTGATCCGTCGCGACCGCGGTGGCAGTCCAGGCCTGGGTACGCCGCGTCACGCCGCGCATGAACCCCCAGTAGACGAGCCGGACCATCAGCCCCACCGCGATGATCAGCACGGACATCGCCGCGGCCTGGGCCGTGTCCCCCGCGTCGTCCATCAGCAGCACAGCGACCGCCGCCAGCTCGGTCCCCGGCGCCACCAGGAACACCACCGCCGAGAGCGTGACCATCGCGTTCAGGAAGAGGTACATGCTGATCGCAATGATCGAGGGCAGCGCGATGGGCACGCTCACCCGCCAGAACGTCTTGTAGAACGGGACCCCCATGGAGGCCCCCACGTTCTCGAACTCGGCGTCCATCTGCTTGAGCGACGTGGTGGCAGTGAGGAACGGGACCGTGAAGTAGTGGATCAGGTTGGAGATCACCAGGATCGCCAGCGTCCCGTAGAGCCGGTTGAGGAGGCTGCCGGGCACGTTGAAGGTGAAGATGTAGGCCAGCCCGAGCACCATCCCGGGGATCGACACCGGCAGCAGCGAGAGCGCGTAGAGCGGCGCGCCGGCCCGCGTCCGCCACTTCTCGACCAGGTAGGCGCCGATGAAGGCGATGGCGGTTCCCACCACGGCGGTGAGGGCCGAGACGTACACGCTGTTTAGCAGGGGGGTGTAGCCGCCCACGGTGTCGAAGGCGTAGTGCTTGAGCGTAAGAGAAAGGCGGTAGGGCCATCGCTCGACCAGAGAGACGACCAGGATGACCAGGTAGATGGCGGCGATGCTCGCCGCGATGAGGAAGCAGTAAGCGAACAGACTCCACTCCGCCAGCGGGTTCTTCCGCGGCTCCAGCGGCTTGGCCGAGGAACTGACCAGTGCGTACTGCCGCCGTTGAATCAGGCGGTCCACCACGAAGGCTACCAGGGCGGGAATCAGGAGCACGACGGACACGGTGGCGCCCATGGTGAAGTTCTGCTGGCCGACGACCTGGTTGTAGATCTCGGTCGCCATCACCGAGAACTTTCCCCCAATGACCTTGGGCGCGCCGAAGTCCGTGATCACCAGGGTGAAGACCACGAAGCAGGCGCTCATCAACCCGTACTTGACGCCGGGCAGAGTCACCGTAGCGAAGGTCTTCAGCCGGGACGCGCCCAGGGCGGCGGCTGCGTCGTAGAGGCGGGCGTCCGTGGCGGTCAGGGCGGCGATCAGGATCAGCATGGCGTGGGGGAAGCAGTAGAACACCTCGGCCATGATGATGCCCTTGGCGCCGTACACGCCGATGTTGATGTCGGTCAGCCGGGTCCAGATCCCGTTGTTGCCGAAGATGTACACGAAGGCGATCCCCTGGACCAGCGACGGGGCGAAGATGGGGAGCATGGCCACGACGCGGAACACCCCCCGCCCCGGCATGAGGGTTCGGGTGAGGGCGTAGGCGTAGACGAACGCCAGGCAGACGGTGACGACCATCGCCACGACCGAGACGTACAGGCTGTTAGTGACGGAGGCGGCGATGGCCGGCGTCGAGAAGTAGCGGACGTAGTTCGCCAGGCCGACGAACGCCCCGTCGTTGTCGAGGAGGCTGCGCCAGAGGACCTTGGCCATCGGGTAGAGCACGAAGAGGTAGAGGAACAGCCCGAACAGCGCGATGAGGAGGTAGCGCAGCGCCGTCTCGCGATCCAGCCGACGGCGGACGACCCTGTCGGGGATCGCGGCGCCTGCGGGGTCGGTCCGGAGGACGGCCACCGGCGTCAGCCTCCGTCGGAGAACAGCCGCAGCGCCTCCGGCTTAAGGATCAGCGCCAGCTCGGCGCCTTCCCGCGCGCCGACCTCGGCCAGGGCGTTCACGGCCACGTCGCATTCCAGGGTGGGCCCGGTGTCGCCCGGCAGCGCCAAGCCCAGGCGGGTGAACGCGCCCAGGAACTGCATCGCGCAGACGCGCGTGACGATCCGGTTCTCCCCGTCGCGCGCCGCCGGGCCGATCAGGATCTCCTCGGGGCGGATGGCCAGCGTCAGGCGGGTGCCGGCGGGCGGCGTCGGGCCCGGGCGGTGGCGGAGCTCGACGGGGCCGACCCGGACCCAGCCGGGCCGCTCGCAGGCGGTGGCGGGGATGAAGTTCATGTGGCCAACGAAGCGGGCCACGAACAGGGACGACGGCTCGGTGTAGATCTCGAACGGGCTGCCGATCTGCTCGACCACGCCGTGGTTCATCACCACGATCCGGTCGGCCATGGTCAGGGCTTCCTCCTGGTCGTGAGTCACCATGACGGTCGTGATCCCCAGGCGGCGCTGGAGGGCCTTGATCTCCACCCGGAGCGCCTGGCGGACGCGGGCATCCAGCGCCGAGAGCGGCTCATCCAGCAGCAGCAGCGACGGCGACGGGGCCAGCGCCCGGGCCAGGGCCACGCGCTGCTGCTCGCCGCCCGACAGCTGCGCCGGGTACCGGTGCTTGTGCGCGCGCAGGTGGACGAGGTCGAGCAGCTCGTCCACGCGCCGCTCAATCTCGGCCCGCGGCACCCGCCGGGTCTCCAGGCCGTAGGCGACGTTGCGCGCGACGGTGAGGTTCGGAAACAGGGCGTAGGACTGGAAGACGATCCCGTAGTTCCTCTCGCTGGGGGTGAGGCGCGAGACGTCCCGCCCCGCCATGCGCACCGCACCGGCGTTCTGGCGCTCGAGGCCGGCGATGACGCGGAGAAGGGTCGTCTTCCCGCAGCCGCTGGGGCCGAGGAAGCAGACGAACTCGCCCTCGCCGACCCAGAGCGACACGCTCTTGAGGGCGACGACGTCGCCGAATTTCTTGGCGATGCCGTCGAGCTCGACGGCGGGCGGGCGGGCGGGGGGGGTGTGCATGGCATCAGCTCACCCCGCCCTCTCCCCCTCACCCTCCCCTCTCCCCCAGCGGGGGAGAGGACAAAGGTGAGGGGGGCCCAGGGTGAGGGGGCCTCCCTCAGGCTACTTGGCGTACCGCTTGGTCCACTCGGCCAGAATGACGTCGCGGTTCTTGGCGGACCACTCGAAGTCGTTCGGGTACACGACCTTGCTGATGTCCTTCGGCAGCCCCTCCGGGACAGGAAACCCCTGCACGCCGACGGCCGCGAAATACTTCGCATACAGACCCATGGCCTCGTTGCTGATGGCCCAGTCGAGGAACGCCTTGGCTGCCGGGTTCTTGGCGCCCCTCTTGGTGAGCGCGTTGGCCTCCATGTCGTAGCCGGACCCCTCCTTGGGCAGCACCATCTCGATCGGGCTTCCCTTCTTCTTCATCTCGAGCGCCACGTACTCGAACGACACGCCGATGGCGCGCTCGCCCGCCGCGGCGTCCTTGCAGGGCTTGGAGCCCGACTTCGTGTACTCGGCCATGTTCGTGTGCAGCGCGTCCAGGTACTTCCAGCCCTCGACCTCCCCCAGCCGCTGGAGGATCGAGGCGACCGACAGGTAGCCCGTGCCCGAGCTGTTGGGGTTCGGCATCACGACGTGCCCCTTGTACACGGGCTTGGTGAGGTCGGCCCACGAGGTCGGCATCGGGAGGTTGTGCTTTTTCCCGACCTCGGTGTTGAAGCAGAAGGCCGACATGTAGATGTCGATCCCCACCCAGGACGGTGGGTTGGCCTTGTCCCGGAAGAGCGGCTGGACCCGCTCGAGGCCCTTCGGGGCGTAGGGCTCGAGCAGCCCGGCGTTCTTGAAGATCAGCGTGTTGGTGGCGGCGACGCCCCAGATCACGTCGGCCTGCATGTTGTCCTTCTCCGCCATGAAGCGGGCCGAGATGTCGCCGGTCGAGAACCGCAGCATCTTGACCTCGAGATTCGGCAGCGCTTTCTCGTACGCCTTCTTGTACTCGGTGATCTGCTCGCTCTCGATCGCGGTATAGATCACCACGGTGTCCTTGGCCAGGACCGGCCCGGCGAAGGCTGCGCCGCACAGCACGGCCGCGGCGAGGACGAGAGCGGTAAGACGGTTGCTGGGTCTCCTCATATGGGCCTCCTTGGGGTGGGAAGGA
This sequence comes from Candidatus Rokubacteria bacterium CSP1-6, assembly GCA_001443385.1. Lineage (GTDB taxonomy): Bacteria > Methylomirabilota > Methylomirabilia > Rokubacteriales > CSP1-6 > CSP1-6. The sequence continues at coordinate 75,786 of LDXP01000001.1, forward strand.
ATGGACAAGAGCCTATCACGAAACGCGCCGTCGAACCCCCAGGTCGTCAAGCGAGGCCTCGAAGGCGTCCGCGTTCCTCCACGATCTGCACGCCGTGCTCGGCCCGAAGGGCGGTGCGCCCCTCTCCCAGCGTTCCGACCATGGTTGCCCGCCGCACGGTCTCGCTTCCCGCCATGAGGAGGTCCAGTGACAGGTCGAGGACGGTCAGGATCTCGACCCGATCGACCTCTGGGAGCGGCACCACGGCTGGCACGGATCCTCCTACTGGGCGGTGAAGCCGCCGTCCACGACGAGTTCTGCTCCGGTCATGAAGGACGACTCGTCCGAGGCCAGGAACAGGGCCACGTAGGCGATCTCGCGCGGGTGGGCGATCCGCCCCAACGGGATTCCCGCCTTGAACTCCTGGCGGAGCGCTTCGGTGAGATACGGCGCCTGCATCGGGGTATCCACGATCCCCGGATGGATGATGTTGCAGCGGATCCCGTCCTTGGCGAACTGGATGGCGAGGGACCTGGTGAGCGAGATCAGGGCGCCCTTGGCGGAGGTGTAGGCGTCCTGGGCTCGGGTGAATCCCGCCAGCGCGGACACGGAGCCCACGTTGATGATGGAGCCGCCCCCCGCCTTCCGGAGGTGCGGGACGCCGTGCTTGGTCACCCAGAAGACCGATTTGAGGTTGATGGCCATCACGCGGTCCCACTGGGCTTCGTCGGTCTCCAGCACCGAGCGGTCCCGATCCTTCCACAGGACCCCGGCGTTGTTGTAGAGGACGTGGAGCGCGCCGAACGCCTCCACGCCCTCGGCGATCATCCGCCTGACGTCGGCCTCCACCGCCACGTCCCCGAGCACCGGGAACGCCTCGCCGCCGGCCTTCTTCACGAGCGACACGGTTTCGGCCGCCGCCTCCTTGTTGAGGTCGGCGACGACGACCCTGGCCCCGTGCGTCCCGAACAGGACGGAGGCCTCGCGCCCCATCCCCATCCCGGCCCCGGTGATGAACGCTACCTTCCCCGCAAGTCGTGACATCAACCAGCCTCCCCCCTCACCTTATTCCTCTCCCCCAGTGGGGGAGAGGGCAGGGTGAGGGGCCCCATCAAATCCGTTCAAAATATCGGATGAGCTCCCAGTCGGTCACGACCCGGTCGAAGGCCTGCTGCTCGAGCCGCGCGGTGTGCAGGTAGTGCTCCACCACCGGGGCGCCGAAGGCCTCCCGCGCGGCCTTGGAGCGCTCCAGCTCGGCGATGGCCTCCCGGAGCGTCTTCGGTATCTGGGGGAGGGTGGCGTCCGCGTAGGCGTTGCCCTCGTAGAGACGCGGCGGCTTGAGCTTGTTCTTGATCCCGTGGAGACCGGCGGCGATGGTGGCGGCAAACGCCAGGTAGGGATTCGCGTCGGCCCCGGGGATCCGGTTCTCCACCCTGAACCCGTTCCCCTCGCCGCAGAGGCGAAAGCCGCACGTGCGGTTGTCCCGGCCCGCGACGATCCGCGTCGGCGCAAAGGAGCCCGACTGGTAGCGTTTGTACGAGTTCACGGTGGGCGCGTAAAAGTACGCAAACTCCCGCGCCATGGCCATCTGGCCGGCCAGCCAGTGCTGGAAGAGCGGCGAGCCGTTGTGCTTGCCCCGCTCGACGAACAGGTTCTTCTTTCCCGTCCGGTCCCAGAGAGAGGAGTGGAGGTGGCACGAGGAGCCCGCGGCCTCTTTGGAGTACTTCGCCATGAACGTGACCGCGCAGCCCTGGAGATGGGCGATCTCTTTCACGCCGTGCTTGTAGAGCGTGTGGCGGTCGGCCATCTCCAGCGCCTCGGCGTAGCGGAGGTTGATCTCCTCCTGCCCGCACCCCCACTCGCCCTTGGAGAACTCCACGGGCACGTCCGCCCCCTCCATGCCGTTCCGGATGGCGCGGACCAGCGGCTCCTCCTTCGTGGTCTGGAGGATGTGGTAGTCCTCGAGGTAGCCGGACACCGGGGTCAGCCCGTGGTAGCGCTTCCCCTGCGCCTCCTCGAACGTCTCCTTGAAGATGTACAGCTCCAGCTCGGAGCCGACCTTGACGACGTACCCGGCGCCGGCCGCGCGCTCGACCTGGCGCTTCAGGATCCACCGCGGCGCCTCCTCGATCGGCTCGCCCTCCTCGGTGTACACGTCGCAGAAGACGAGCGCCGTCTTGGGCAGCCACGGGATGAGCCGGAGGGTGGCCATCTCGGGGACCAGCTTCATGTCGCCGTAGCCGCGCTCCCACGAGGTGAGCCTGAAGCCCGGCAGCGGCTCCATCTCCATGTCCGCGGTGAAGAGGTACATGCAGGCGTGGACGCCCTCCCCGGCCACGTGGTCCAGGAAGTGGCGCCCCACCACGCGCTTGCCCATGAGGCGCCCCTGCCCGTCGGGGAAGACCGTCAGGACGGTGTCCACCTCGTCCTTCCGGATCAGCGACTCCAGCGTCTTCAGATCCAGTCGTCCCGGCATGGACTTACCGGATGTCGATGGGGACGGGCGGGATGAGGAGCACGAGCAGCACGAGGCAGGCGACTCCGACGACGCGCCGGCCCGCCGAGAGGGGGGGCACATCGTTCAGGGGCGGGCTGTGGCGTAACCCGATCAGGAAGAAGAGGAGCCCGGCCCACACGATCCAGTTCATGGATCGGGTGACGACCCCCAGGGCCAGGAGCGCCACGAACGTCGCGATGGACACCTTCCGGTGGTGGACGCCGAAGAGCGCGTAGGCGATCCTGCCGCCGTCCAGTTGCCCGACCGGGAACAGGTTCAGCGCCGTCACGAACAGCCCGACCCAGCCGGCCAGCCCGACCGGATGGATCAGAACGTCCATCCCGGAAGGGATCGGCCCGAAGGAAAGGTACGCGAGAAACTGCATCAGAAGGGAATCCCCGAAGACCAGGGCGGCGCCCGGCGGGATGGCGACCACGCGCGACCAGGACAGGCCGAGCAGCAGGGCCGGGATCGCAACGACCAGGCCGGCGAGGGGCCCGGCCACGGCAATGTCGAAGAGCGAGTTCCTGTCACGCGCGGGGGAGCGCATCTTGATGATGGCGCCCAGCGTCCCGAAGATGAACGGGGGCGGCGCCGGGATGAAGTACGGCAGGCTCACCGACGCCTTGTAGTAGCGCGCGGTGAAGTAGTGGCCGAACTCGTGGGTGCCGAGGATGGAGAGGAGCGTGAAAGCGAACTGGGCCCCGATGAACAGGCGCTGCGGGTCGGCGAAGGGATTCAAGGTCCCGGAACCGGCCCACACGGTCGAGACGCACGTGGCCAGGAACAAGACCAGATTGACCATCGGGTTCCCGGCTTCCGTCACCTCGGCGAGCGGCAGCGCCTGAACCCAGACCTTCCCCCCCTCCTCCCGGAGGAACGGGGTGTAGCCGTACGGCTTGAAGCGCTCTTCGAGGAGCGCGAGCGCGCGGGGGGGCGAGACCAGGAGCTCCCCCCCGAACACGACCGACAGCCCCCGGAGCTGTCGCTCCCTGACGACGAGGATGTCCTCGACGTTCCGTCGAAGCAGATCCTCGAGGGCCAGCAGATCTTCGGGCGGCGTGGCGGAGATGACGTAGCGGGAGCGAGGCCGGAACGGCCAGAGGCGCATGAGGGGAGCTTACCACACGGCCAATCGCTTCACCACGACCCGCGCGGCGGCGGGGCCGCCCTCGAGATACACGACGCCGAGAATCGCCTCGAACGCCGTGGCGAGCACTGAGCGCTTCGTCCGGCCGCCCGTCAGCTCCTCGCCCCTTCCCAGGCGCAACATGGGACCGAGCTCCAGGGCTTCGGCCCAGCGGGCCAGGTTTTCGCCCGACACCACCGACGCCCTCCGCGGGGTGAGGATGCCCACAGGCTCGGCGCCCGCCGTCTCCCACAGGTGCTCCGCGACGAGCAGAGAGAGCACGGCGTCCCCGAGGAAGGCGAGGCCGTCGTTGTCGAGCGCGGGGGGCTGCTCGTTGGCGTAGGAGAGATGGGTCAGCGCGCGCAGGAGGAGATCGCGATCTTTGAACCGGTGGCCGAGCCGCTCCTCCAGCGCCCGGATCGGGTCGGCAAGAGAGGTCACCTACCCCCTGAAGCGGCGGAAGGCAAGGGTGGCGTTTGTCCCCCCGAACCCGAAGGCGTTGGACAGGGCGACCTCCACCTCCTGCTTGCGGGCCTGGTTCGGGACGTAGTCGAGGTCGCACTCGGGGTCGGGCGTCTCGTAGTTGATCGTGGGCGGGAGGAGCCCGTGATGGATCGCCAGGATCGTCGCGATGGCCTCCACCCCGCCGGCCGCACCGAGCAGGTGACCGACCATCGACTTGGTGGAGGAGACCGCGAGCTTCGTCGCGTGGGGGCCGAAGACCCGCTTGATCCCCATCGTCTCGAACTTGTCGTTGTACGGGGTGGACGTGCCGTGGGCGTTGATGTAGCCGACGTCCGCGGGAGCCACCCCCGCGTCGCGGAGCGCCTCCGCCATGCAGCGCGCCGCGCCGTCCCCCTCGGGATCGGGCGCGGTCATGTGGTAGGCGTCGGAGGTCATGCCGTAGCCGACGACCTCGGCGTAGATCCGGGCGTCGCGCTTGATCGCGTGCTCCAGGGATTCGAGGACCACCAGACCGCCGCCCTCGCTGCAGACGAAACCGTCCCGGTCGGCATCGAAGGGGCGGGAGGCCCTCGTCGGCTCGTCATTCCGGGTGGACATCGCCTTCATCTGGCAGAAGCCGGCGAACGTCAGCTCGGTGATGATCGCCTCCGCCCCGCCCGCGATCATGATGTCGGCGTCATTCCGCTGGATGATTTCGAAGGCGTCGCCGATGGCGTGGTTCCCCGTCGCGCACGCGGTGACCACCGCGGAGTTGGGCCCCTTGGCCCCGTAGCGCATCGAGATCAGGCCCGAGGCCATGTTGACGATCAGCATCGGGATGAAGAACGGCGAGACTCGGTCGGGCCCCTTCTCCAGCAGATCCTTGTGGGATTCCAGGAGCGTGGTGATGCCGCCGATGCCCGAGCCGACGAGCACCCCGAATCGAGTACGCTCGACTTTTTCCACGTTGAGCGCCGCGTCCTCAACGGCCATCGCGGCGCAGGCGATGGCGTACTTGAGGTACGGGTCGAGCCGGCGCGCTTCCTTCTTGTCCACCCACTTGAGGGGATCGAAGTTTCTGATCTCCCCGGCGATCCGCGTGGGCAGATCCTTCGCGTCGAACTTCGTGATCGGCCCGATCCCGGACTTCCCCTGCGTGATGGCCCCCCAGTATTCCTCCGCGGAGTTGCCCACGGGCGTCACGGCTCCGAGGCCGGTGACGACGACGCGCCGCTTGTCCAACGAAGTCACCCCCTACCTGACGACGCCATGGCGAGAACCGAGCAGCCCAAGGCCCGAGGGAGGAGCCAACCGGAGCGTACGCCGTTGTACGTGAGGATTGGCGACGACCGAGAACGCCGGGATGCGACGGTTATCGCCATGGCGCTACGTGTTGTCTTTAATGTATTGAATGGCGTCCCCCACGGTGACGATTTTCTCCGCGTCCTCGTCGGGGATCTCCAGGTCGAACTCCTCTTCGAACGCCATCACGAGCTCAACCGTGTCCAGGGAATCGGCCCCGAGGTCCTCGATGAACTTGGCCGTCGGGGTCACCTCGTCTTCCTCCACCCCGAGCTGCTCGCAGATGATTTCCTTGACCCGCTCGTCTACCGGTTTTGCCATAAATCAGTCACCTCCCAAGGTTACCGTGTCGAGTGAATCCCTGGACCTCACATATACAGACCGCCGTTGACGTGCAGCACCTGGCCGGTGATGTACGCCGCTCCGTCCCCGGCCAAAAAGCGTACCACCTCGGCGACCTCTCGCCCACTGCCGATTCTGCCGAGGGGGATCTGGGCGAGCAGAGCCTCCCGCGCCTCGGCGGGAATGGCGGCTGCCATGTCGGTCTCGATGAGCCCGGGGGCCACCGCGTTGACCAGGATGCCCCAGCGGCTGAGCTCGCGCGCCGCGGCCTTGGTCAGCCCGATGAGCCCGGCTTTGGCGGCCGAGTAGTTCGCCTGGCCCGGGTTCCCCATGGCGCCGGCCGCGGAGGTCATGTTGATGATCCGGCCGCCTTTCTGGCGCATCATCACCTTGGCCACCGCCCGCGTCATGAGGAACGCGCCGCGGAGGTTCACGTCGAGCACCCGGTCCCAATCCTCGTCCTTCATCCTGACGAGGAGCGCGTCGCGGGTGATCCCGGCGTTGTTCACGAGGACGTCGATGCGGGCGAAGCGCCCCTTCGTCTGATCCACCAGCCGCTCCACGTCCTCGCGCCGGGCCACGTCCGCCACCACACCCAGAACCGGCGCGCCGAACCCTTCCAGCTCCTTCGTCGCGGCCTCGAGCCGGGCCGGGTCGAGACCAGAGACTACCACGGAGGCCCCATCCTCCGCCAGACACTGGGCGATGGCGCGACCGATCCCCCGGCTTCCCCCGGTGACGATCGCCACCCGGCCTTCGAGGGCTTTAGCCATTGACCCTGCCATTTTGCGCGTTCGCGCCTGCGGCGCTCACCGGCATTCCACCCTCGGCGGCCATGCTCGCGAGGGCCTTTTCCATGCTTTCCGGATCTTCGACGGCGTAGCCGCGGGCCCCTTCCGTGATCCGCTTCAGGAGTCCGGTGAGCACGCGGCCCGGCCCCACCTCGACGAACGTCGTCGCGCCCTCTCGTACCATGCGCTCGACGCACTCCGTCCACCTGACCGGGCTGGCCACCTGCCGGATCAGGAAGGGCACGACCTCGGCGGCGGCCGTCGTGAGCCCCGCGTCCACGTTCCTCACCACCGGGATCTTGGGCGCGCTCACGCGGATGTTGCCTAGCTCCACGGCGAGACGTTCGGCGGTGGGCCGCATCAGCGGGGAGTGGAAGGGGGCGCTCACGGGGAGCAGCCGGCTCTTCTTCCCACCCCGTTCTCCCGCCAGCGCCACGGCGCGCTCGACCGCGGCCTTGTGGCCGGCGATCACGATCTGGACGGGCGAGTTGATGTTGGCCACGCTGACGACCTCGCCCGCCGCCGCGTCCCGACAGATCTGCTCGACGGCGGCGAGCTCGAGCCCCATGAGGGCGGCCATGGCGCCGGTCCCCACGGGCACCGCTTCCTGCATGAGCTCCCCACGCCGGCGGACGACGCGGACGGCGTCGGAGAAGGACAGGGCGCCGGCCACGACGAGCGCCGAATACTCCCCCAGGCTGTGGCCAGCCGCGATCGCCGGCGCCAGGCCCCGCTCGGCGAGCACCGCCGCCGCCGACACGCTGGCCGTGAGGATCGCCGGCTGTGTGTTCGCCGTCAGCTGGAGCTCCGCCTCGGGCCCCTCGAAGCAGAGCCGGGCCAGGTCGAACCCGAGGGCCTCGCTGGCCTCGCCGTAGAGCGACTTCGCGGCGGGGGAGGCATCGTAAAAGCCCCGCCCCATCCCCACGGCCTGCGAGCCCTGCCCGGGGAAGACGAACGCGAGCATCAGGGGAGTCCCCTCACCACCGGATCAGGGCGGCGCCCCAGGTGAACCCGCCGCCGAAGGCCGCCAGCAGGATCAGGTCGCCGGGCTTGATGCGTCCCAGGGACCACGCTTCTTCGAGAGCCACGTAGACCGAGGCCGCCCCGGTGTTGCCGTAGCGGTCGATGTTCACGAACACACGCTCCATCGGCAGCCCGACTCGCTTCGCGGCGGCCTCGATGATCCGGAGGTTGGCCTGGTGGGGAATGAAGAGGTCCACGTCGTCGGCCTTGCAGCCGTTGCGCTGCAGGATGCGCTCCGCGGAGTCCACGAACATGCGGACGGCGACCTTGAAGACCTCGTTCCCTTTCATCTTCGCGTAGTGCATCCGCTTGTCCACGGTCTCGTGGGTCGTGGGGTTCCGCGAGCCGCCCCCCGGCTGGTAGAGGAGCTCCCAGTACTTCCCGTCGGAGTAGAGGTCCGTGTCCAGGATCCCGAAGGCGCCGGTGGCCGGCCGGAGCACGGCGGCACCGGCGGCGTCCGCGAGGAGGATGCACGTGCCGCGGTCGGTGAAGTCGGTAATCTTGGACAACGTCTCGGCGCCGATGCAGAGCACCGTGCGGTACTTGCCCGTCTGGATGTATTGCGACGCGATGGAGAGCGAGTAGATCGACCCCGTGCACGCGGCGTACACGTCGGCCGATCCCGCCTGGCGGCAGCCGAGGCGGTGCTGGACCACGTTGGCCGTCGTGGGGAAGGCCATGTCTCCCGTGGTGGTGCCGACGACGATGAACTCGACCTCCTCGGGCTCCACCCCCGCCCGCTCCAGCGCCTGCTGGGCCGCGCGCACCGCGAGGTCCGAGGTGGCTTCCCCCTCCTCGGCGATGTGGCGCTCGCGGATGCCCGTCCGCTGGAAGATCCACTCGTCGGAGGTCTCCACCATGCGCTCCAGATCCTGGTTGGTCAGGAGCCGCTTCGGCGCGTAGGCGCCGAGGCTCACGATCTTGGCGAAACTCATTCGCGGCCCCCCTCTCGCCCCTCGCGCGCCAGCGCGGCCTCGGCGTCCAGGGCGGTCTTGATGTGCTCGTTCACGTTGAGCTGGACCCACTCCGCCGCCACTCGGATGGCGTTTTTGATCGCCTTCACGGGCGAGGCCCCGTGGCAGATGATGCAGGCGCCGTTCAGCCCCAGGAGGGGCGCGCCGCCCAACTCGGTATAGTCGATGCGCTTCTTGAAGCGGGAGAGCGCGGGCTTCGACAGCAGCGCGCCCAGCTTGGAGGGGAGGTCGCGCGTCAGCTCCTGCTTGATCATCACCGCCAGCGTCTCCGCGATGCTCTCCGAGATCTTGAGCGCCACGTTGCCGGTGAAGCCGTCGGTAACCACCACGTCGCACTTGCCGTTGTAGATGTCCCGGCCCTCGACGTTGCCGATGAAGTTCAGGGAGGACACCCGCAGGTCCTCGAACGCCTCCCGCGTCAGGTCGGTCCCTTTCCCCTCCTCCTCACCGATCGAGAGTAGCCCCACGCGGGGATTGGGCTTGCCCAGGATGTCCCGGGCGTAGACGTGCCCCATGACGGCGAACTGGATGAATTGGCGCGGCTTGGGGTCCACGGTGGCCCCGGCGTCGATGAGGACCGTGTAGCCGGTCAGGCTCGGCAGCACGACGGCGATGGCGGGACGGTCCACGCCGGGGAGCACCCCCAGCACGAACATCCCGATGGCCATGGCCGCGCCCGTGTTGCCCGCCGAGACGAAGGCGCCGGCTTCGCCCTCCTTGACGAGCTCCGCGGCGACCCGGAGCGACGAGTCGCGCTTGCGGCGGACCGCCTGCGAGGCCGACTCGCCCATGCCGATCACCTGGGACGCGTGGTGGATCGTGAGGGGGAGGCCGGAGGCGCGGAGGCGGGCGATCTCGCGCTCGATGGCGGTCTGGTCGCCGACGAGAGCGACGGCCAGACCGTGCTCCCGGGCCGCGGCCACCGCTCCTTCCACGACTACGGCCGGGCCGTAGTCTCCCCCCATGGCGTCGACGGCGATTCTCATGTGTCCGGGTCTCCGGGAGGGCTCGACGCCCACGAGACCGACGCGGAACTATGCCCCTTCGACCGAGAGGATCTCCCGCCCCTTGTAGTAGCCGCAGTGGGGGCAGACCCGGTGGGGCAGCTTGGTCTCCCGGCACTGGGGGCAGGTCGAGAGCGTGGGGGCCGCAAGCTTGTAGTGGGTCCGGCGCTTGCGGCCGCGGGCTTTCGAATGGCGTCGCTTGGGAAGGGCCATGATGCGTTCGCTCCTATCGCGAAGAAGTTCGAGCCGAGGGGCGTCGGTCCTGCCCCTCGGCAGGCCCGCCACGAGGCGAGGCCCGAGTAGATAGTCGTTCCGCCAGATCCTTGAGGACGGCCAGCCGGGGGTCGGGCGGCCGGGCCGCGCAGGTGCAGGGGGTGACGTTCCGGTTGCCGCCGCAGACGGGACACAGCCCCCGGCAGTCCTTGCCGCAGAGGGGCTTCATCGGGAGCCCTAGCTCGGTTTCGGTCTGCAGCAGCCGGTCCACGTCGAGGAGGTCGGCGGCGTAGAAGTCCGCCTCTAGATCGTCGGGCGTGAGCTCGACCTCCTCGCGCCGCGCGGGACGCGGGCAGAAGCGCGTGTCCACCCGCGCGACGACGTCGAAGGGAAACGGCTCGAGGCAGCGGCCGCAGGTCTGGGGCACCCGGGCGCGCATCCGTCCCCGCACCAGGACGTCGTTGCCGTCTTTCTCGACGAGGAGGGACAGGTCCTCGAGGATCCAGGCCGGGTCCTGGAAGGGCTGCGGGAAGTCCTCCACCCCCTCGATCGAAAGGCCCTCCTCGGGGATTTCCGACACCTTGATGTTCATGTCGACGCCGCTTAACCTTTTGTGAACAAAGCGATTTTCAAGTCGGCTCAGTATAAACGTGGCCGGCTTGCCTTGTCAAGGTTCCCTTGACGCTTCGGGGGCCGCCTGCTACGATTCAAGCCGGAGGGAATGAGATATGTCGAACATGTTCAAGACCGCGTTGCTCCTGGTCGTCCTCACGGTCCTGCTCGTCCTCATCGGCGGGGCTATCGGGGGGCAGCAAGGGATGCTGGTGGCCTTCGTTCTGGCTCTGGGGATGAACTTCTTCAGCTACTGGTTCTCCGACAAGATGGTCCTGGCCATGTACCGGGCCCGGCCCATCGAGGAATCCCAGGCCCCGGCCCTCTACCGGATCGTCCGTACCCTGGCCACGCGGGGCGGGATCCCCATGCCGCGCGTCTACCTCATCCCCTCGGAGACCCCGAACGCCTTTGCGACCGGCCGGAATCCCCAGCACGCAGCCGTGGCCGTGACCGAGGGGAGCATGAGGATCCTCGACGAGGAGGAGCTGGAGGGGGTCCTGGCCCACGAGCTCTCCCACGTGAAGAACCGGGACGTGCTGATCGCCACGATCGCCGCCACCCTGGCGGGCGCGATCACCTACCTGGCCCACATGGCCCAGTGGGCGATGATCTTCGGCGGGCGGCGGGATGACGAGGAGGAAGGCGGGGGCGTCCTGGGAGGGATCCTGATGGCGATCCTGGCGCCGATCGCGGCGATGCTGATCCAGATGGCCGTCTCCCGGGCCCGGGAGTTCCAGGCCGACGCCACGGGCGCCCGGCTCGCCGGAAAGCCGTGGGGGCTGGCCAAAGCCCTCGAGAAGCTCGAGATGGCTTCCAAAGCAGTGCCCATGGATGCAAGCCCGGCGACGGCGCACCTCTTCATCGTCAACCCGCTGAGCGGCCGGTCCCTGCTCAGGCTCTTCTCGACCCACCCGCCCATCGAGGAGCGGATCGCGCGCCTGCGCTCGATGCGCGTCTGATTTCCCTCCCGCCGAACGGCTCGAAGCCGGCGTGACGCGCGCCATCGACATCCAGGGCATACGGAAGGCATTCGGGGCGAATGCCGTCCTGGAGCAGGTGGATCTCTCCCTGGAGGCGGGCGAAGTGCTGGCGCTCCTGGGCCCCAACGGGGCGGGAAAGACCACGCTGGTGAAGATCCTGGCGACCCTCCTCCGCCCCTCATCAGGCGGCGGCAGGGTGGCGGGCTTCGACCTGCTGAAGGAGCCCGAGCGCATCCGGCGGCAGGTGGGGATCCTGGGCCACGGCAGCTACGTCTACGAGGATCTCACCGCCCAGGAGAATCTCCGCTTCTGGGCCACCATGGCGGGACTGCCCGCCGACGCCGGCGCGCTCCGGAAAGCCCTCGCCGCCGTTGATCTGGAAATGGTGGCCGGGGAGCGGGCCCGGACGTTCTCGAGCGGCATGAAGCGGCGCCTCGCCCTCGCGCGGATCCTGCTCGGCGCCCCCCGGCTCCTGCTCCTGGACGAGCCCTACGCCGGGCTCGACCAGCAGGGCAAGAAGTGGCTCGAGGAAGTCCTGCTGGATTTCCGGGGCAAGGGCGGCGCCGTGCTGATGGCGACCCACAGCTTCGGGCGCGGGCTCTCGATCGCAGATCGGGTGGCCATCCTGGCCGGCGGCCGCATCGTGCTGAACCGCCCGCGGGCCTCGCTCGACCTGGAGGAGCTCCACCGCCTCTACGCCCTCGCCACGGACGACGACGCATGATGTTTGCGCGGCGCGCCTGGATCGTCCTCTGGAAGGACCTCCTGACCGAGCGGCGGAGCAAGGAGAGCCTGAACGCCCTCTTCTTCTTCGCGGTCCTGCTCCTCTTCCTCTTCGAGTTCGCCCTCGGCCCCGACCGGGAGCGGCTCACCGCGGCGCTGCCCGGCCTGCTCTGGCTGGGCTTCATCCTGGCGGGGCTCCTGGGACTGGGGCGGACCTTCCTCGTGGAGAGGGAGAACGACTGCTGGGAGGGGCTCCTGCTGACGCCGGGCGACAAGGGCGCCATCTACCTGGGAAAGCTCGCGGTCAATTTTCTCCTCATGGCCGCCGTGGCGATCGTGCTCCTGGGGCTCTTCGGGATTTTCTACAACGTGGACCTCTGGGCGTCGCTGGCGCCGCTCTCGATCGTCATCTTTCTCGGCACGGTGGGCCTGGCCTCGGTGGGAACGCTCTTCGGCGCGATGACCAGCCAGGTCAGGGCGCGGGAGCTGCTCTTCCCCCTCCTGCTCCTGCCGGTCCAGGTGCCGGTGCTCCTGGGAACTGTGAAGGCGACGGAAGCGGTCCTGCAAGGGCTCGCGCTGGCCGAGGTGGCCCACTGGCTCAAGCTCCTCGCCGCCGCCGACCTCGTCTACCTGGTGGTGGGAATTCTGACATTTGAGTTCGTGCTGGAGGCCTGACGCATGACACGGTGGCTCGGCTGGCTGGCGGCGTTGGGGCTCCTGGCGGGGCTCGCGATGGGATTCGGCTACGCCCCCAAGGACGCCGTCCAGGGCAACGTCCAGCGCATCATGTACGTCCACGTCCCCTCGATCCTCACGGCCTACCTGGCCTTCGCGCTGGTGCTGATCGCGAGCCTGGGCTACCTCTTCACGCGCCGGACGGGGTGGGATCGCCTCGCCCACTCCGCGGGGGAGATCGGGGTCGTCTTCACCGGCCTCACCCTCGTCTCGGGGTCCATCTGGGGAAAGCCCACGTGGGGGACGTGGTGGACGTGGGACGCGCGCCTGACCTCCACGGCCATCCTCTTCCTCATCTACGTCGGCTACCTGCTGCTGCGCGGCATGGTGGACGATCAGGAGCGGGGCGCCCGCTACGCGGCCGTGGTGGGGATCCTCGGGGCCGTGAACATCCCGATCGTCCACTTCTCCGTCCTCTGGTGGCGCACCCTCCACCAGCCCCCCACGATCCTGAGCCCCGAGCGCGCCCCGGTCTCCGCGTCCATCGGCCTGGCGCTGCTCGTCAATGGGGTCGCCTTCGCCCTTCTCTTCCTGTACCTTCTCTCCAAGCGGCTGGCCCTGCGCCGGCTCGAGGAGGAGATCCGTGCCTGACCACTGGGGGTTTGTCTTCGCCGCCTACGGGATCGCCGCCGTGGTTCTCTTCGGCTACTGGCGGCGCCTGATCCGCCTGCACGCTGAACTGTCGGCGCTCAAAGCGCGACGGGAGGTCAAGCGCTGATGAGTCGGAGGGGAAAGTTCCTCCTCGGAGGCGGCGTGATCGTGGCGGCGCTGGCCTACATGATCTACGCGGGGGTCAGCCAGTCGGTGGTGTACTTCGTCACGCCGAGCGAGCTCCGGGCCCAGCCGGTGGCGGGCAAGGCCTACCGCCTCGGCGGCATGGTCCAGCCGGCCTCGCTCAAGTGGGAGCCGCGGAGCCTCGACCTCTCATTCACCCTCTCGGACGGCAAGACGTCGGTTCCCGTGAGGCACAAGGGCACGCCGCCGGATCTCTTCGCCGAGGGGCGCGGGGCCGTGGTGGAAGGGACGTGGACCACCGAGGGCTACTTCAAGGCCTCCCTCATCATGGCCAAGCACTCCGAGGAGTACAAGGCGCCCCATGGCGACGAGGCTCAGCCGGGCTATAAAGAGCTGCTGAAAACCCTGAAGGGCCAGGGGAATCCATGACCCCCGAGATCGGCTACGCGCTGACCGCCGTGGCCCTGGGCCTCGCGCTCTACGGCAGCGCGACCGCCGCCGCCGGGGCCAGGACCGGCCGGCCCGCGCTGATCCAGTCCTCTCAGCACGCGGCGCTGGCCATCTTCGTCCTCATCGCGGCGGCCATGCTCCTCCTGGTGTACGCGTTCCTGACCTTCGACTTCTCCGTCCGCTACGTGGCGACGAACACGAACCGGGGCACCCCGTTCTACTACCGGATCACCGCGCTCTGGGGCGCGCTGGAAGGCTCCATCATCCTCTGGTCGTGGATGCTCTCGCTCTTCACGCTGCTCATCATCCTCCGCTATCGCTCCCGGCAGCCCGAGTTCTACCCCTGGGTGCTCTCGGTCATGCTGGGGATCCTCGCCTTTTTCCTCCTGGTGATGACCATCCCCGCGCCCCCGTTCCAGCGGCTCTCCCCGATCCCGCCTGACGGCCGGGGTCTCAATCCCCTGCTCCAAGACACGGGCATGATCACCCACCCCGTGGCGCTCTACCTGGGCTTCACGGGCTTCACGGTCCCCTTCGCCTTCGCCATGGCCGCGCTCATGACGGGCAAGACCGGCGACGAGTGGATCACCGTCACCCGGCGCTGGACGATCGTGGCCTGGTACTTCCTCTCCCTCGGGCTCCTGATCGGGGGATGGTGGAGCTACCACGTCCTGGGCTGGGGCGGCTACTGGGCCTGGGACCCGGTGGAGAACGCGGCGTTCATGCCGTGGCTGACGGGCACCGCGTTTCTCCACTCGGTGATGATCCAGGAGCGGCGGCGCATCCTGAAGCTCTGGAACCTCACGCTGATCATCCTGACCTTCGGCCTCACGATCTTCGGCACGTTCCTCACGCGCTCGGGCATCCTCTCCTCCGTCCACTCGTTCACCCAGGGCACCATCGGCGCCTTCTTCCTGGGCTTCATCGCCCTCGTGCTGCTCGGCAGCTTCGGGCTGGTGGCGGCCCGCGGAGACCGGCTCAAGGCCCAGGGCGAGCTGGATTCGATCGTGTCGCGGGAATCGGCCTTCCTCCTCAACAATCTGTTCCTGGTGGCGGCGGCGTTCACCGTCTTCTTCGGCACCGTCTTCCCGCTCCTGTCCGAGGCCATCCGCGGCGTGAAGGTCAGCGTCGGGGCGCCCTTCTTCAACCTGGTCAACATCCCGATCTTCCTCGCCCTGATCTTCCTGATGGGCGTGGGACCGCTCATCGCCTGGCGCCGCGCCTCCCGGGAGAACCTGCGGCGGAACTTCCTCTGGCCGGTGGCGGCGGGCGTCGCGGCGGCGGCCCTCTTCCGGCTGCTGGGCGTGGTGCACGCGCTGGCGCTCCTCTGCTTCGGCCTCGTGGTGTTCGTGACGGCCACGATCGTCCTCGACTTCTACCGGGCCACGCGGGCCAGGCTCAGGAGCGGCGAGCGCCTGCTGCCGGCCATGGGCGGCCTGCTGGTCCGGCAGAACCGGCGCTACGGTGGGTTCGTCATCCACCTGGGCATCCTCGTGATCGCGCTGGGAGTCCTGGGCTCGAACGCCTGGAGCATCCAGAGCGAGACCACCCTCCGGCGCGGCGAGACCTTCCAGATCGGGGGCTACCACGTGCGCTTCGACGGGCTCGCCGCCTCGGAGGAGTCGAACCACTTCAAGGTGACGGGCACGTTCACGGTCGCCAACAACGGCCGTCCGCTGGCGGTGATGTATCCCGCGAAGAAGTTCTACCCCCAGGAGCAGACTCCCATCGCCTACGTGGACTATCTGATGGGCCTCCGGGAGGATCTCTACCTCGTGCTGGGCGACTTCGCCCGCGACGGCAGCCAGGCGACGATCAAGGTCCAGGTCAACCGGATGGTGACGCTGATCTGGATCGGCGGCCTCATCCTGACCCTCGGCGCCGCCCTCGCCATTCTCCCCGACCAGAGGAGGGCCCCCACTCATATGCCCCTCTCCTCTTCTCCTCTCCCCTCTGGGGAGAGGGAGGGTGAGGGGAGGGCAGGGTGAGGGGGGCCATGGACTCGCAAGTCGCCGCCACACCGACCCCAGAATCCCGGCTCTGGCGCCGGGGCAAGTGGGCGATCCCGCTCTCCGTGGTGCCGCTCCTGATCCTGCTCGCCTACGGGTTCAGGACGGACCCGCGCGCGATCCCCTCCCCGCTCGTCGGTAGGCCGGCCGCTCCCTTCTCCCTCGTCCTCTTCGACGGTGGGCGCCTGAGCCTCGACGAGCTCAAGGGGAAGGTGGTCGTGCTGAACTTCTGGGCGTCCTGGTGCTACCCGGCCTGCTACGAGGAGGCGCCGGTGCTCGAAGGCGGCTGGCGCGCCTACAAGGACAAAGGGGTGGTCGTCGTCGGTGTGGACATCCAGGACACCGAGGAGGCGGCCCGGAAGTTCATGAAGCAGTTCTCGATCTCCTTCCCCAACGGTCCGGACCCCGGCGGCAAGATCTCCGTGGACTACGGGGTGTACGGGGTGCCGGAGACCTTCTTCATCGACCGGACCGGCCGGATCAGAAAGAAGCACGTCGGCGCCGTCACCGAGACGCTCTTCACCGGCGAGGTCGAGCGCCTCTTGAAGGAGGGCTCGTGAGGCGGGCCGCGGTCGCGCTGATCCTCCTCCTGCCGCTCCTCGCCTGGGCCGTGCCGCCCCCGGGCTCGGTGAACGAGGACACCGTCCGCGAGATCGCCGCCCAGCTTCGCTGCGTGGTCTGCCAGAACCTCTCCGTCGCCGACTCCCCC
>LDXP01000002.1 GCA_001443385.1 Candidatus Rokubacteria bacterium CSP1-6
ATGTACTCCTGGATCTTCGCCGGCGCGTCCTCGATCACCGGTCCGTGGGCAGGGTAGATGCGCCTGACATCGAGCGCCTGGAGCCGGCGGAGCGAGGCCATGTAGTCCCCGAGGTCTCCGTCGTCGGGTGGGATGACGGTAGTCGTGCCACCGAGGATCAGGTCGCCGGTGAAGAGCGCCCGTTCCTCCGGGAAGTAGTAGCAGAGGTGATCGGAGGCGTGGCCCGGCGTGTAGACGGCGACAAGCGTCACGCCATCCCCTTTGACGGTCGCCCCGTCGGCCAGATTCTCCATCGGCCCGGGAAGCTCGGCATCGCGGTAGATCATCTTGGCGACCCCGATGCTGCGAAACATCTCTCTCAGCTGAGGGACCCCGCCCATGTGGTCGCGGTGGCGGTGGGTGAGGAGGATCCGGGACGGGCGCGGCCAGCTGCGATGCTTCAGATAGTCGGCCAGCAGCGGAAGGTATTCGGGCACGCCGGCGCCGGTGTCCAGCAGAATCGGATCCTTCCGGCCCACCAGGTAGGTGTTGGTCCCCGGCCCCGTCATGAGGCCCGGGTTGAGGCCGAGGACCCGCCCCACCAGACCGCTCGGCGTCGCCGTCCTCGGGAACTCGGGCACGCGGCTCATCCTACGGGTGCCAGGGGGGCTTGTGGGAGGTCCAGACGCCCTGCGTCCAGTCGTACCCGGCGCCGTAGAACTCCACCCGGTCCACGATCCCGTGGAACTTGTGGCGGCCGTCGGCGTGGGCGGCCCAGAGGTCATCGAGAGAGTTGAACTGAGCGAGATACCCGAGCGCGTACTCCTGCGGCTCGGCCATGGCGAACTCCCCGGCCCGGCAGCGGCGGTAGCCCTCCCGCGCGCCGATCCAGAAGCCCTCGGAGGTCTCCTCGAAGAAGAGCCGCGGCTCCTGCCCCGCGTGGAGCGGCGAGACGAAGAAGCGCGCGGTGAAGCGGATGGGGCTCGACGGGGGCGTGATGAAGTGGGCGAGGTAGCGGAGGGGGGCCACGTCGTAGAACCAGCCCGCCCGGGCGAGCAGCGCGGTCAGCCCCGCCTCGCCCGCCATGAGGGCCTTCCGGGAGCGCTCCACCTGATCCGCCACGGCCGGATCGCGGTGATCGATCGGCGCGCCCTGGGCGTCGCAGGCCATCAGCACGCCGGTCTCCTCGAAGAGCTCGCGGATCGCCGCGACCCAGAAGGCGAGAGACGGCAGGCCTTCCTCGTTCCGGAGCCGCTCAGCCGCCGTCTCGGCATCAAGGCCCCGAACGCGGGCCACCGTCTCGGGGGTGGCATCCACCGGGCTCACGCGTCCACCGGGGAAGGCGTAGAAGCCGCCGAGGAAGCGCATAGCTTCCTGACGGCGGATCATGTAGAGCTCCACGGGCTCGGCGGAGCCCGGCCGCACGAGGACCACGGAGGCGGCAGGCTTCGGCTGGACGGGACTCACGAGGTACTACAGGTTGATCAGTTGCGCCACACGCTCGCGGTGATAGGTGGCGTCGCCGAAGGTGAACTCGGAGCCCTTGGCCCGCTTGAAGTAGAGGTGAAGATCGTGCTCCCACGTGAAGCCGATGCCGCCGTGGAGCTGGATCCCCGCCGCCGCCACCTTCCGGTAGGCGTCGGAGACGTAGGCCTTGGCCATCGAAGCTGCCAGCGGCGCTTCGGCCACCTGCTCGTCCACCGCCCACGCGGCGTAGTAGGTGATGGACTTGGCGTTCTCCACGTCCACCAGCATGTCGGCCGCCCGGTGCTTCACGCCCTGGTAGGCCCCGATGGGCTTGCCGAACGCGATCCGGATCTTGGCGTACTCGGTGGTCATGTCCAAGATTTTCTGGGCGCCGCCGCACATCTCGGCGCAGAGCGCCACGGCGGCCCGGTCCACCACGCGCGCGAGCGGCTGCCACCCCTTCCCCTTCTCACCCACCAGCGCGTCCGCTCCTACGCTCACGTCCTTCAGCGTCACCTCGCAGAGCTTGCGGGTCTGATCCATGGTGGGGAGGAGCTTTACCTCGAGCCCCCGCGCGTCCTTCGGGACCAGGAAGAGGCTGACACCGTCCTCGGGGGAGGCGGCGTTCGCCGTCCGCGCCGCCACCACCAGGGCGTCGGCGGTGTGGGCGTCGTGGACGAAGAGCTTGGTGCCCGAAAGCGTGAACCCGCCGCGCGCCTCGCGGGCCTGGAGCGTCACGCCGGCGGCGTCCCAGCGGGCGTTGGGCTCGGTCAAGGCCAGGGTGACCTTGGCCGCGCCGCCGGAGATCTTCGTCAACCATTCTTTCTTCTGGCTCTCGGAGCCGGCTTCCTGGATGGCGAGACCGCCGAGAAGCACCGTGGAAAAATACGGCCCCGGCATGACGGCGCGGCCCATCTCCTCCATGAGGACGGCGAGGTCCACAAACCCCAACCCGACACCGCCGAAGGCCTCGGGGTAGATCAGGCCCAGCCACCCCTGTTCCGCCAGCTTCTGCCAGAAGTCGGGCGTCACGCCGGCGGGGTCATCCATCATCTTGCGGACGAAGGTGGAGGGGCACTCGTTCTCGAAGAACTTCCGCGCCGTGGCGCGGAGCATCTCCTGTTCCTGGTTGAATCCGAAGTCCATGGCGGCGGCTTATCCTTTCGGGAGGCCGAGCACGCGCTCCCCGATGATGTTCTTCTGGATCTCGGTGGTCCCACCCTCGACGGAGTTGGCGCGGGAGCGCAGGTAGGTGTACTGCCAGAGCCCCTGGTCCACGGCCCGGTCGGTGCCGGCCATGAGCTGGTGGTAGGGCCCCTGGAGCTCCATGGCGATGTCCTGGAGACGCTGGTGGGTCTCGCACCACCAGATCTTCCCCGTGGAGGCCTCGGCCCCCGGCATCTCCCCCTTCAGCAGCTTGGTGATGGCGCGCGCGCCGGTGTACTTGAAGGCCTCGGTGTCGATCCAGAGCTGGGCCAGCTTCTGGCGCACGATCGGGTCCTTGGAGGCGACGTCGCCGTTCGTCTTGGTCCGCTGGGCCAGCCCCACGAGGGCGTCGAGCGCGATCCGGAGCCTCACTTGAAGACCAAAGCCCAGAGCTAAGCGCTCGTACATGAGCGTGGTGATCCGGACCGCCCAGCCGTTGTTGATGCCGCCCAGCACGTTCGCGGCGGGCACGCTGACGTTGTCAAAGAATACCTCGTTGAACTCGGCGTCCCCCGTGATCTGGCGGAGCGGCCGGACCGACACGCCCGGCGAGTGCATGTCGAGGAGGAAATAGGTGATTCCCTTGTGCTTGGGGGCGTCCGGGTCCGTCCGGGCCAGGAGCATCATCCAGTCGGCGGCCTGCGCGATGCTGGTCCACACCTTCTGGCCGGTCACCCTGAAGTCATCACCGTCACGAATCGCCCGGCACTGGAGCGAGGCCAGGTCGCTGCCGGCGTTGGGCTCCGAGTACCCCTGACACCAGATCTCCTCGCACGACAGGATCTTGGCCAGGTACCGCTTCTTCTGCTCCTCGGTGCCGTAGGCGATGATGGTCGGGCCCGCCATCGCGATCCCGAGGATGTTGAGGACCGGCGGCGCCTTGGCCAGCGCCATCTCCTCGTGGAGGATGAACTCCTCCAGGAAGGTCAGGCCGCGCCCGCCGTACTCCTTGGGCCAGGTGAGCCCGATGAAGCCCGCGTCGAAGAGCCGCTTCTGCCACTCGCGGAGGAACTTGTAGGCCTCGACGCGCGGGACGTCCGGGCCGCTGATGACGCGCGAGGTCCACTCCTTGGGCAGGTTCTGCTTGACCCAGGCCCGGACCTCGTTGCGGAAGGACTCCTGCTCGGGGGTCAGTCGGAAGTCCATGCACCCTCCTCAAGGCGGGACTGAACGACCGTTCAGAGCCATTCTACGGAGCCAAACGCGCGAAAGTCAAGGGGCCTCTTGGTTGGGGGCACCCGCACCCGTATAATGGCGTGGCATGCTCAAGATTTCCCTCGCCCGCCTCCGGCGGGACCTGACCGCCCTCGCCCGGTTCGGCTCGAATCCTGGCGGCGGCGTGTCGCGCCCGGCCTGGAGCCCCGCCCACGAGGAAGCCCGCGCCTGGCTGCTGGCGCAGATGAAGGAGGCAGGCCTCGAGACGTCGGTCGATCCCGCTGGCAACACCTTCGGCAGGCACGGTGACGGCGCGCCCCTGGTCCTCACCGGCTCCCACATCGATTCGGTCCCCGACGGCGGAACCCTGGATGGGGCGCTCGGCGTCCTGGCCGCTCTCGAATGCCTGAGAACCATCCGGGAGGCCGGGGTTCCGCTAAAGCACCCGCTAGCCGTCGTCGCGTGGAGCGACGAGGAGGGGCGGTACGGGAGCCTCTTCGGCTCGCGGGCGTTCACGGGAAAGCTGGACGCGGCGAAGATCCCTGAGATGCGGGCATCGGACGGCGAGCGGCTGGTGGACGCCATGGCGCGCGCCGGCTTCAACGCCCGCGAGGCGCCGCGCGCCCCCGCGGACCCCGGGAGCGTGGCCGCCTACGTCGAGCTCCACATCGAGCAGGGCCCCCACCTGGAGGCGAAAGGCATCCCCATCGGGGTCGTGGAAGGCATCGTCGGCATCCGCCGGAACCGCATCCTGTTTCAGGGCGAGCCCGACCACGCGGGAACGACCCCGATGGCGCGCCGGAAGGACGCCTTCCTCGCCGCCGCCGAGTACGCCCTCGCGGCGCGCGAGCACGTCGTCGGGCGCGGGAGCGGGAGGAGCGTGACCAACTTCGGCGTGGTGGAGGTCAAGCCGGGCGTGACGAACATCGTCCCGGCGCGCGCCGCGCTCCTCCAGGAGATGCGGGAGCTGGACGGGAAGATCCTGGGCCGGCTGGAGCGGGAGTGCACCGCCCTGGCGAAACGCATTGCGAGGCGTCGAGGAATTCGAGTGGCGATCGAAAGGATCTCGCGGAACGAGCCGGCGCGAATGGCCCCGGAGGTCCAGCGCACGATCGAGGCCGCCGCCGCGACCTTGAAGCTCCGAACGCTCCGGATGCCGTCGGGCGCCGGCCACGACGCCCAGAACCTCGCCACGATCACGAAGGCGGGGATGATCTTCATCCCGTCCAGGGGCGGCAGGAGCCACCGGCCCGACGAGTCGAGCGACCGGCGGGCGATCGAGCGCGGCGCCAACGTCCTCCTCCATACCTTGCTGAAGCTGGCGAGCTAGCGCATGGCCGGGTTCGAGGAGGTCAACTACTACTTCCGGCGGGCCGCCCGGATCATGGACGTCTCCTCCCACGTGGAGCGGATGCTCGTCACGCCCTTCCGGGAGGTGAAGGTGGACGTCTCCATCACGCTCGACTCGGGCGAGCTGGGCACGTTCATCGGCTACCGGGTCCAGCACGACCGGAGCCGCGGTCCCATGAAGGGCGGCCTCCGCTACCACCCGACCCTGGACATGGACGAGGCCCTCGGCCTGGCCTCGCTGATGACCTGGAAGACCGCCATCGTGAACCTCCCCTACGGCGGGGCCAAGGGCGGCATCGCGGTGGACCCACACCAGCTCTCCGATCGCGAACTCGAGCGGCTCACGCGGCGCTTCGTGGAGCAGATCCACGACATCATCGGCCCCCAGACCGACATCCCCGCCCCCGACATGGGCACCAACGCCCAGGTGATGGCCTGGATCATGGACGAGTACTCCAAGATCCACGGCTTCTCCCCCGCGGTCGTGACGGGCAAGCCCGTGGACCTCTTCGGCTCCAAGGGACGCGAGGAGGCCACCGGCCGCGGCGTCGTCTTCGCCATGGAGGAGTTCCTGAAGGACGTGGGTGGAGGCGAGATCAGGGGCAAGCGCTGCGCCATCCAGGGCTTCGGCAACGTGGGCTCCTGGGCGGCGCGCTTCCTCCACGAGGCCGGCGCCCGCGTCGTCGCCGTGAGCGACCAGCGGGGCGGCATCCGGAATCCCGAGGGACTCGACATTCCCAAGCTCCTGGAGCACGCGAGGCGCGCGAAGACCGTCGTCGGGTTTCCGGGGGCGGACTCCATCTCGAACCCGGAGCTGCTCGTCTCGGACGTGGACGTGCTGATCCCCGCGGCGTTGGGAGGCGTCCTGACGAAGGAGAACGCCAACGACGTCCGCGCCCGCTACCTGGTGGAGGCCGCCAACGCGCCGACCACGCCCGAGGCCGACGAGATCCTCACCCGGCGCGGCATCCAGATCCTCCCGGACGTGTACGCCAACGCCGGCGGGGTCACAGTCTCCTACTTCGAGTGGACCCAGAACATCCAGCAGTTCACCTGGGAGGAGGCGAAGATTTCCACCGAGCTCAAGCGCTACATGAGCGAGGCGTACGCGACGCTCTCGCGCGTGGCTCGGGAGCGGCGCGTGCCGCTCAGGACCGCCGCCTTCATCGTCGCGATCGGAAGGGTCGGTCGCGCCACTACCCTCCGGGGCCTCTGACACGATGCCCATCGACAATCTGGTCCAGACGGTCTGCACCGTCCTCTGCAAGACCCTGACACCCTCCCAGGCGGAGGAGATCCTGGCGGCGACGCGCCCGCGGTCGGTCCCCGCGGGGAGCATCGTCTTCCGCGAGGGCGAGGAGGGCAGCGGGCTGTTCCTCCTGCTCAAGGGAAGCGTGGAGGTCGTCAAGCAGGGGCCGAACAGCCTCAGCCAGCAGCTCGCCACTGTGGACGCGCCGTCCGTGCTCGGAGAAATGAGCCTCGTTTCCGAGCGGCGGCACTCCGCCACCGTCCGCGCGACGACGGACGCCGAGTTCCGGGTGCTCGGCCGCGAAGACTTCCTCCGCCTCCTCGAGCGCGACAACCTGGCCGCCCACAAGCTCATCGGGGCGATCGCCGAGGTCCTGGCCCGCCGCCTCCGCCGGATGAACGACATGGCGATGGAGCTGCTCGGCCGGAGCGACACCCCGCCGGTGGAGGAGATGGCCCGCTTCAAGCAGAAGCTCTTCTCCGAGTGGTCCTTCTGAGCCCCATGATCCCGGGCCCCGCGCGCGTGATTCTCTTGCTGACCTCGGCGGCCCTGCTCCTCGCCGGCTGCGGGCTGGACTCGCCTATGACGACGGTCGAGCCGAAGTCCGACCTCGGGCGCGCGATCCACGAGCTGTTTATGAACATCTCCGGCTGGGCCCTCCTGATCTTCGTGGTCGTCGAGGCGCTCCTGATCGGCGTGGTCTTCGCGTTCCGGGACCGGCCGGGCCGGGAGGAGCCCCGGGCGACGCATGGCCACCTGGGCCTCGAGATCGCCTGGACCCTCGTGCCGGTCATCATCGTCATCGCCATCGCGGTCCCCACGATCGCCACGATCTTCAAGACCAACGCCCCCCCGCCCCGGGAGGCGCTCGCCATCGAGGTCACCGGCCACCAGTGGTGGTGGGAGGTCCGGTATCCCGAGCTGGGGATCGTCACCGCCAACGAGATCCACCTGCCCGTGGGCCGCGCCGTCAGCCTCTCGCTCAAGACGGCGGACGTCCTCCATAGCTTCTGGGTCCCCCAGCTCGGCGGCAAGCGGGATCTGATCGGCGGAAAGCTGAACAACCTGACGTTCACGGCGGACGTCCCGGGGGAGTACCCGGGGCAGTGCGCCGAGTTTTGCGGCGTCTCGCACGCCAACATGCGCCTGCTGGTGGTGGCCCAGTCCACCGCCGACTTCGAGGCCTGGGCGGGCCGCCTCAAGGCCCCGCCGGCGCCGCCCTCCGGCGAGGCGGCCAAGGGGCACCAGGCCTTCCTGGCCGGCGGCTGCGTGGCGTGCCACACCATCCAGGGCGTCGCCGCGGGCGTGCTGGGGCCGGACCTCACCCACATCGGCGGCCGCAAAACGCTGGCGGCGGGCATTTTGAAGAACACCCCCGACGATCTCGCCCGCTGGCTCAAGGATCCGCCCGCGACCAAGCCGGGCGCCCTGATGCCGAAGCTCGGGCTGACCGACGACCAGGTCGCCGCCCTGGTGGCGTACCTCAGGAGCCTCAAATGACCCGCGGAGTCTGGGGCTGGATCACGACGGTGGACCACAAGCGGATCGGGATCCTCTACGGGGTCACCGCGTTCGTCTTCCTCCTGGTGGGCGGCTTCGAGGCGGCCCTCATCCGCCTCCAGCTCGCCCGCCCCGACGGCGCCGTCGTGAGCGCCGGCACGTACAACGAGCTCTTCACGATGCACGGGACCACGATGGTCTTCCTGGCGGTGATGCCGCTCAACGCCGCCTTCTTCAACTACATCGTCCCGCTCATGCTCGGCGCCCGCGACGTGGCCTTCCCCCGGCTGAACGCGCTGTCCTACTGGATCTTCCTCTTCGGCAGCCTCTTCCTGAACGCCAGCTTCTTCGTCAACGCCGCGCCCAACGCGGGCTGGTTCGGCTACGCCAACCTCACCGCCAAGCAGTTCTCCCCGGGCGCGAACATCGACTTCTGGGTCATCAGCCTCCAGCTCCTCGGTGTCTCCTCGCTGATCGCCGGGTTCAACTTCATCGTGACGATCCTCAACATGCGGGCGCCCGGCATGACCTTCATGCGGATGCCCGTCTTCGTCTGGATGACGCTGGTGACCCAGTTCCTGATCGTCCTGGCCTTCCCGGTCATCACGGTGGGGCTCATCCTCCTGCTGTTCGACCGATTCTTCGGGACGAACTTCTACAACCCGGGCGCCGGCGGCAATCCCCTCCTCTGGCAGCACCTCTTCTGGCTCTTCGGCCACCCGGAGGTGTACATCCTCATCCTGCCGGCCATGGGGATCGTCTCCGAGGTCCTCCCCACGTTCGCGCGGAAGCCGCTCTTCGGCTACCCCGTGGTGGTGTACTCCGGCATGCTCATCGGCCTTTTCGGCTTCGGCGTGTGGAGCCACCACATGTTCACCGTGGGCCTCGGCGCCGTCGTTGACTCGGCCTTCGCCGTGGGCACCATGCTGATCGGCATCCCGACGGGCGTGAAGATCTTCAACTGGATCGCCACGCTCTGGGGCGGCCGGATCCGGCTGACGACGGCGCTCTGGTTCGCTCTCGGCTTCATCGCCATGTTCCTCATGGGCGGCCTGAGCGGAATCATGCACGCCGCCCCGCCGGTGGACATGCAGCAGCAGGACTCCTACTTCGTCGTCGCCCACCTCCACTACGTCCTGGTGGGCGGCAGCCTCTTCGGTATCTTCGCGGGCCTCTACTACTGGTGGCCCAAGATGACCGGCCGGATGCTGAGCGAGCGCGCCGGCCGCTGGAACTTCTGGCTCATGTTCGTGGGCTTCAACGTCACCTTCTTCCCCATGCACTTCCTGGGCCTGCTGGGGATGCCCCGTCGGATCTATACCTACGCCGGCGGGCTCGGCTGGGATCTCTGGAATCTCGTGTCCACGGTCGGGGTGTTCATCCTGGCGCTCGGCATCCTCGTCTTCATCGGGAACGCGGTGGCGAGCCTCAGGAGCGCGGCGCCGGCGCCCGCCGATCCCTGGGACGGGCGCACGCTGGAGTGGGCCGTCTCCTCCCCGCCCCCCGAGTACAACTTCAGGAACATCCCCACGGTCCATCACCGCGACGAGCTCTGGGCCCTGAAGGCGGGGCGGGCCCCCGTGGAGGCCGCGCCGCCCCCGCCGCGCGAGATCCACCTGCCGCCGCCGTCCTTCTACCCGATCGTGGTGGCCGCGGGCGTCGTGCTGGCGGCCACGGGCGCCCTCACCCACCTCGCGCTGGTCGTCGCCGGAGCGCTCGTGGTCGTCTTCGGCGCCTATCGCTGGGCCTTCGAGTACCGGTCATCCCTCGGAGGGGGGCTCCGCCCCCCTTCCGATGCCTCCCCCCGAGGATTGCGCGGGCAAAGCCCACGCTCGAGCGGCCCGAGGTAGTGCCGTGACCACGCCCCACGAAGCGGTCATCGGCAGCACCGGCCTCGACCACCGCAAGATGGGCGTCTGGGCATTCCTGGGCTCCGAGTGCATGTTCTTCGGCTCTCTCATCGCAACGTATCTGGTTTACAAGGGCCGGAGCCCCTCCGGGCCGACGCCCCACGAGATCCTCAACATCCCGCTGACCTCCATCAGCACCTTCGTGCTCCTGATGTCGAGCCTCCTCATGGTCCTGGCGCTGGCGGCCGTCCAGCGGGGCGACGCCCTCGGCGCCCGGCTCTGGCTCTTCGGCACCCCGTTCTTCGGAATGATTTTCCTGGGATTCCAGGTATACGAATTCGCGACCTTCGTGCGGGAGGGCCTGACGCTCCAGGTGAACCTCTTCGGCGCCTCGTTCTTCGTGCTCACGGGCTTTCACGGCGCCCACGTCAGCGTCGGGGTCGTGTGGCTCCTCACGCTGTGGACGCTGGCCCTCAGGAACCGTCTCACCCGGGCCGACGCGCTCATCGTGGAGATCGCCGGGCTCTACTGGCACTTCGTGGACATCGTGTGGATCGTCATCTTCACCCTGGTCTACCTCATCCAATGACCCAGCACCCGCCGGTCAGGACCTACCTCCTCGTCGCCGCCGTGCTGGCGGTGATCACGGCCGTGGAGGTGTCGCTCTTCTACGTCACGGTCATGGCGCGCTTCCTCGCGCCCCTCCTGATCGTGCTCTCGGCCGCCAAGTTCTCCCTGGTCGTCATGTTCTTCATGCACCTCCGGTCCGACCACCGGGCCTTCACGGGGCTGTTCGTCGGTCCCCTGGCGATCGCGATCGCCATCATCCTGGCGCTCATGGCCCTCTTCGGGGCCTTCGTGGTGGCGCGGCCGTGACCCACTGGGACATCCACGCCGACGTGCTGGCAGGTCTCGCGCTGTTCGGGGCGGCGTACCTCTGGGGGATCGGGCGGCTGCGGCGGCACAGCTCAGCCGACGGCGTCGAGGCGTGGCGGATCGCGCTCTTCTTCGCCGGGCTGGGGACCATCTTCGTCGCCCTGAACGGACCGATCCACGATCTCTCCGACCGTTCCCTCGTGAGCGTCCACATGCTCCAGCACCTGCTGCTGACGCTCGTGGCCCCGCCCCTGCTCCTCCTCGGTGTCCCCGGGCGGCTCCTGGCACCCGCCCTGCGCAGCGCGGCCGGCCGGACGATCGGCAGGCGGCTCACGCGCCCGCTTCCCGCGCTCGCCATCTTCACCGTCGTCTTCACCGCGTGGCACCTGCCGGTCCTGTACGAACTGGCGCTCCGGCATCACGGCCTCCACATCCTCGAGCACCTCCTGCTGATGGCGGCCGCCGTGCTCCTCTGGTGCCCGGTCCTGAGCCCGCTCCCCGAGTGGCGCCTCTCGCCGCCCGCCCAGCTTCTCTACCTCTTCGTGGCGGGCATTCCCATGGTGCCGGTGGCGGCCTTCATCACGCTCACCGACCGGATCCTCTACCCGTTCTACGGCGAGGCTCCGTGGCAGTGGGGGCTCTCGCCGCTCGCCGACCAGCGCCTGGGCGGCGTCCTCATGTGGATCGGCGGGCCGATGGTCTTCCTGGTCGCGATGACGATCGTCTACTTCCGCTGGATGGGCCGGGACGTTGAGCCGGCGGTCGCGGCGCCGGCGAGGGGAGGCGCCCATGGAACTCCTTGACCGCCGAGTCCTCCGAGAAGGGATCGTGGCCGGTCTGATCGGGGCCGTCCTGGTGGCAATCTGGTTCCTGATCGTCGATCTTTCGACGGGCAAGCCCTTCGAGACGCCAGCCCTCCTGGGCGCGGCGGTCTTCAAAGGACTGCGCGATCCGCAGGCGCTCCAGACGACGGCCGGGCTGGTGGCCGGCTACACGGTCGTTCACGTGCTCGCCTTCGTCGCCTTCGGCATCCTCTGCGCGATCCTGGTCGCCGCCGCCGACCGCGAGCCGACCCTGCTCCTGGCCTTCGTCGCCCTCTTCACGGTGTTCCAGATCTTCTTCCTCGGTCTGGTGGGGATCCTGGCGCGCTTCCTCCTCGGCGCGATCCTCTGGTGGGAGATCTTCGCCGCCAACCTCCTGGCCTCGGCGGGGATGCTCGCCTACTTCTTCGGGGGCCACCGCGCCCTGGGCCGGACGGTCCTCGAGTCCCTGGGGCGCGTGATCCGCGAGGGGGTGGTCGCCGGGCTTATCGGGGCCGCCACGGTCGCCGCCTGGTTCTTCCTCTTCGATGCGGCCCAGGGCCGCCCGTTCGAGACGCCGGCGCTCCTCGGCGCCGCCCTCTTCCAGGGGCTGCGCACCGTCCAGGAGGTCCAGATCACGGCCGGCCTGGTCCTTGGCTACACCGTCCTCCACGGACTGGCCTTCGTCGCCTTCGGCATCCTCTGCGCGATCCTGATCGCCGCCGCCGACCGCGAGCCCGCGCTGGTCTGGGCGTTCGTCGCCCTCTTCGCCTGCTTCGAGGTCTTCTTCCTGGCCCTGAACGCCACCTTCGCCCAGTCCGTCATGAGCAGCCTCGCCTGGTGGGCGATCCTGGTGGGGAACCTCCTGGCCTCGGCCGGCATGCTCGCCTACTTCTTCCTGGGCCACCGCGCCCTGGGCGGGACACTGCTGGGCGCCTGGGGCGGCGTCGTCCGGGAGGGAATCGTGGCCGGCCTGATCGGCGCCGTCCTCGTGGCGGTGTGGTTCCTGGCCTACGACGTCTTCAAGGGTCACCCGTTCCGCACGCCCACCCTCCTGGGCGCCGCGGTCTTCCGCGGGCTCACCGACCCCGGCGGCGTGGAGCGCGAGCTGGGCCTCATCCTCGGCTACACGGTGCTCCACGGCTTCGCCTTCGCCGTCTTCGGGATCGTCGCGGCCCTGTTCGTGGCCGCCGCCGAGCGCCAGCCGATCCTCACCGTCGGCCTCTTCATGCTCTTCGCCGCCTTCGAGGTCCTCTTCTTCGGCCTCGTGACCGTGCTCGCGCAGTCGCTGCTGGGAGCCCTGGTCTGGTGGAATATCTTCATCGGCAACCTCCTGGCCGCGGCGGGGATGCTGCTCTACTTTTTCCGCGGCCACCGCGCGCTCAGCCGCCGCCTCCGGGAAACCTGGCCCGTCGAGGACTAGCGTGATGCTGGCAGGAGGAGCTTCGGGCGGGGCGAAAATGAGCGGGCCAACGCTGAGGCGGCCCGTGGGGGAGGTCCTGAGAGCAATCTCGGCCTTGCGGAAGTTCTGCCTCACCCTCCCTCATGCGGCGACTCCGGAGGAGGTCCGACGACTCGATCGATTCGAGCGCCTCCGTGAGGGCGCGGTTCCGCTGAATGAGGAGGACCTCGAAGCGCTTCGAACCGGCTTGCGGCAGTGCTGGCGGAGCCGGGACACTCAAACCCTGCGTCAGATGGCTGCCCGCATTCCCGCCGCGTTTCCCGAGCGGGACCGGTGGCTCCAATCCTTCGTGGTCGCCGCACGGGAGCAGAGCAAGAGCACCGCCCGCGGCTGACCCCCGCCGATGTTGGCGCTTCTGCGCGTTTCTGTTATAGTTTCTGAGCCGTGAATATCTGCGTCGTCGGCACCGGATACGTGGGGCTCGTCACCGGGGCGGTCTTCGCCGACCTCGGGAACGACGTCATCTGCGTGGACAACGTCCGCGAGAAGATCGAAGGCTTGAAGCAGGGTCGGATGCCGATCTACGAGCCCGGGCTGGAGGAGATGGTGGCGCGGAACGTCGCCGACGGCCGGCTCACCTTCACCACGAGCCTCGCCGACGCCGTCAAGCGATCCGAACTCGTCTTCATCGCGGTCGGGACGCCGGCCAAGACCAACGGCGAGACGGACCTCTCGGCGGTGGAGGACGTCGCCCGGGCCATCGCCCGGGCCATGGACAGCTACAAGGTCATCGTCAACAAGTCCACGGTGCCGGTGGGAACCGGCGACCTGGTGCGGGAGATCATCGCCAAGAACCAGCCGAGGCCCGTGGCGTTTGACGTGGTCTCCAACCCCGAGTTCCTCCGCGAGGGCTCGGCCATCGAGGACACCCTCCGGCCGGACCGGATCGTGATCGGGGCGCCCACCCAGCAGGTCGCCATGACGCTGCTGGAGCTCTACGCCCAGCTCGGGCGCCCGATGATCATCACGGACGTGCCCTCGGCGGAGATGATCAAGTACGCCTCCAACGCCTTCCTCGCCGCCAAGATCTCCTTCGTCAACGCCATCGCCAACGTCTGCGAGCTGGCGGGGGCGGACGTGACCCAGGTGATCAAGGGACTGGGGCTCGACCCGCGGATCGGCCCGGCGTTCCTCCAGGCGGGGCTCGGGTTCGGGGGCGCCTGCCTGCCCAAGGACGTGGAATCCCTCGTCCAGACGGCTGCGACGCTCGGCTACGACTTCAAGCTCCTCAAGAGCGTGGCCGAGATCAACCGGGAGCGCGCCCAGCACTTCGTCGAGACGATGCGGAAGGCGCTGGGCCCGCTGGATGACAAGGTGATCGCCGTCMTGGGCCTGGCCTTCAAGCCCAACACCGACGACATGCGTGAGGCCAAGAGCGTCGAGGTGGTGGCGCTTCTCCACGAGGCTGGGGCGACGATCAAGGCGTACGACCCGGTGGCGACGGAGAACGCCCGGCGGCTCCTCCCGCGGGGGGTCACGTACTGCGCCTCGCCCTACGAGGCCGCCGAGAAGGCCGACGCGCTCGCGCTCGTCACCGAGTGGAACGAGTTCAAGTTCCTGAACCTCGAGCGCCTGCGCTCGCTCATGCGGCGCCCCGTGATCTTCGACGGCCGGAACTTCTACGAGCCCGACCGCATGCGGCGGCTCGGGTTCGAGTACTACTCGGTCGGCCGCAGGCCGATTCTCCCCGCTTAGACGTTCGATGCGCGTTTTGGTGACGGGCGGCGCCGGCTTCATCGGCTCCCACCTCTGCGAATTCCTCCTGGGCAAGGGCGCGGAGGTCGTCTGCATGGACAACCTCCTCACGGGGAACATCGAGAACATCGCCCACCTCACCGATCCCCGTTTCTCCTTCGTCAAGCACGACGTGACCAACTACATCTACGTCGCCGGCCCGCTGGACTACGTGCTCCACTTCGCCAGCCCCGCCTCCCCCGTGGATTACGCGCAGCTCCCGATCCAGACCCTGAAGGTCGGCGCGCTCGGCACCCACAAAGCGCTCGGCCTGGCCCGGGAAAAGGGGGCGAAGTTTCTCCTGGCCTCCACCTCCGAGGTGTACGGCGATCCCCTCGTCCACCCCCAGCGCGAGGAGTACTGGGGCAACGTGAACCCGGTGGGACCGCGGGGGGTGTACGACGAGGCCAAGCGCTTCGCCGAGGCCATGACGATGGCCTACCACCGCTTCCACGGGCTGGACACGCGCATCGCCCGCATCTTCAATTCGTACGGGGAACGGATGAGGATCGGCGACGGACGCGCGATTCCAACCCTGATCACCCAGGCGCTCAAGGGCGAACCGCTCACCGTCTACGGCGATGGCTCCCAGACCCGCAGCTTCTGCTACATCTCGGACATGGTGGATGGGATCTGGCGGCTCATGCAGGCCCCGGTGAAGGAGCCCGTGAACCTGGGCAACCCCAAGGAGATGACGGTCCGCGAGCTCGCGGAGCGGATCGTCGCGCTCTCCGGGTCAAAGAGCGCGATCGTCTTGAAGCCGCTCCCCGTGGACGACCCGAAGGTGCGCCAGCCCGATATCACGCGGGCGCGTACCCTCCTCGGCTGGGAGCCCCGCGTGGACCTGGACGAAGGGCTCGCGCTGACGCTCAAGTGGTTCCGGGCCAAACTGGGGACACGATG
Organism: Candidatus Rokubacteria bacterium CSP1-6; assembly: GCA_001443385.1. Classification (GTDB taxonomy): domain Bacteria; phylum Methylomirabilota; class Methylomirabilia; order Rokubacteriales; family CSP1-6; genus CSP1-6. Next base: position 15,532 of record LDXP01000002.1, read on the forward strand.
AAGGTCCTCGTCACGGGGGGCGCGGGCTTCATCGGCTCCCACATCGTTGACCGCCTCCTCAAGGCGGGTCATGAGGTCGCCGTGGTGGACGACCTCTCCACCGGCCACCGGGAATTCGTGGACCCGCGCGCGACGCTCCACGTCGCCGACGTCCGGAGCCCGCAGCTGGCCGAGGTGTTCGAGGCCGAGCGTCCCGACGCGGTGATCCACCTCGCCGCCCAGGCCGAGGTTCGCCGGTCGGTGGAGGATCCCGGTCTCGATGCCGCCATCAACATCGGCGGCACGCTCAACCTCCTCCTCTGCTGCCGGCGGCACCGGGTCTCCCGGGTCGTGTACGCCTCCACCGGCGGCGCCATCTACGGCGACACGGCCGTGCTGCCGACCCCGGAAGACCAACCGAGAAGGCCGGCCTCGCCGTACGGCATTTCCAAGCTCGTCGCCGAGCACTACCTGGCGTGCTGGGGGGCGCTCTACGGCGTCGGCGGGATTGCGCTCCGGTATGCCAACGTCTTCGGCCCCCGGCAGAACCCCCTGGGAGAGGCCGGTGTGGTTGCGATCTTCTCCCGCCGGATCCTCCGCCGAGAGCCCATCACGATCAACGGCGACGGCGAGCAGACACGGGATTACGTCTATGTCGAGGACGTGGCGGACGCGAACCTGCGCGCGCTGGAGCGCATCGAGGTGAGCGACCCCGTCAACATCGGCACGGGCGTCGAGACCTCGGTGAACGCCCTGCTGAAGCGGCTGGAGGCGGACGCGGGGATCAAGGCTGAGGCGAGCCACGGTCCCGCGAAGCCCGGGGAGCAGCGCCGCAGCGTCCTGGACGCAAGCGCGGCCAAGCGCGTCCTGGGGTGGACGCCGCACGTGACCCTCGACGAGGGTCTCCGCCGCACTGTGAGCTATTTCAGAAAAGGGGAGAAGCGATCATGATCGACGACGAGCTCAAAGCCATCCTGGCCTGCCCGGCGTGCAAGGGAGACCTGCTCTTCGAGGAGACCCGGATCATCTGCCGCGCGTGCCGGAAGGCCTACCCGATCCGGGACGGCATCCCCGTCATGCTGATCAGCGAGGCCGAGCCCTGGACGCCGCCCCAGCCGCGGTAATCCTGGCGGGCGGCCAGGGCACCCGGCTCCGCCCCCTGACGCTCGCCCGCCCCAAGCCCATCGTCCCCCTCCTCAACATTCCCTTCCTCCACTACCAGCTCGCCCTCCTGCGCCGGCACGGCGTGGTGGACGTCGTCCTGGCCTGCTCCTTCCTCGTCGAGGCCGTCCAGGCGCGGCTCGGGGACGGGCGGGAGCTCGGCGTGAGGCTCCGCTACGCCGTGGAGGCGGAGCCGCTCGGGACGGCCGGCGGGGTCAAGAACGCCGCCGCGCTGACGGCGGGCCGGCTGGTGGTCCTGAACGGCGACGTCCTGACCGACGTGGACCTCGCCGGGATGCTCGCCTCCCACGAGGCCCGCGGGGCCCGGGCCAGCATCTACCTCACGCCCGTGGAGGACCCGACGGCCTTCGGGCTGGTGGAGACGGAGCCCGACGGCCGGATCCGGCGCTTCCTGGAGAAGCCGTCGCGCGAGCAGATCAGCACCAACACCATCAACGCGGGCATCTACCTCCTCGAGCGCGAGCTGCTCGACCTGATCCCGGCGGGCCGCGCCGTCTCCATGGAGCGCGACTTCTTCCCCGGCCTCCTGGAACGCCGGATCCCCGCCTACGGCTTCGCGGCCCGGGCGTACTGGCGGGACATCGGGAGCCCGGAGCAGTACCGCCTCGCGCAGATGGACCTCCTCAAAGGCCTCGTGGACACGCCCCTCACCCCGCCCGGAACCCGGAGCGGTGACGTGTGGGTGGGGGCGGGCGTGTCCATCGCCCCCGGGGCCGTCGTCAGGGGGCCTTCGGTTCTCGGCGCCGCAGTCAGGCTGGAGCCCGAGGCCAGCGTGGGCCCACTCAGCGTGCTCGGAGACAACGTGCGCGTCGGCCGGGGCGGCCGCGTCGAAGAGGCCGTCCTCTGGGAGGGCGTCTCGGTCGGCGAGGCCGCCGTCCTCAGGGCATGCGTGGTGGGCTCCGGGGCCGTGATCGGACGAGGCGCGCGGGTCTCCGCCGGCGCCGTAGTCGGGGAAAACGAAGTCGTCCCGTGATATCCTGAACTTCGTGGCACTTTCCCGAATCCGAAACTTCTCCATCGTGGCCCACATCGACCACGGCAAGTCCACCCTGGCGGATCGGCTGCTGGCCCTGACCGGGGCCATGGACCCCAAGAAGGCCGTGGACCAGGTGCTGGACTCCATGGACCTGGAGCGCGAGCGCGGGATCACGATCAAGCAGCACACCGTCCGCATCCCCTACCTCGCCGAGGACAGCCAGGAATACACGCTCAACCTGATCGACACCCCGGGGCACGTCGACTTCTCTTATGAGGTCTCCCGTTCGCTGGCAGCCTGCGAGGGCGCGCTCCTCATCGTGGACGCGGCGCAGGGGGTCGAGGCCCAGACCCTGGCCAATTTCTACCTGGCCCTCGAGGCCAACCTCACGATCATTCCCGTCATCAACAAGATCGATCTCCCCCAGGCCGACGTGGAGGGGACCCGGCGCCAGATCGCCGAGATCCTGGGGCTCAACCCCGACGAGGCCCTCCTCATCTCTGCCAAGTTGGGGACCGGGGTTCCCGAACTGCTAGAAGCGATCGTCCACCGCATCCCGTCGCCTCCGGGCGATCCCGCGGCGCCGCTGAAGGCGCTGGTCTTCGATTCCTTCTACGATCCGTACCAGGGCGTGGTGGTGTACGTCAGGATCTACGAGGGCCGCGTGCGCGCGGGCATGCCCGCCCTCCTCATGTCCAACGGCCGGGTGTACGAGGTCCAGCAGGTCGGGGTCTTCACCCCCGAGATGAAGCCGGTGGAGGAGCTGTCGGCGGGCCAGGTGGGCTACCTCACCGCGGGGATCAAGCGCGTCGCGGATGCCAAGGTCGGCGAAACGATCACGGACAACAATCGCCCGACGGCCGAGGCGTTCCCCGGCTACCGCGACGCCAAGCCCATGGTCTTCGCCGGGCTCTACCCGGTGGAGGACACGGCCTACCAGTCCCTCCGGGACGCGATCGACAAGCTCCGGCTGAACGACTCGGCCCTGACCTTCGAGCCCGAGACCTCGCTGGCGCTGGGCTACGGCTTTCGGTGTGGCTTCCTGGGGCTCCTGCACATGGAGATCGTCCAGGAGCGCCTGGAGCGCGAGTTCGGGCTGGCTCTGATCGTGACGTCTCCCAGTGTTCGCTATCGGGTCATCACCACGGCGGGGGAGACGGTGGAGATCGAAAACCCCTCCAAGCTTCCGACTGCGGGCGAGATCGACCACATCGAGGAGCCGTTCGTGCGGTCCTCCGTCTTCGCCCCCACGGAGTTCATGAACCCGATCTACCGGCTGGCGCAGGACAAGCGGGGCGAGCACCGGGCCCTCGAGTACCTCGGCAAGCGGGTCCACATCACCTTCGACTTCCCCCTTTCGGAGATCATCGTGGACTTCTACGACCGGCTGAAGTCCATCTCGAAGGGGTACGCCTCCTTCGACTACGACTTCCTCGAGTTCCGCCCCTCGGACATGGTCAAGCTCGACATCCTCCTGAACGGCGACGCCGTGGACGCGCTCTCCGTCATCCTGCACCGCGACAAGGCCTACGAGAAGGGCAAGACGCTCGCCGAGAAGCTGCGGGCGGTGATCCCGCGCCAGATGTTCGAGGTGGCGATCCAGGCGGCCATCGGCAGCCGGGTGATCGCCCGGGAAACGGTGAAGGCGATCCGCAAGAACGTCACCGCCAAGTGCTACGGCGGCGACATCACGCGCAAGCGGAAGCTCCTCGAAAAACAGAAGGAAGGCAAGAAGCGGATGAAGCAGCTCGGCAAGGTCGAGGTGCCGCAGGAGGCCTTCCTGTCCGTCTTGAGAAGCTGATGGCCCTGGACCCCTTCGCGCCCAAGGACGCCCCAGTGACCGACGAGATCGCCCGCCCTGTCCCCGTCGAGACGAAGCGGCGGAAGTCTCTCACGCGGGAGTACATCGAGGCGATCGTCATCGCCATCCTGCTGGCGCTGGTGATCCGGACCTTCGTGGTCCAGGCCTTCACGATCCCCTCGGGCTCCATGGTCCCCACGCTCCAGGTGGGGGACTACATCCTGGTGAATAAGTTCATCTACGGCGCCGAGGTCCCCTTCACCAGCCTCCACCTGCCCGGCATCCGCGCGCCCCAGCGGGGTGACATCATCGTGTTCAAGTACCCCTGGGACGAAAAGCGCGACTTCATCAAGCGGGTGATCGGCCTGCCGGGCGACGAGGTGTTCATCAAGGGGCGCACGGTGTACGTCAACGGGAGACCCCTGGACGAGCCCTACGCCCTATACAACGACGGCACCTCCCACACCAACGTGGAGTACGGCCCGTCCGCCGTCCCGCACGATTCCTTCTTCATGATGGGCGACAACCGCGACAACTCCCAGGACAGCCGCTACTGGGGCTTCCTCAAGCGCGACAAGGTCCGGGGCAAGGCTTTCATCATCTACTGGTCCTGGGACGGGGACACCCACTGGCTCCGCTGGCGCCGGCTGGCCTGTTACTTCGACGGCGGCGGGAAGATCGCCTGCCCGCTGGAGCGTTCCCGGCCATGACGCTCGCCTGGAGCCCGAGCCGGCGGGGCCCGCTCGGGGTCTACCTCCACATTCCGTTCTGCCGTCAGCGCTGTTCGTACTGCTCCTTCAACACGGGTCCGTACCACCCCGCGGCGATGGACCGGTTCCACTCCGCCCTCCTCGACGAGATCGACCTGGTCGGCGAAGCGGCGTGGGCGGGTGACGTCACCATCGGGACCGTGTTCTTCGGCGGCGGGACACCGTCGCTGCTCGAGCCGATCGAGCTGGAAACGATTCTCGACCGCCTGAGGAAGCGGTTCGCCCTGGATCCCGGCGCCGAGGTGACGGTCGAGTGCAATCCCGAGAGCCTGACCCGCGCCAAGGCCGAGGGCTATCGCCTGGCGGGAGTGAACCGACTGAGCCTCGGCGTCCAGAGCCTCGACGACGAGCTCCTCGTGCGCCTCGGCCGGCTTCACTCGTCGGACGATGCGCGGCGGGCCTTCGATGCCGCGCGATCCGCCGGAGTCGACAACGTGAGCCTGGATCTGATGTACGGCCTGCCGGGGCAGGATGTCGCGCGCTGGGAGTCCACGGTGCGGGGGGTGCTGGCGTGGCGGCCGGAGCATCTGTCGGCCTACGCCCTCACCCTGGACGAGGGGAGCCGGTGGGCGGGCGAGGGCGTGGCGGGGCTTCCGGGCGAGGAGACGGTGACGGCCCAGTACTGGGCTCTGGCCCGGATGGCGCGCGAGGCCGGCTACGAGCACTACGAGATCTCCAACTACGCGCGGCGCGGCTTCAGGTCGCGCCACAACCAGGTGTACTGGCGGGCCGAGGAATACCTCGCCCTCGGGCCGGGGGCCTGCGGCTTCCTGGGCGATGTCCGCTACGGCAACGTCAAGCCCGTCGAGCGGTACTGCACCGCGCTGGAGGCCGGCGGCCTTCCTCTCGGGACGCACGAAGTCCTCACGCCGGCTCAGCGAAAGGCCGAGAAGGTCATTCTCGGGCTCCGGCTGAGCGACGGCGTTCCCCTGGCCTGGCTCGAGGACGCACGCTCCCTCGTCGAGACCTGGGCGTCCCTGGGATTGCTCGAGGTCGCCGGCGATCGCTGCCGGCTGACCGAGGCGGGCTTCCTCCTCTCCGACTCCCTCTTCGTCCACCTCCTCTAGCCCCCATTATTCACGAACGATCGTCGCCTGCGGCGGGCGGGTCCTGTCGCAGGGCGCAGCCCCCGCGGGTCCGGCTCCGTCACCCACTCGCCCGAACGCCGCGCTGCGCACGGCGGACGGGCCGAGGGGGACCCACTGCGCGCGGCCCCGCGGGGACCGCACCCTGCGCCACCCGCAGGCCCTCCCCACGTGAGGAGACTGTAGGGCCTGTTCTTGACCGGGGGCCCGAGGCGCCGTAGAGTAACGAGCGATGGCAATCCTCGACGAACGGCACCGGCAGGTGCTCACCGCCGTCATCCGCGAGTACGTGGAGACCGGAGAACCCGTGGGTTCGCGGGCCGTGGCCCGGCGGCAGGGCCTGGGCCTCTCCCCGGCCACGATCCGGAACGCCATGGCGGATCTGGAGGAGCTGGGCTATCTCTCTCAGCCCCACACGTCCGCCGGACGCGTGCCGACCGACCTGGCCTTCCGCTTCTACGTGGACTGGGGGCTCGGCGACCTCCGGCTTCCGGAGAGCGACGCCGCGCGGCTTCGCCAGAGTTATGCGCGTCCCCAGGGCGGGATCGAGCAGTTCATGGAGCAGACCTCACTCCATCTCTCGACGCTCTCGCACATGACGGGAGTGCTCCTGGCCCCGCCGCTCAAGCAAACCGCGCTGGCCCGCATCACCCTCATCCCGCTCTCGGACGACCGGGTCCTGGCCGTGGTGGTCACCGACGCAGGCTGGGTCACCACCCGGACCCTCACCGTGGACTCGCCGGCCACGGAGGAGGACCTCCGCGAGTGGAGCCGCCAGCTGACCCGGCGCTTCGTCGGCAAGACCTTCCAGGAGATCCTCGATCAGCTCTCCGCGCCTGCGGATCCCCTCGACCCGCTCCGGGCGCGCGGGGGCGCCCTCGTGGACCAGGTCTTCTCGCTGCTCCGAGACCGGCAGCTCTACATCGGCGGGGCGCCCAACATCCTGGAGCACCGCGAGTTCGGGGATCTCGCGACGATGCGGACGCTGCTCCGGGCCTTCGAGGAAAAGGCCCGGCTCATCGACCTCCTCTCGGCCCTGGCCGACGAGCGGGGCGTCCAGGTGATGATCGGCAGGGAAAACCCGGTCGAGGAGATGCAGGAGTGCAGCCTCGTCACCGCGCGCTACACCTACCACGACCGGGTGCTGGGAATCCTGGGCGTCGTGGGGCCCAAGCGGATGCCTTACTCCAAGATGATCCCGCTCGTGGACGAGACCGCCCGGCTCGTCAGCGAGTCCCTGTCCCGGGTCCGGCACGAGCTGTACCTGCCGTCCTGACGCCCGGCTCTCTCGCCGGGCCCGCGCGGCCCCCTGCTATAATACAGTCTTGCCATGACCGACGAGACCGCCCCCGTTGAGCCTTCCGAGGGGGTGGAGCCCGCCCCGATCGAGGACGAGCTGACCCGGCTCCGCCGGGCCCTCGACGAGGCGAAGCAGCTCCTCGACGAGAAGACCGACCGCTACCTGCGGGCCGTGGCCGACCTGGACAACCAGCGGAAGCGCGCCCAGCGGGAGCGGGAGGACTACATCCGCTTCGCCAACGAGTCGCTCCTCCGCGACCTCCTGCCGGTCCTCGACAACTTCGACCGCGCCCTGGGGGCCGCCCGCGCGGGGTCGGAGGCCCAGAGCCTCCTGGCGGGGGTCGAGCTGATCCAGCGCGAGCTGCTGAAGGTGCTGGAGAAGTTCGGCGTGACGCCGTACAGCGCCGTCGGGCAGCCCTTCGACCCCGAGCGCCACGAGGCGGTTCAGCGGGTGATCAAGCCGGACGCCCCGGACATGACCGTCGTGGAGGAGATCCAGCGCGGATACGTCCTGAACGGACGGGTGCTCCGCCCGGCCATGGTCGTGGTCGCCGTCCCGCCGGATAGCGAGACCGCGTAGTGGCGAAGCGCGATTACTACGAGACCCTAGGGGTCTCGCACGACGCCGACGAAGGGGAGATGAAGAAGGCCTACCGCCAGCTCGCCCTCCAGTATCATCCCGACAAGAATCCCGGAGACAAGAAGGCCGAGGAACGCTTCAAGGAGATCAGCGAGGCCTACGCCGTCCTATCCGACCCCGACAAGCGCGCCCAGTACGACCGGTTCGGCACCGTCGCGGGGCCCGGCGGGTTCGACGCCTCGGACCTCGGCTTCGGCACCATCTTCGACGACCTCTTCGAGGGCTTTTTCGGGGCCGGGGGCCGCGGCGGCCGCCGCACCCGGGCCCGGCGCGGTGAGGACCTCCAGTACGACCTCCAGATCGGCCTGGAGGAGGCCGCCGCAGGGCTCGGCACCAAGGTGCAGATCCCCCGCTTCGAGCACTGCGAGACCTGCCACGGCTCCGGTCTCGAGCCGGGCACCAAGCGCGAGACGTGCTCGACCTGCCGCGGCCAGGGGCAGGTCCGCTTCACCCAGGGCTTTCTCACTATGGCCCGCACCTGCCCCCAGTGCGGCGGCGAGGGCGAGATGGTGAAGCACCCGTGCAAAAAATGCCGGGGCGAGGGGCGCCAGCGGCGCGAGCATCTCCTCGAGATCAAGATCCCGGCCGGCGTGAAGGATGGCGACCAGCTGCGTCTGCCCGGCGAAGGCGAGGCCGGCATCCACGGCGGCCCCGCCGGCGATCTCTACGTGGTGATCCGCCTCCGTCCCCACCCGTTCTTCACGCGCCACGGCGACGACCTCCTCTGCGAGCTCCCGCTCTCCTTCCCCCAGGCGGCGCTCGGCACCGAGGTGGAGGTGCCCGTCCTCGGCGGCCACGCCAGGCTCGCGGTCCCCGCGGGGACGCAGCCCGGGCAGATCCTCCGCCTCAAGGGCAAGGGAATGCCGAGCCTCCGGGGGCGCCACCACGGCGACGCCTGCTACCAGGTCGTCCTCGAGATCCCCACGCGCCTCACGGCGAAACAGCGAAAGCTCCTCGAGGAATACCAGGCGGTCTCCGAGGGGGAGGCGGGGCCGCTCAGCTCCTCCTTCCTCGAGCGGATGAAGAAGCTCTTCGGGTCGTAAGTGCCGTTCTGGGAACTGACCGTCCCGACGTCCGCCGACGTCTCCGAGGGCCTGACCAACTTTCTCTGGGAGCAGGGCGCCCTCGGCGTCGTGGAGGAGGAGACGCCCGGCGCCTTGCCGCGGCTCCGCGCATTCTTCCCCGAGGCGACCTCCTCCACCGCCCTCTGCCGGGCGGTCGGCGACTACCTCGCGTCGCTCACCGCGCTCGGTCTCGCCGTCAACGGGGCAGAGCCGCGCGTGGCGCCGCTTCTCGATGAGCCCTGGGCCGAGGCGTGGCGGCAGGCCTTCGCGCCCCAGCGCGTGGGCCGGCGCCTGCTGATCGTCCCTCCCTGGGAACGCCCCGCCGCCGACCACGGCCTGACGACCATCGTCATCGAGCCGGGGCGCGCCTTCGGCACCGGCACCCACGGGAGCACCCAGGGGTGCCTCCTTCTGCTTGACGCCCTCCTCGAACGCATCACCCCGGCGCGAGCGCTCGACATCGGCACCGGCTCGGGGATTCTCGCCATCGCGGCCGCGGCCCTCGGCGTCCTCGAGGTCACGGCGCTCGATACCGACCCGGATGCCGTGGCCGCCGCTGAGGCCAACGCCCTCCGGAACGGGGTCCGCGAGCGCATCGGGTGCGCGCTGGTCGATACGGGCGGCGTGGAGGGGCCCGCGTTTCCCCTGATCCTCGCCAACCTTCTCGCGGGGAGCCACATCACCCACACGCCGGAGTACCGGCGGCTCCTGAGCCCCGGCGGCCACCTGATCCTCGGAGGCATCGTGAGCGACGAGGCCGATTCGGTCGGCCAGGCCCTCGCGGAGCGCGGCCTCACCCTCGCCGAGCGCACCGACGTGGACGGCTGGGCCTCCCTCCGCTTCACGGGATAAGCGCGTGGCGCGCTTCCACGTCAGACCGGAAGCGATCACGGCCGACCGGGTCGTCTTTGACGAGCAGGAAACGCGGCATCTCTCGCGTGTCTTGCGCCTCCGTCCAGGGGACTCAGTCCAGGTCGTGGACGGACGAGGGACCGAGTTCACCGTGCGCCTGGAGTCCATCGAAGGCCGTGCGGCCGCCGGCACCATCCTGACCCGCTCCTCGTCCGCGACCGAGTCACCTCTCGCCGTCACCCTCGCTCAGGGGATTCCCAAGGGCGACAAGATGGAGTGGATTGTCCGGACCGTGACCGAGCTGGGTGTGGCCCGCGTGGTCCCGCTGGTGACCGAACGCACGATCGTCAGGCTCGAGCCCGGCCGCTGGCGCGACCGGGCTCGCCGCTGGCAGCGGGTAGCCAAGGAAGCCGCCAAGCAGTGCGGCCGCGGGGTCATCCCCACCGTGGACCCGCCCCGGCCCCTTCAGGAATTCGCCGACGCGGCGCCGGCCGCGGACCTCCGCCTCTGCCTCTGGGAAGGCGAGCGCCGGGGCCTTTCCGAGATTCTCGACGCCGCGCGCGGGCCCGTGGCTTCGGCGCTCCTGGTCGTGGGCCCCGAGGGCGGCCTGGCCGCCCGCGAGGTCGAGGCGCTGGTTGGGCGCGGGTTCACGAGCGCCGGGCTCGGTCCCCGGATTCTCAGGACCGAGACGGCGGGACCCGTCGGCGTCGCGCTCCTCCAGAGCCGCTTCGGCGACGTGGGGGCGCCCCGTCCGTGAAGGAGGCGGCCGGCTACGACTACTTTGACGTCGCCGCTGACGTGGGGGTCAAGGCCTGGGGACCCACGCTGCCCGAGGCCTTTGCCCAGGCCGGCCTCGGCGTCTTCGCCCTGATGGTCGAGCCCGCCAGCGTGGACGCGCGCGAGTCCAAGGAGGTGAGCGCCCAGGGCGAGAGCCCGGAGACGCTGCTGGTGAACTGGCTGAACGAATGCCTCTACGTCCACGACATCGAGGGCTTCGTCGTGAGTCGCATCGAGTTCCCCGTATTCGAGGCGCAGCGCCTTCATTCGCTGCTCTGGGGGGAAGATCTGGATCCCGCGCGGCACCGCGTCGGAACAGTGGTCAAGGCTGCCACCCTTCACGAACTCCGCATCGGCCGGGCGGATCGTGGGTGGGAAGTCCGAGTGATCCTGGATATCTGAGCGTTGTAAGGATGCAACAACCCCAGTTCGCCGGTGTGTCTTTCAGGTAACAGAATTGGCCATGGGCTTCCCCGAGGTCATCAAACGATCTTTTGTAAATCAGGTACATACGAGCCAACGGCGTCCCTGGCACCGTGGTTGCTGTAGAGAGATTGGCTTTCCGGGTGAGGCTCGCCCGTTCACACGATCCAATGGACCTTCAGCTAACGATTCGGAAACGGGTAACAGCAGAGGGCATCGGACTCCATTCGGGCCAGCCCTCGAAGATCACTCTCTCGCCCGCTCCGGCTGACAGCGGAATCGTCTTCCGCGCCACCGATCCGCATCGCACCCTCATTCCCGCTCGCCGGGACGCCGTCGTGGACTCCCGCTTTGCCACGACGCTCGGCGTGAACGGGACCCGCGTTCGAACCGTCGAGCACCTGATGGCGGCGGCCGCGGCGCTCGGGATCGACAACCTTCTAGTGGAGGTCGAGGGCGAGGAAATCCCGGCCATGGACGGCAGCGCCGAGCCGTTCGTCTCGCTGCTCTATGCGGCGGGCAAGGCGACGCTCGTGGCGCCGCGGCGCCCCCTGGTGATCACCTGGCCGATCCGCGTGGGCGACGACGGGCGCTGGCTCCAGATCCTGCCCTCGGAGGACTTCCGCGTGAGCTACACGCTGGACGTGGATCACCCGGCCGTGGGGACTCAGGCGGCTTCCTTCACCTGCACCGAGCAGGTGTTCGTGGAGCAGGTGGCCCCCGCCCGCACGTACGGCTTCCTCAAGGACGTGGGGGCGCTGCGCAACAACGGTCTCGCCCGGGGCGGTTCCCTCGAGAACACGGTGGTCGTGGGCCGGCGCGCCGTGCTGAACACGCGTCTCCGCTACCGCGACGAGTTCGTCCGCCACAAGATCCTCGACCTGATCGGCGACCTGGCCCTCCTGGGCCGCCCCGTCGTGGGGCACGTGGTGGCCCGCAACGCCGGGCACGCGCTGAACCATCAGCTCGTCAACGCCATCGCCGAGGCGTTCATTCCGGAAGCTCGTTCCAACCGCGCCACCGTCCGGGCGCTCTCCCATCCCGTGGACCGCCTGGAAGGCGTCCGGCGGGAGCCGCTGCCGGGCATCGCCGCCCTCTAGCAGAACCTTCTTCCTCACCTTCTCCCGACGGCGCTATAATGTCCTGTCCAACGTATGCGTGCGCGACGGGTTTCGGCGGTGTTTCCTGCCCTTCCTGGCGGCCGGCGGGGCCTCCGCCGGCGGCTCGCCTGGACACTGGCCCTTGGGTTGCTCCTGGCCGCCGTCCCCGCCCGGGCAGAGCTCCGGTTCAGCGACCGCCCTGAGGTCTTTCTCAACGACCAGGAGCTGACCGTGCAGGCGGTGCTCCTCGGGGCGATCCCTCCCGCCTTCTACGAGCACCTCCACAGTGGGGTCACGACCCACATCCGGTTCTACGTGGAGCTCTGGCAGTACAGCCGCTTCTGGATCAACCAGCGCCTGCAGAGCCGCATGGTGGAGCGGCAGCTGACCTACAACGTGGTGAGCAAGGAATACAAGGTGGCGTCCACCGCCGGGGAGCCGCGGGAGCCGTACGTGACCAAGGACCTCCGGGAGGCCCAGCGGGTCGCCTCGGAGATCCGGGGGCTCAAGCTCGGGCGGTCCGCGGCCCTGGACGCCGGGGAGCTCTACTACGTCCAGGTGCGGGCCGACGTCTCGCTCGGCGGCGTGAACACGATCCTGACGCGCATGACGGGGGAAGCGGAGGAGACCCCCTGGATCCGCTCCACGCTGCTCACCGTGACGCGAACTCAATGAGGGTACCAAAGGTTCGAGCGTGCCACTGACCGGAGACCTCCAGCGGCGCAAGCGGAACCTCCTGATCATCGGCGGGATACTGGTCCTGCTCGTGGCCACGGTGGCCACCGTCTACGAAGTGGGCATCCGCTCCCCCCAGATCCCCCTCGCCTCGAACCTCCTCGTCTTCGCCCTCTTCAACCTGACGCTGATCGTCTTCCTGCTGCTGCTGGTCCTCCTCATCCGCAACCTCGTCAAGCTCTTCTTCGAGCGGCGCCAGCAGGTCCTGGGCTCGAAGTTCAAGACCAAGCTGGTCGCGGTCTTCCTCTCCCTCTCGCTGATCCCGGCCCTGCTCATCTCGATCATCGCCTCCAACCTGCTCAACACGTCCATCGAGGGCTGGTTCAAGCCCCAGGTGGAAAAGCCGCTGGACCAGGCGCTGGAGGTGGCGCAGACCTACTACCAGACGCTCGAGACCACCGTCCTCCGTCACGGCCGCCAGCTCGCGCGGGTGATCGCCCGCGACCGCCTGCTCGCCGACGACCGGCGGGAGGCGCTGGCGGCGTACCTGGTGGAGCAGCAGGAGAGCCTGGGGGTGGCCGCCATCTCGATCTTCACCCCCCGAGGGCAGGAGCTGGTGCACGTCAAGGATCCGGTCCTGGCCTCTGTGCCCACGCGCGACGTGAACATGGAGCAGGTCAAGCGCGGGCTCGAGGGCCAGGAGATCACGACGGTCCGGGAGCTGGACAACGGCGATCTGATCCAGGCCGTCGTCCCGATCTGGTCCGGGGGCGGGACCGAGCGTGAGGTCGTCGGGACGCTCATCGTGGCCACCCACGTCGCCCAGCGGCTCGAGGCGCGGGTGCGGGGCATCTCGCAGGCATTCCAGGAGTACAAGCAGCTCAAGCTGCTGAAGAACCCCATCAAGGGGATCTACATCCTGCTCTTCCTCCTGATGACCCTGATCATCGTGTTCTCGTTCACCTGGTTCGGGCTCTACATGGCCCGGGGCATCACGGGGCCGATCCAGCTGCTGGCCGAGGGCACCCGCGAGGTGGCCGCCGGGAACCTGAACTACAAGGTCCAGGTCCAGGCCCAGGATGAGATCGGCATCCTSGTGGACTCCTTCAACCGGATGACCAGCGACCTCCAGGCCAAGCACAACGAGCTGGAGGAGCGGCGGCGCTACACGGAGACCGTGATCCAGGCCGTGGCGACGGGCGTCGTCTCTCTGGACCCCGCGGGGCGCCTCACCACCATGAACGGCGCGGCCGCCCGCATGCTGGGGATCCCGGCGGAGACGGCGGTGGGCCAGCCCTTCCGCCAGCTCTTCGCCGGGCCGCAGTTCGCCGAGGTCGGGGCGCTCATCCAGCGGATGGACCGCGTGCGCCGGGGCACGCTCGAGCGCGAGATGCGCCTGCGCCGCGACGGCCACGCCGTGACCCTCCTCGGCTCGGCCACGGCGCTCCGCGGCCCCGAGGGCGACTACGCGGGGATGGTGCTGGTCTTCGACGACCTCACCGAGCTCCTGAAGGCCCAGCGCGTGGCGGCCTGGCGCGAGGTCGCCCAGCGGATCGCCCACGAGATCAAGAACCCGCTGACCCCCATCCAGCTCTCGGCCCAGCGGCTGCGCCGCCGCCTGGGGGACCGGGGCCCCGACGACCGCCGACTGCTGGAGGAATGCACCGGCACCATCATCCAGGAGGTCGAGGGCCTCAAGCACCTGGTGGACGAGTTCTCCCGCTTTGCCCGGATGCCCGCGCTCCAGCCGAAGCCGACCGAGCTCCCGCGCCTGCTCGAGGGCGTGGTAGCCCTCTACCGGGAATCCCATCCCGCGCTGGCGCTCAAGACCGCGCTGGCGCCCGACCTGCCGACCCTCGAGGTGGACCCGGACCAGATCAAGCGCGCGGTCCTCAACCTGGTGGACAACGCCGTCGAGGCGGTGAGCGGAGCGGGCGAAGTCACAGTGGAAACTCGTTTCCTCCCGGAAACGAAGCGCGTCCGGATCGTCGTGAGCGACGACGGCGTGGGAATCCCGCCGGAGGACAAGGACAAGCTGTTCCTCCCGTACTTCTCCACTAAAGCCGCCGGCATGGGGCTCGGGCTCGCCATCGTCCACCAGATCGTCACCGACCACGGCGGCAGCATCTGGGTGGAGGACAACGCGCCCAAGGGCAGCCGGTTTGTGATCGAGCTGCCGGTGGACCGGCCGGCGAGCCAGGGGGAGGCGTAGGTGGCAGGCGAGAGCATCCTGATCGTCGACGACGAGAAGGCGATCCAGACCTCGCTCCAGGGGGTGCTGGAAGACGAAGGCTACCGGGTCGCCGCCGTCGGCAGCGGCGCGCAGGCTCTGAGCCGACTCGTCGAAGAGGTGCCCGACCTCGTCCTGCTCGATATCTGGATGCCGGGAATGGACGGCCTGGAGGTGCTGGCCGAGATCATGCGCATCCGTCCCGACCAGACCGTGGTAATGATCTCGGGCCACGGGACGATCGAGACCGCCGTGAAGACCACCAAGCTGGGCGCTTACGACTTCGTCGAGAAGCCCCTGTCGCTGGAGAAGACGCTCCTGACCGTCGCGCGCGCTATCGAGCACTCGCGGCTCGAGGGCGAGAACCGGGCGCTCCGCGAGCGCTTCGAGCGCGGGCAGGAGATCGTCGGGCAGAGCCCGGCCATCCAGGAGCTGCGCCGCCAGATCGCCATCGCCGCGCCCACCAACGGCCGCGTGCTGATCCACGGCGAGAACGGGTCCGGCAAGGAGCTCGTGGCCCGGGCCATCCACGCGCTCTCGGCGCGGCGCGACGGGCCCTTCGTCGAGGTGAACTGCGCGGCGATCCCGGAGGAGCTGATCGAGTCCGAGCTCTTCGGCCACGAGAAGGGCGCCTACACCGGGGCCGTCAGCCGCCGCAAGGGCAAGTTCGAGCTGGGCAACGGCGGCACGCTCTTCCTCGACGAGGTCGGCGACATGAGCCTCAAGACCCAGGCCAAGGTCCTCCGGGTGCTGGAAGAGCAGGCCTTCGAGCGCGTCGGCGGCACGGAGCAGATCAAGACCGATGTCCGCGTCATCACCGCGTCCAACCAGAACCTCCCGGATCTGATCGCCGCCGGCCGCTTTCGCGACGATCTCTTCTATCGGCTCAACGTCATCCCCGTCGAGGTGCCCCCGCTCCGCCAGCGGAAGGAGGACATCCCGCTGCTGGTCGAGCACTTCATCCGCGTCTTCTCGCTGGAGAACGGCAAGCGCCCCAAGACCGTCTCCGTGGAAGCGCTCGCCTACTTCCTTGCCTACGACTGGCCGGGGAACGTCCGGGAGTTGCGGAACCTGGTCGAGCGCCTGGTCATCATGACGCCCCGGGGGGTGATCGGGCCCGAGGACCTGCCACCGCCGGTCCGCCCCAAGGAGGCCCGGCTTGCGGAGAACCAGATCAAGGAGCGCACGCTCAAGGAGGCGCGCGAAGCCTTCGAGAAAGCGTACATCCTGGCCGAGCTCCGCGCCCAGGACTGGAACATGACGCGCACCTCCGAGCGGCTCGGGATCGAGCGCAGCCACCTCTACCGCAAGCTGAAGGCCTACGGCATCACCCCTCCCAAGTGAAATGCCCCTCACCTGAATCCTCTCCCCAGAGGGGAGAGGAAGGGTGGGGGATCCTCTTCTCCTCTCCCCACTGGGGAGAGGCAGGGTGAGGGGAGCTTGACGAAGCAGCCCGCCTAGTGTATTGTTACGTCGATAACTCCTTTAAGTGGACCCGGCGAGGTCCACAAGGAGAGCACATGGACAGCCCGAAGGCATCCCGCGCGTCCCGCCCCACCCCCGAGAGGGGGTCTTTTTTTTGCCCATGAAGCCCCGGGAAAAGGCCCAGGTGCTCGACGAAACGGCCCTGGAGCGGGCGCTGATCCGCATCGCCCACGAGATCGTCGAGAAGAACGGTGGGACCACCGACCTGGCCTTCGTCGGGCTGCGCACGCGCGGCGTCACCCTGGCCCAGCGCCTGGCCGAGCGGGTCACGGGCATCGAAGGGGTCAAGCCGCCGGTGGGAGCGCTGGACATCACCCTCTACCGCGACGACCTGGGGCTCAAGGCGGCCCAGCCGGTGGTCCGGGGGACCGAGATCCCCTTCGACGTGACCGGCAAGATCGTGATCCTCGTGGACGACGTGCTCTTCACCGGCCGCACGATCCGCGCGGCGCTGGACGCCATCATGGACCTCGGCCGGCCCCGGGCCATCCAGCTCGCGATCCTGGTGGACCGGGGGCACCGGGAGCTCCCCATTCGCCCCGACTACGTCGGCAAGAACCTCCCCACTTCGCGCCGGGAGGTCGTGGCCGTCCGGCTCAGGGAGCACGACGGGGAGGACCGGGTGGTCATCGAAGAACCGGAGGAATAGGGCCATGGGCTGGATGCGCAAAGATCTGCTGACCATGCAGGAGCTGGAGCCGGCGGAGATCGGCCTGATCCTCGACACCGCGGCCTCCATGAAGGAGATCGCGGGCCGCGAGATCAAGAAGGTCCCCACCCTCCGGGGGCGGACGGTCGTGAACCTGTTTTACGAGGCCTCCACCCGGACGCGGACGTCCTTCGAGATCGCGGGCAAGTGGCTCTCGGCCGACGTGGTGAACTGGAGCGCCGCGGGGTCGAGCGCCGCGAAGGGCGAGACGCTCCTCGACACGGCGAAGAACATCGAGGCCATGAGCCCGGACGTCGTGGTGGTCCGCCACGGGGCCTCGGGCGCGGCCCAGCTCCTGGCGCGGGCCCTCGAGTGCGCCGTGGTCAACGCCGGCGACGGCGCCCACGAGCATCCCACCCAGGCCCTGCTGGACCTGCTGACGATCCGGGATAAGAAGGGCCACCTCGAAGGGCTCTCGGTGGCCATCGTGGGGGACATCGCCCACAGCCGGGTCGCGCGCTCCAACATCCACGGGATGAAGAAGCTCGGCATGACGGTCACGGTCGCCGGGCCGCCCACGCTGATCCCGCCCTTCGTCCAGGAGCTGGGGGTCAAGGTGTGCCACCGGCTCGAGGAAGCCATCGCCGACGTGGACGTCGTCATGATGCTCCGGCTCCAGGCGGAGCGCATGACCGGCGGGCTGATCCCCTCGCTCCGCGAGTACGCGCGCTACTGGGGGCTCACCCGCGCGAGCCTCTCCGCGGCCCGCCAGGACGTGCTGATCATGCACCCCGGGCCGGTGAACCGGGGCATCGAGCTGGCGCCCGAGGTGGCCGACGGGCCCTATTCCGTCATCCTGGATCAGGTGGCGAACGGCGTGGCGGTCAGGATGGCCGTGCTCTACCTGCTCGCCGGCGCCAGGGCCCAGGCATGAGCCTCCTGATCAAGGGCGGCCGGGTCCTCGATCCCGCCAACGGCGTTGACGCCGTAGAGGATCTGCTCATCCAGGACGGCAAGATCGCCTGCCTCGGAAAGGGGCTCGAGGCGCCGGACGGCACGCCAGTAATCGCCGCAGCGGGCAAGGTCGTCTGCCCCGGCTTCATTGACATCCACGTCCACCTGCGCGAGCCCGGCTACGAGTACAAGGAGACGGTGGCGACGGGGACGAAGGCCGCCGCCGCGGGAGGCTTCACGGCGGTCGCCTGCATGGCCAACACGAACCCCGTCAACGACAACCGCTCGGTCACCGACTACATCCTCGCCAAGGCCCGGAGCGAGGGGTTCGTGCGGGTGTACCCGATCGGGGCGGTCACGCGCGGCCTGGAGGGCAAGGAGCTGGCCGAGCTGGCCGAACTGGCGGAGGCCGGGTGCGTGGCCTATTCCGACGATGGCCACCCGATCATGAACTCGGCGCTCCTCCGCCGGGCGATGGAATATACGCTCCCCTTCGGCCTGCCCATCATCTCCCACGCGGAGGACGCCCACCTGGTCCAGGGCGGCGTGATGAACGAGGGCGTGGTCTCCACGGAGCTGGGCCTCGGCGGCCGGCCCGCTACAGCCGAAGAGGTCATGGTGGCCCGCGACTGCTGCCTGGCCGAGCTGACGGGGGCCCACGTGCACATCGCCCACCTCTCCACCGCCGGCGCCGTGCGGCTCGTCAAGGAGGCGAAAGCGCGCGGGATCCGGGTGACCGCGGAGGTGACGCCGCACCACCTGCTCCTAACCGAGGAGGCCGTGCGCGGCTACGACCCGAACACCAAGATGAACCCGCCGCTCAGGACCAAGCGGGACCAGGAGGCGCTCCTCGAGGCCCTGGCCGACGGGACGATCGACTGCATCGCCACCGACCACGCGCCGCACGCCCTCTCGGAAAAGGAGGGGGACTTCGACGGAGCGGCGGCCGGCATCGTGGGCCTCGAGACCGCGGCTTCGGTTCTCCTGGACCGGCTGGTTCGCCCGGGACTGCTCTCGCTCAAGATCCTCGTGGAGCGCCTGACGGCGGGTCCCGCGCGCGCGCTCAACCTGCCGGGCGGGAGCCTCGCCCCCGGCGTTGACGCCGATGTCACGATCCTCGATCCCGCGCGCGAGCTGACGATCGATCCCGCCGGCTTTCACTCGAAGAGCCGGAACACTCCCTTCGGGGGCTGGCGCGTGACGGGGATGCCGTGGATGACGCTGATCGGGGGCCGGGTCGCCATGTGGGAACGGGTGATCAAAGGGGGAATTCACTCGTGATAAGGGCGGCGCTGCTGGCGCTGGCCGACGGCCGGGTCTTCCGAGGCGAGTCCCTGGGCGCCGAGGGCGAAGCCACCGGCGAGATCGTCTTCAATACCGCGATGACCGGCTACCAGGAGATCATGACCGATCCCTCCTACAAGGGCCAGATCGTCGTGATGACCTACCCGCTCATCGGCAACTACGGGATCAACGACGAGGACGTGGAGTCCCGCCGCCCCTGGGTGGAGGGCTTCGTGGTCAAGGAGGCCTCGCCCACGCCCTCCTCCTGGCGGGGACGGCGGACGCTCGACGAGTACATGCGGGAGCAGCGGATCGTCGGGATCCAGGGGATCGACACGCGGGCGCTGACGCGCCACCTGAGGGACCACGGCGCCCAGGAGGGCGTGATCTCGACGGAGGAGCTGGATCCGGCGCGGCTCGCGGCCAAGGCCAAGGCCGCTCCCGGCCTCGTCGGGAGGGACCTGGTCCGGGAGGTGACCATCTCCGCCCCTCACGGGTGGGATGAGGCGACCTGGGACCGGGTCCGGGGGTATCGGGAGCCGGCCGCGGCGCGCTTCAAGGTCGTAGCCTTCGATTCGGGGATCAAGCGGAATATCCTTCGCCAACTGGTTTCACTGGGCTGCGCCCTGACCGTGGTCCCCGCCTCGACCGCCGCCGCCGCGGTGCTGGAGCAGAAGCCCGACGGGGTCTTCCTCTCCAACGGGCCGGGCGATCCCGAAGGGGTGCCCTACCTGGTCGAGGCCGTGCGGGCGCTCCTCGGCAAGGTGCCGATTTTCGGGATCTGCCTGGGGCACCAGATCCTCGGCCTCGCCGCGGGCGGCAGCACCTACAAGCTCAAGTTCGGCCACCACGGCGCCAACCATCCGGTCAAGGACCTGGCCACCGGAAAGGTGGAGATCACGGCCCAGAACCACGGCTTCGCCGTGGACCCCATGTCGGTGAAGGCCCACGGCCTGGACCTCTCCCACGTGAACCTGAACGACGGGACCTGCGAGGGGCTGCGCCACCGGGAGCTGCCGGTGTTCTCGGTCCAGTACCACCCCGAGGCCTCTCCCGGGCCCCACGACGCCAACTATCTCTTCAACCGTTTCGTGGACCTCATGCGGCGCACGAAGGGAGGTTGATCCTCCTATGCCGAAGTATCTGATCTCCTACCGAAAGACCGAGGAAATGGGGCAGAAGCCCGAGTGGACCTCCTTCACGATGGACAGCGACGTGTCCCTGGAAGCCCAGGCCATTCGCGAGCGCGTCGAGAAGCGGATGAGCGTCCTCGGCGAAAAGCTCTGGGGCAACGGCGAGGTCGTCTGGGTCGGCGCCGGGCGGCTCGACGACATCCTGTACAAGCGCGAGGAGGCGGCGCCTGAAACCTCCGTCGTTTATGGGCTCGTGGAAGGATAGCGTGCTTGTCCGACCGACTGGACTCGCGGGCCATCTCCCTCGTCGTGCTGCTCACGGCCATCTGGGGGGGCTCCTACACCTTCGTGAAGGTGGGGTTTCGCGACCTGCCGGTCTTCGGCTCGCTCTCTCTCCGGATGGTGGTCGCCTCGGCCATCCTGCTGATCTACTCACGCTGGGCGGGGATCCCGCTCTGGTACGGCGGGCGCGGGAACCGGTTCCTCCTGGCCGGAACGGGGGCCTTCGTCTGGTCCCAGGCGCTGCTCTACCTGGGGCTCACGCTCACCACGGCGGGACGGGGCTCGATCTTCTTCAACACCCAGCCCTTCTTTACCCTGGCCGCGCTCCCCTTCTTCGTCCGGGAGGAGAGTTTCACCCTGAGGAAGCTCGGGGGCACGGCGCTGGCGTTCGCGGGAGTGGTGCTGCTCTTCGCCGAGAAGCTCGGCGCAGGCGACCGGTCAGTGCTGCTGGGCGACACGCTGGTCCTGCTGGCGTCGCTCGGCTGGTCGGCCAACAACATCCTCAACAAGACGATGCCCCGGGAGGTCCACCCGGCCTCGATCATCCTCTGGAGCGCGGGCGGCGCGCTGCCGGTCATGTGGGCGTGCACCCTGCTCCTGGAGCCGGGCCAGCCCTGGCGCCTGACGCCGACCGCCATCGCCTCGGTCCTCTACCTCGGCGGGGTCGCCGCGGCGTTCTCCTTCGTGGCCTTCACGTGGCTCATCCGCCGCTACGCCGCCATCAAGGTCAACGCCTTCGTCTTCCTCTCCCCGGTCTTCGGCGTCCTGATCGGCTGGGCCTTCCTGGGCGAGCCCCTGTCCCTCGCCCAGGCGGCCGGCGCGCTCCTGGTCGGCGGCGGGATCTATCTCGTGAATTCTACCTCGCTTCGCTCGCGGCTTCGGGGGCTGCCTCCCCCCACATCTCCCTAGAACGGAGCGCCTGAATGCCCAGGCGGACGGACATCGAGAAGATCCTGCTGATCGGTTCCGGTCCCATCGTGATCGGGCAGGCGTGCGAGTTCGACTACTCGGGGACCCAGGCCTGCAAGGCCCTCAAGGAAGAGGGGTTCGAGGTCATCCTCGTCAACTCGAACCCCGCCACCATCATGACCGACCCGGAGATGGCCGACCGGACCTACATCGAGCCGCTCACCCCGGAGATGGTCGCCAAGGTCATCGCGCGCGAGCGCCCCCAGGCGCTCCTGCCGACCCTGGGCGGCCAGACCGGCCTGAACCTCGCCGTCGCTCTCGCTGAAGACGGCACGCTCGACCGGTACGGGGTGGAGCTCATCGGGGCGAAGCTGCCGGCGATCAAGAAAGCGGAGGACCGCGAGCTCTTCAAGGAGGCCATGCAGGCCATCGGCCTGGAGGTGCCCCAATCCGGGTACGCCAAGTCGCTCGAGGACGCGCGGGAGGTCGTGCGGCGCGTCGGCTACCCGGTCATCATCCGGCCGTCCTTCACCCTCGGCGGCACTGGCGGCTCCATCGCCTATAACCCCGAGGAGCTGGAGGAGGCCATCCGCTGGGGGCTCCAGACCTCCCCCCTCGGCACGGTCCTCGTCGAGGAGTCGGTCATCGGCTGGAAGGAGTTCGAGCTCGAGGTGATGCGCGACGGGAAGGACAACGTCGTCATCATCTGCTCCATCGAGAACTTCGACCCCATGGGGATCCACACCGGCGACTCCATCACCGTGGCGCCGGCCCAGACCCTCTCCGACAAGGAATACCAGCTGATGCGCGACGCTGCGATCGCCATCATCCGCGAGATCGGCGTGGAGACCGGCGGCTCCAACATCCAGTTCGCCGTGAACCCCGACGACGGCCGCCTGGTCGTCATCGAGATGAACCCGCGCGTCTCGCGATCCTCGGCGCTCGCTTCCAAGGCCACCGGCTTCCCCATCGCCAAGATCGCGGCGAAACTGGCGGTGGGCTACACGCTCGACGAGATCAGGAACGACATCACGCGCGAGACGCCGGCCTCCTTCGAGCCCACGATCGATTACTGCGTGGTGAAGTTCCCACGCTGGGCCTTCGAGAAGTTCCCCGAGGCCGACCAGACGCTCACCACCCAGATGAAGTCCGTCGGCGAGGCCATGGCCATCGGTCGGACGTTCAAGGAGGCGCTCCAGAAGGCGATCCGCTCGCTCGAGCAGGACCGCTGGGGGCTCACGCTCGACAAGCCCCTGGCCGACCTCGAGGAGCTTCGCGCCAAGCTCCGCATTCCCAATGCCGAGCGCGCCTTCGTCATCGCCGAGGCCTACCGGCGCGGGATCGCGACCCAGGACATCTACGCCCTCACCCGGATCGATCCCTGGTTCCTGGAGAACATCCACGAGATTGTCGAGTTCGAGTCCGAGCTCCAGCGCGCCGGGCTTGCCGACCCCGTCGTGCTCAGGAAGGCCAAGCAGATGGGGTTCTCCGACCGTCGCATCGGGGAACTGTGCGGCAGGACCGAGCTGGAGGTGCGCAAGAGCCGGCTGGCCCAAGGCATCAGGGCCACCTTCAAGATGGTGGACACCTGTGCCGCCGAGTTCGTTGCCTACACGCCGTACCTCTACTCCACCTACGAGGAGGAGGACGAGGCCCCGCGGACCGAGCGCGCCAAGGTCGTCATCCTCGGCTCGGGCCCCAACCGCATCGGCCAGGGGATCGAGTTCGACTACTGCTGCGTCCACGCCGCCTTCGCCCTCAAGGAGCTGGGGGTGGAGGCGATCATGGTCAACTGCAACCCCGAGACCGTCTCCACCGACTACGACACGTCGGACCGCCTTTACTTCGAGCCCCTGACCCTCGAGGACGTCCTGAACATCGTGGAGAAGGAGCAGCCGCTGGGCGTCATCGTCCAGTTCGGCGGCCAGACGCCGTTGAAGCTGGCCGTCCCGCTCGAAAGAGCCGGGGTGCCGCTCCTCGGGACGTCTTCCGATGCCATCGACAGCGCCGAGGACCGGGAGCGCTTCAGCGCGCTTTTGACCAGCCTGGCGCTGGCCCAGGCGCCGTGCGGCATGGCCCGCTCCTTCCAGGAGGCCGAGGGCATCGCGAAGACGATCGGTTACCCGGTCCTCGTCCGCCCGTCCTACGTCCTGGGCGGCCGGGCCATGGAGATCGTGTACGACGAGCAGGACCTGGCCCGCTACATGAAAGAAGCGGTCCGCGTCTCCCCCGAGCACCCGATCCTGGTGGACAAGTTCCTGGAGGACTCGCTCGAAATCGACGTGGACGCCGTCGCCGACGGCGAGCGTGTCGTGGTGGGCGGCGTGATGGAGCACATCGAGAAGGCCGGCATCCACTCCGGCGACTCGGCGTGCGCGCTTCCGCCATATTCGCTTGGCGACGACCAGGTGGAGCGGCTCAAGGTTCAGACCAAGGCGCTCGCGAAGGTACTGGGCGTGGTCGGGCTCATCAACATCCAGTTCGCAATCAAGAACGAGCAGATCTTCGTCCTCGAGGTGAACCCGCGCGCCTCCCGGACGATCCCGTTCGTCTCCAAGGCGATCGGCGTGCCGCTGGCGAAGCTCGCCACGAAAGTGATGCTCGGAAAGACCCTGGCCGACCTAGGCTTCACCGAGGAGCGCGAGATCGCCCACATCGCGGTGAAGGAGGCGGTCTTCCCCTTCGTGAAGTTTCCGGGCGTGGACGTGGTGCTGGGACCGGAGATGAAGTCCACCGGCGAGGTGATGGGGATCGACCGCGACTTCAGGAAGGCCTACGTGAAGTCCCAGCTCTCCGCCGGGTCACCGCTCCCCACATCGGGGAAGGTCTTCCTTTCGGTGAAGAACCGCGACAAGCGCGCGGTCGTCCAGATCGCCAAGCGGCTCGCCGAGATGGGGTTCAACCTGGTGGCCACTCAGGGGACGGCCAAGGTCCTGACGCGCCACGGGATGAGCGTAGAGGTGATCAACAAGGTCGCGGAGGGGTGGCGGCCCAACATCGTAGACCTGATGAAGCGCGGCGAGATCGCGCTGGTGTTCAACACGCCCGAGGACGGCCGCGCGCGGAAGGACTCCTACCTGATCCGCCGGACGGCGGTGACCCAGAACATCCCGTACTACACCACCGTGGACGGCGCCCAGGCGGCCATCGGCGGCATCGAGTCGCTGCTCAAGAGCGAGCTCGGCGTCCAGTCGCTCCAGGAGTACCATGCCGGCGCGTGACCCGAAGAACCGCCTGATCGTCGCCCTCGACGTGGAGGGACTCGCCCAGGCCGAGGCGCTCCTGGACCGGCTCCAGGGCGTGGTCGGCGCCTGGAAGATCGGCTCCCAGCTCTTCACCGCGTCCGGACCCACGGCAGTCGAGCTGGTCCAGAAGCGGGGAGGCGCAGTCTTCCTGGACCTCAAGTTCCACGACATCCCAAACACCGTGGCCGGCGCGGTGCGCGAGGCGACGCGGATGGGCGTCTTCATGCTCAACGTCCACGCCTCGGGCGGGACCCCGATGCTCAAGGCCGCGGCGGAGGCTGCGCGGCAGGCCGCGCGCGAGTTCGGCGTCAAGAAGCCCCTCTGCCTGGCCGTGACGGTGCTGACCAGCCTCGATCGCGCGCTCCTCCAGCGCGAGCTGAACGTGCCACTCTCCGTGGAAGGCCAGGTGCTCCACCTCGCCGGCCTCGCCAAAGCCGCGGGGCTCGACGGCAGCGTCTGCTCCCCTCAGGAGATCCGGGCCATCCGGAACGCCTTCGGGGGTGAGTGGGTCATCGTCACCCCGGGAGTGAGGCCGACGGGGAGCGACGCAGGGGATCAAGCCCGCGTTTCGACCCCAGAGCAGGCGATCAGCGCGGGCGCCGATTACCTCGTTGTCGGGAGGCCGATCACGAGCGCGCCGGACCCCAAAGCCGCGGCGACCGCCATCCTCGAGGCGATGGCCAAGGCATGACGGAGAAGGAAGTCCTCGAGATCTACGAGCTCACCGGCGGCCTCCTCCGCGGCCATTTCCTCCTCAGCTCGGGGCTCCACTCTGACATCTATCTCCAGAGCGCGCTGGTCCTCCAGCACCCGACCCACGCCGGGGCGCTCTGCCGGGAGCTGGCTAGGCCGTTCAAGGGCGACGGCGTCCAGGTGGTCCTGGCGCCCGCCATCGGCGGCATCCTCGTGGCCCACGAGGTGGCGCGGGCGCTCGGCGCCCGGTGCCTCTTCGGCGAGCGCGAGGACGGCGTGATGCGCCTCCGCCGAGGCTTCAGCCTCGCGCCCGGCGAGCGGTGCCTCGTGGTTGAGGACGTGATCACCACGGGCGGCTCCACGCGCGAGGTCATCAAGGTCGTCGAGGACGGCCGGGGCGTTCTGGTGGGTGTCGGCGCGTTGATCGATCGAAGCGGCGGGACCGCGACGTTCCCCGTAAAGAAAGCGGCGCTGGCCACGCTCCCGGTGCCCACGTACAAGCCGGAGGACTGTCCCCTCTGCAAGGCCGGCACCCCGGCCGTCAAACCCGGCAGTCGCGCCATGCCGAAGGGGTAGATGCCCAGGAAGACGCCCCCGCCCCCCGGCGTTGACGGGATTCCCTTCGCGCACGCCGCCGAGCGCGAGTTCGCCCGGCTCCTCACCTTCTACGGCGTTCACTGGCAGTACGAGCCCACCACGTTCCCGCTCGACTGGGATGACCAGGGGCGCGTCATCGAGGCGTTCACCCCCGACTTCTACTTGCCGGACCAGGATCTCTACATCGAGCTCACGACCAAGGAGCAGCGCCTCATGACCGCCAAGCACCGGAAGATCCGGAAGGCCCAGACGCTCCACCCCGACCTCAAGATCCGGCTCCTGACGCGCAAGGACTGCCTGGCCCTGGCGCGCAAGTTCGGCTGGCGCAAGAGCACGACGGACAATCCCCGGACATGAGCCTCTACGACGACCTCGAAGCGATCCTGCTGGACGCCGACGCGATCCAGGCCGAGGTCCGGCGGCTCGGGGAGCGGATCTCCAAGGACTTCGCCGACCGCCACCCCCATCTGATCGGGGTGCTCAAAGGCTCCAGTGTCTTCCTCTCGGATCTCATCCGGACCCTCACGGTGCCCGTCACCGTGGACTACATCTGGATCTCTCCTTACGAAACCCCGACGCCCTCGGGGGTGGTGCGGATCCGAAAGGACCTGGACGATCCCATCGAGGGGCGGGACGTGATCGTGGTGGAGGGGATCATCGACACCGGGCTCACGCTCTCCTACCTGCTCCGGAACTTCAGGACCCGGAACCCGGCGTCCCTGAAGGTCTGTGCCTTCGTCAACAAGCGCGCCCAGCGGATCATCGACCTCAGCGTGGACTACGTCGGGCGGGAGATCCCCGACAAGTTCGTGGTGGGCTACGGCCTCGATTACCGCCAGCGCTACCGCAACCTCCCCGTCCTCGGCGTCCTCAAGCCCTCCGCCCTCGACTAGCCGGCCCGCCTCAGCTGGATTGGAAGCTGATCTTGCTGTGGGTGCCGTCGCAGAACGGCTTTGTCGCCGAGCCGCCGCAGCGGCACAGCGCGATCTTCGGCTTGCCCGTCGTATCGAGCTTGGCGCCTTTCGGATCGTAGAGCTCGCAGTCGCCTTCGACGAGATAAGGCCCGTTCGGTCTCGCCGTGATCTTGACGGCCATGGAGTCCTCCTTCTGTGGTTAGCCGGAAAAGCGCTGGGCGTTGCCCATGTGGGGCCAGACGAGGGCCTGGACGTTGGCCAGAATCTGCTTGAGGTGGTTGCGGTCGTGATGGACCCACTCGTGGAGCAGGTCCCCGATGCGCAGGAAGCCGACCTGCGGGTGGTGGCCCCCGCGCTGAAGGTCGGAGCCTTTGAGCCCCGCCACGAGCGGGACACTCGCCTCGCGAAGCCCCGCAAACTCCGCCAGCAACTGGACCGGGTCGCGCTCGCAGTCCCGCCGCTCCCGCGCGACCTGGGCCTGGTCCCAGGCCTGCAGCTGCGGGCTTTCGCCGTCGAGGATGCTGCGGATCCGGCCGGCGAAGCCGCGCTGTTCAGCCTCGATCAGGTGGCCCAGCACCTCCTTGACGCACCATTCGCCCGGGGCGGGATGCCAGTCCCACGCGGCTGCCGGCAGGACGGCCAGTTCGGCCCGCACCGCCGCCGCCATGCCCTGCAGCAGCTCGGCAACCTGCGTCGGATGGAGCGCGGCGGGTTGCATGCTAGCCCTTGGGCTGGTATTCGGGGCGCCAGCGGAGGAGGCGCATCTCCACCTGCTTGATCCCCAGCGCCATCACGATGCCGGTGATGGCCAGGACGATCAGCGACACCATCATGTCGGCGGAGTTGAGCGTCCCCAGGGAGGAGATGATCAGGTAGCCGATCCCGCCGCCGGACTCCCCGCCGATAAACTCGCCGATGACCACACCGATCAGGGCGAAGGAGATGGACGGGGTGAGCGAGGCGAAGGTCCAGGCCAGCGCCGAGGGGATGATGACGGTCCGCATGATCTGCCCCTCCCGGGCCCCGAGGAAGCGCGCCGAGTGGATCAGGTCGGGATCGACACTCCGGGCGCCCTGGAAGGTGTTGAAGAAGACGATGAAGAAGACGATCATCCAGGCCAGGACCACCTTGGCCAGGAGGCCGAAGCCGAAGATCATCGTGACGAGCGGCACGAGCGCGATGCGTGGAAGCGAATTGAAGGCGATGATGTAGGGCTCGAAGATCCGGGCGAGCCGGTCGTTCCGCCCCAGCACCAGCCCCGCCACGAAGCCCGTGGAGACCCCCACGAAGAAGCCGATGAAGGTGGACTCCACCGTGGAGAGGAGCATCTGCCAGAGGGTAAGGCGAACCTTGTCCGAGTTCAGGTAGAAGAAGCGCTCGACGATCTTGGAGGGACGGCTGATGAAGAACGGGTCGATGAAATAGAGGCCGGGAATCTTCGACACGGCCTTGATCCCGGTGAGCCACTCCCAGGCGCCTACCCCCACGACCAGGATCGCGAGCCGCCAGAAGTTGATCTTGAGCTTTTCGTTCATACCGCGTGCCCCGTGTCTGCGCTCCCGCCTTGTTCGAGCGCGGGCTTTGCCCGCGCAAGCCCGGGGGGAGGTGCCGGAAGGGGGGCAGAGCCCCCCTCCGGGGGGGCGAACTCCTCGCCCAGGACGCGCCAGATCTGGCTGTACTCCTGGGCGTACTCGTCGGTCTCCCTGAGCTTGATCACGTCACGCGGGCGCGGCAGCTTCACCTCGTGGATCAGCTTGATCTTGCCGGGGCGACGGGTCAGGACGACGATGCGATCGGCCAGGGTGATCGCCTCCGAGAGGTCATGCGTGACGAAGACCACCGTCTGGTGCTTGGCCTCCCAGAGTGCCAGGAGCTCGGCGTGGAGGCCGAGCTTGGTGTGGGTGTCGAGCGCGCCGAAGGGCTCGTCCATGAGGAGGATCTCGGGCTCCACGATAAGCGTCCGCATGAGCGCCACCCGCTGGCGCATCCCGCCCGAGAGCGTGGCGGGAAACGCTTCTTCGAACCCGGAGAGCCCGGCCAGCCTGATCGCCTCGGCCACGCGCCGCTCCTGCTCCGGCCCTGCAACCCCGCGGTACTCAAGGCCCAGGGCGATGTTGCGGGTGACGGTGCGCCAGGGGAAGACGGTGTCCTTCTGGAAGACGTACCCCACCTGGCGGGGGACGTCCCTCACGGCAGAGCCGTCGATGAGCACCTGGCCATCGGAGGGAGCGATGAGGCCGCCGATCATGTTGAGGATGGTGGACTTGCCGCAGCCCGAGGGGCCCACGAGGGCGACGAACTCCTTGTCGAGGATGTCGAGCGAGACCCTGGAAACGGCCGGGACCTCCCGCCCTCCCTCGCGGAAGGTCTTCGAGAGGTCCCCGATCTGAATGCGGAGCCTTGACAACGGCGGGGGGGCTACTTGAACTTGGCCTGGGCCTTCTTCACGAAGCTCATGTCCACGGCCTGGGCGTAGGGGATCGGCTTCTCCAGCGCCAGGGGAACCCACACCTTCATGCCGTTCTCGTAGTCCTTTGGTTCGATGATGAAGTCCCAGTCGAAAATGGTCTTGTAGTACTTGATGGAGCGCACGACCACGTCGCGGCTAAACGTGTCCATGTAGGGCTTGTGGAGGAGGTCGGCGATCTGGGCGTCGGAAGCGCCCTTGATCCACTGCTGGGCTCGGTAGTTGGCGTTGACGTAAGCCTGGACGAGGTCGGGGGACTTCTCCACGGTCTCCTTCAGGACGTAGCCGACGGTGACGGGGATCGGCCCGCCGAAGACCCGGTCCCAGGCCTTCTCGTCCAGGACGTCGTAGATCGGGGCGCCGAACCCTTCGTCCTGGGCGGCCCACTGCCACTCGGGGACGGCCATGATGGCGTCGAACTTGCCCGCCTTGAGGCCGCCGAGGATGGTCGTCGAGGCGCCGCCGCCCACCCACTCCACATGGTCGTTGACGGGCTTGCCGTCGGGAGCCTTCGTCTGCTTCAGGACGTAGTTGCCATAGACGTAGGTCCCCGAGCCGATCGCCGTGGCGGCCACCACCGCCTTGCGCCCCACGAGCTTCTGATCGGCGAGGGCCTCGATGCTCTTCACCCCTTTGTCGAAGAGCTCCTTGCGGACCACGATGTTGGCGTACGAGCACCGGGCGTCCGTCGCGAAGATCATCAGAGCGTCCTTGCCCTTCTCCGAGATCTTCAGGGGATGGTTCGAGTCCCCTAACGCGAACATGGCCTGGCCGGCCGCCAGGGCCTGGACCACCTTGGCCCCGCCGCCCGGGACGATGAAACTGGGGAACGTCACCCCCTCGTCCTCGAAGAACTTCTTCTCCTTGGCCACCAGGTGCTGGCCGTAGACGAAAGTCGACACGCTGTGGATGACACTGATCGGCTTCCTCGCCTGGGCCTGGGCGAGCCGGGGAACCCCCGCGGCGCCAGCGGCGAGACCCAGGGTTTTCAGGAACTGACGGCGAGTCTGTGCCATAGGGGGCCTCCGCTGATCAGGGCTAAAGGTTAGACTGCGCCGCACTTTACACCGAGGGCGCACGGGCTGTCAACGGCCGAGTGGCCCAAAGTTATTGACTGTTCAGGGAAATCTGACTATATTACAGCGATGGCTGGGCTGCTTTCCCTCCTTACCATCCCCGCCTCGAGGCACCCATGATCCGGAGCATGACGGGGTACGGACGGGCCGAGGTGGTGGGGGAAAGGATCGTCGTGTCGGTCGAAGCCCGGTCGCTGAACCATCGCCACCTCGACGTCGCGCTGAAGCTCCCCCGCTCGCTGGCCGGCCTCGAACTAGAGGCCCGGCGCCTGCTCCAGGGACAGATCCAGCGGGGGCGTCTCGACGTCAGCGTGGGCGTGAAGCCGCTCGCCGAGGGAGGGAGCGCGCTGAAAGTGGACGCGGCCCTCGCCCGGCGCTACATCGACCAAGCGCTGGCGCTGAGCGACGCCCTGGGCCTGGACGCCGAGCCGACGGTCGAGTGGGTCCTCGAGCGCCCCGGGGTGGTGACGCTCGGCGAGCCCGAGGCGGTCGCTCCCGAGGCCGGGTGGCCTGTGCTGGCCGAGGCGCTCGCCCGCGCCATGGAGGACCTGGTCGCCCGGCGGGAGGCCGAGGGCGAGGCGCTCGCCAAAGATCTCACGGCGCTGTACGACGCCCTCGCCGCGGAAGTGGAGCGGATGACCCAGCGCGTCCCGGCGGCGCTGGCTCAGCGCGCGCAGCGGGTGAGAGAACGGATCAATGCCCTCCTGGGCGAGCACCCGGTGGACGAGGGGCGGCTCATCATGGAAGCCGCCGTCTGGGCCGAGAAGACCGACATCAGTGAGGAGCTGGCGCGGCTCAAGGCCCACCTCGGCCAGTTCGCGGGCCTGCTGAGGGAAGGCGGCCCGGTGGGACGGACGCTGGACTTCCTGGTCCAGGAGATGAACCGGGAGGTCAACACGGTGGCATCGAAGGCCAACGACCTCGAGCTCTCCCAGCTGGCGTTGGCGTCCAAGGGGCACCTCGAGAAAATTCGCGAACAGGTCCAGAACGTGGAGTGAGCGGGGGCGTGGACCCGGTCACTAGGCGGCGGGGAACGCTGGTGGTCGTCTCGGCTCCCTCGGGGGCGGGCAAGACGACGCTCTGCACCGAGGTGCGCTCCATGCTCCCCGATCTGGCCTACTCGGTCTCGTACACGACGCGGGCGCCGCGGCCGGGAGAGGAGGAGGGCAAGGACTTCCACTTCGTCAGCGCGACGGCGTTCAAGGGAATGGTCGAGCGGAACGAGTTCGCCGAGTGGGCGATCGTGCACGACAACTACTACGGCACCGCGGCCCGGCCCCTGGAGGAAGCGCTGGGCGCCGGGCTCGACATCCTGCTGGACATTGACACGCAGGGGGCGCGCCAGCTGAGGACGCGCTACCCCGAGGCGATCTCGGTCTTCATCGTGGCGCCGTCCCTGGCGCTCCTGGAGCAGCGCCTGAGAGAGCGCAAGTCGGACGCCCCCCAGGAAATCGCCCTGCGGATGGCGCGCGCGCGGGAGGAGATCGCGGCCTGGCGGGAGTATAATTATCTGATTATCAACCGGGACCTGAAGGAGGCGGTGGACCAGCTGGCAAGCATCATTCAGGCCGAGCGCTGCCGGACGAGCCGGCTGGCGTTGAAGCTCCCCGATCTCGCGCTCCCGGAGTGATAGGAGGCCACGTGCATATGGCGTTTCCGTCCCTTGAAAAGTCGCTCCAGAAAGTCTGGAACCGGTATCTCCTGGTGGTGGTCGCGTCCAAGCGCGCCCGCCAGCTCAATCGCGGCGCCGCGGCCCAGGTGGAGTCCAAGCACAAGAAGTGCACCAGCGTCGCGCTGGAAGAACTGGCCCAGGCCAAGGTGGGGTACCGGGTGAAGGACGAAAGCCACCCCTGAAGCTCTATGATGGGGGGAGGAATCGGAAGGGGGGCGTAGCCCCCCTCCGAGTATGATGACGCTCGCCGGCAAAGAGATCATCCTGGGGGTCACGGGCTCGATCGCCGCCTACAAGGCGGTGTATCTCCTGCGAGAACTGGTGCGCCTCGGCGCAGGCGTCAACGTCGTCCTGACGGAGCACGCCCAGAAGTTCGTCGGTCCCCTGACCTTCCGGACGCTCAGCGGCCGGCCCGTGCTCACGGATCTCTTCGATCCCCAGACCGACGCCGCCGTGGAGCACGTCGAACTGGCGAATCGCTGCCACGCCCTCATCGTGGCGCCAGCCACGGCGAACCTCCTCGCCAAGGCGGCCCACGGCATCGCCGACGATTTTCTGACCACGCTGCTCCTGGCGACGCGCGCCCCGGTTCTGATCGCCCCCGCCATGGACGCCGGGATGTGGGACCATCCCGCCGTGGTGGCCAACGTCGCCACGCTCCGGGCCCGCGGCGTTACCGTGCTCGAGCCGGACGCCGGCGAGCTGGCCTCGAGGCTCGCGGGCAAGGGGCGCCTCCCCGAGATCGACGCGATCCTCGAAACACTCCAGCGCCTCCTCTCTCCGCTGCGAGACCTGGCAGGCCAGCGGCTTCTGATCACGGCGGGCCCCACGCGGGAGCCCATCGATCCCGTGCGCTACCTCTCGAACCGCTCGTCGGGCAAGATGGGCTACGCCCTGGCCCTGGCGGGCCTCCGGCGCGGCGCTGAGGTGGTGCTGGTGTCCGGGCCCACGAGCCAATCGCCGCCGGCCGGGGCGGTCTTCGTCCCGGTGGAGACCGCCGAGGAGATGCGCGAGGCGGTGCTCCAGCACCTCGCGTGGGCCACCATCGTGATCAAGGCTGCCGCCGTCGCCGACTACCGCGCCCGGGAGGCCAACGCCGCCAAGATCAAGTCCAAGCAGGACGGGCTGACCCTCGAGCTGGCGGCCACGCCCGACATCCTCAAGGAGGTCGCGGCTCGCAAGGGCGACCAGTTCGTCGTCGGGTTCGCCGCCGAGACCCACGAGGTGAAGCGCCACGCCCGCGAGAAGCTCGAGGCCAAGCGGATCGATCTCATCGTGGCCAACGATGTGAGCCAGAAGGGGATCGGCTTTGAGGCCGACGACAACCAGGTCACGCTCCTGGACCGCTGGGGCGGGGCGATCGAGCTTCCCAGAATGCCCAAGCTCGACGTGGCGAACGCGGTGCTCGACCGTATCCTGGCCCTGGGCGCCGCCAAACCGGCCAAGGTTCCCCGCTAGGCCATGGCGGCGGAGGAGCTGGCCGAGGCCCTCCGCTCCCTCGCCGAATCCCTCCGCTTCTACCAGGCCATGGGCCTGAAGGATCTGGCGCTCACCCGCGACTATTTCCCCACCCCGGAAGAGGCGCTCACCCGCCAGGAGCAGGGCCTCCAGGGGTGCCCGCGGTGCAAGCTCTCCCAGGGGCGCACGACGATCGTCTTCGGCTCCGGCAACCCGCGGGCCGAGCTCGTGTGCATCGGCGAGGCGCCGGGCGCCGACGAGGACGCGCAGGGCAAGCCCTTCGTCGGCCGGGCCGGGCAGCTCCTCACGAAGATGCTCGAGGCGGTGGGCTTCGACCGCGAGCGCGACTGCTATATCGGCAATATCTTGAAGTGCCGCCCTCCCGCCAACAGGAGTCCCGAGCCTGACGAGGTCGCCGCGTGCGAGCCGTTCCTCCTGGCCCAGCTGGGCGCCATCCAGCCCAAGGTGATCCTGGCGCTGGGCGCCTTCGCGGCCCAGACGCTCCTCAGGACCAAGGAGCCCATCGGCAAGCTCCGGGGGCGCGTCTTCCCGCTTCACTCCATGGTCCTCATCCCGACGTTTCATCCGGCGTTCCTTCTCCGCAATCCCGGCCAGGAGTTCAAGCGGCAGGCCTGGGAGGACCTGAAGCTCGCCCGGCAGGAGTACGACCGGCTCCGCTCCCGATGATTGTTGACGTCGTCTTCGATCTCCCCGTCCCCCATCCGTTCTCCTATTGCGTGCCGCCGGGCCTCACGGTCACTCCCGGCCAGCGAGTCCGCGCGCCGCTCGGCAGCCAAGCGCGCGTCGGGCTCGTGGTGGCCGCGCGCGAGGGGGATGAAGAGAAACTCAAGCCGCTCGCCGGTGTGGCCGAATCGGGCCCGATCCTCTCCCGGTCCGAGCTGGAGCTCGCGCGCTGGATCGCCGACGAGAGCCTGTCGAGCTGGGGGTCCACCGTGGCGGCCCTCCTCCCTCCCGCCCCGCGGAGCGCGACGGAGGGCATGCCGGCGCCTCCCGAGTGGGCGTCGGGCGGGGGCGAGCGCCCGTTCCTGCTGACCGGCGGCGACCGGGAGCAGCGTCTGCTCGCCCGGCTCGCTGAGGAAGCCAGGGACCGCGGGATTCTCGTCGTTGCGGCGGAGATCGACGCGGCGGCAGCCTGGAGCGATCGGCTGCGCGCCGCGCTCAAGGCCCCCGTCGCGAGGCTGGACAGCGGCATGGCCGAGGGTGAGCGGTGGAGCGCGTGGATGGCGCTGGCGCACGGCGCCGTCAGGATCGGAGTCGGCACCCGCTCGGCGCTCCTGGCGCCGGCGCCCGCTCCCGCGACGCTGGTGCTCCTCGACGAGAACGATCCGGCCCACAAGCCGCCCGGCCCCCCGCGCATCCATTCGCGGGACGTCGTCCTGGAGCGCGCCAGGCGCGAAGGGAGCCGGCTCTACCTGACCGCCGCCGCGCCAAGCGCGGAGAGCTGGTGGCGCGCCGACGAAGGCCGGCTCCAGCGCGTCCCGGAAGGGCCGTCGCCCTGGCCCCGCGTGTCGGTCGTGGACGTGAGGGGAACGCTCAGGACCCAGCCGCTCTCCCCCCTCCTTCGCGGGGCCATGAAGGAAACGCTCGCGGCCAACGGCAGGGTGCTTCTTCTCGTGACCCGCATCGGCTCGGCGATGGCGTGCAACGAGTGCGGCTTTCTCGTCCGGTGCCCCGAGTGCGGGATCGCCATGGCCTTCTCCCGCGCGCGGCGGGAGAAGGCGTGCCGCCTCTGCCGCCGCGCCGATCCCGCCCCTGAGACCTGCCCCAACTGCCACGGCCGGCAGCTGGCGCCGCTCGGCTGGGGAACCGAGCGCGTCGAGCAGGCGGTCAGGGCCGAGTTCCGGCGCTACCGCATCGTGCGCGACGACGCCGAATCGGGGCGGGGCCGCGCCCGGGCGGCCCACGACAGCGGCGCGCAGGTGGTTGTCGGGACCCGCGCGGCGCTCCGGGCCTTCATCCCTCGCGGGCCCTCGCTGATCGGGTTCATCAGCCCCGACCCTGTCCTGAGACTGCCGGACTTCAGGGCGGGCGAGCGGGCGTTTTCCCTCCTCTGGGCGGCGGCCGAAAAGGTTGGCGGCGATAGGGTCGTCATCCAGACCCAGCATCCCACCCACTACGCGGTCCGGGCGGCGGCGGACCAGGACCTGGCCGGGTTCTACAAGCACGAGCTCGGTTTCAGGGCCGAGCTCGGGTATCCGCCGTTCCGCCGCCTCTGCCTGCTGACGATCAGGAGCCGCACCGAGGGTGTCGCGAAGCGGCTCGCCCAGGGGCTGGAGCAGGAGCTGAGCGCGCTCGGCGGATTGACCGTCTATCCGCCCGCGCCGCTCGGCCGCTCGCCCCGGGCGCCCCGCTGGCAGATCGTCCTGAAGGGCGGCGACGACCTCCCCGCCCGGCTCTCCTCCCTGCTCGGGCCGTCCCGGGACCGCCGGAGCGACGGTCGCGGTATCATAGAGGTCGAAATGGACCCGGTGGATCTCGCATGATCCTGAAAGTCAGGAAGTACGGCGATCCGATCCTG
This sequence comes from Candidatus Rokubacteria bacterium CSP1-6, assembly GCA_001443385.1. GTDB lineage: Bacteria > Methylomirabilota > Methylomirabilia > Rokubacteriales > CSP1-6 > CSP1-6. The sequence continues at coordinate 51,742 of LDXP01000002.1, forward strand.
AGACGAAAGGCGGATGCGATCCCGGCCGTCACGCCCGAGATCAAGGGGCTCATCGCCGACATGATCGAGACCATATACGACCAGGTCGGGATCGGCCTCGCCGCCCCCCAGGTCGGCATCCCGCTCCGGCTGATCCTCGTGGACGACAACAAGGGCGGCGGGGTGCGGCCGCTCATCAACCCGGCCATCACCGGTCGGCGCGGCAGTGTCGAGGGCGAGGAGGGGTGCCTCTCGATCCCGGGAATCTTCGCCCCCGTCGTGAGGGCCGAGTGGATCCGCGTCTCGGCGCTCGACGGCGACGGCGCGCCGCTGGACTTTGAGGCGAGCGGGCTCCTGGCGCGCGTGATCCAGCATGAGATCGACCATCTCGATGGGATTCTCTTCATCGACCGGCTCGACAAGGTCACGCGCGACCGGATCAAGCGGAAGATCAAAAAGGAGGGGCTTCCGGACGAAGCCCCTCACTCGGCCTTCGCCCTCTAATCCCGGATCACCCCGATGAAAGTCCTCTTCTACGGCACCCCCGAGTTTGCCCTTCCGACGCTCGAGGGGGTCCTCGACCGTCACCAGGTCGTGGCGGTGGTGACCCAGCCCGACCGGCCCGCGGGCCGGGGTCAGCGCGTCACGGCCTCGCCGGTGAAGCGGCACGCCGAGGCCGCGGGACTTCCGGTGCTCCAGCCCGCGCGGCTTCGCGATTCTGAGTGGCCCGACCGGCTCCGCGTCTTTGGCGCCGAGGTTGCCGTCGTTGTGGCGTTCGGCCAGATCTTGCCCAGAGCGGTGCTCGACGTCCCGCCCCGGGGCTCGATCAACGTTCACGCCTCGCTCCTGCCGCGCTACCGGGGCGCCGCGCCCATCGCCTGGGCGCTCATCGGCGGCGAGACCAAAACCGGCATCACGACGTTCCGCATGGACGAGGGGATGGACACCGGCCCGATCCTCCTCCAGGAGGCAACGCCCATCGAGCCCAAGGAGACGGCGGGAGAGCTGGCGGCGCGGCTTGGGCACCTGGGCGCCGCGCTCTTGCTGAAAACGCTGGAGAGCCTCGACACGCTCACGCCCACGCCCCAGCGCCACGAACTGGCGACGCTCGCCCCCCGGCTCAAGAAGGAGGACGGCCTCCTCCACTGGACCGAGCCCGCCCGGGCCCTCGTCAACCGGATCCGCGGCTGCAACCCCTGGCCGCGCGCGACGGCCGAGACAGCACGCGGCAGGATCTTCATCTGGCGGGCCACGGCCCTGGACGAGCCCTTCACCGCCGAGCCCGGCGAGATCGTGAGAGCCGCGAGCGGGGCGCTCGCCATCGCGACCGGCGACGGCCTGCTCCTGCCGCGCGAGGTCCAGCCCGAGAACCGGCGGATCATGGCGTGGAACGCATTCCTCGCCGGCGCCCGGATGGGCCCGGGCGCCCGGTTCAGCGCGCCGTGAGCCCCGTGTCTTCCGCCCGCGTCGAAGCGCTCAGGGTCCTCTGCCGGGTCGAGGAAGACCGGGCCTTTGCCGACCTCGCCCTGGAGGCGGCGCTCGAGCGAGCGAAGCTGCCGGCGCGCGACAGGGCGCTCACAACCGAGATCGTGTACGGCACGCTCCGCTGGCAGCGCCGCCTGGACTGGATTCTCGCCCCCCACTCCCGACGGCGGCTCGACCGCCTCGACCCCTGGGTGAGGAATCTCCTGCGTCTCACGGCCTACCAGCTCCAGTTCCTCTACAAGGTGCCGGCCTATGCGGCCGTCAACGACGCGGTGGCGCTGGCCAAGCGCCGGGCCCACGGTGAGGCCGCCCCGTTCCTCAACGCCGTCCTCCGCTCCCTGACCCGCAGCGGCGGCAGCCTCCCTCCCCCGCCGGAGGATCGCGCGGAGGACATCGCCACGCGACTGTCCTTTCCGTCCTGGCTCGCCCACCGCTGGGCCCAGCGGTTCGGCCTGGACGATGCGGAGCGGCTGATGACGGCGCTGGACGAGCGGCCGGTGGTCACCATCCGGGCAAACTTGCTCAAATGCACTCGAGCCCAACTCGCCCAGCGGCTCAGCGAGGAAGAGGAGGTGGCGTGCTCCGCCACCATCTTCGCCCCCGAGGGGCTGGCGCTCGAGGAGCCCGGGCCGGCCTTCAGGTTCAAGGCCTTCAAGGAGGGCTGGTTTACCGTCCAGGACGAGGCCTCGATCCTCATCGGCCATCTCCTCGGGCCGAAGCCGGGGGAAACCGTCGCCGACGTGTGCGCCGCGCCCGGCACAAAAGCTACCCATCTCGCCGCGCTGATGCGGAACTCGGGGAAGGTCGTCGCCATGGATCCCCATGCTGCCCGCCTCAAGCTGGTCTCTCAGGCCGCGGCGCGGCTGGGAGTCACCATCGTGGAATGCCATGGCGGGAGCGCCGAGGCCCTGGCACCCAAGTTCAAGGACCGCTTCGACCGGGTGCTGGTGGACGCCCCCTGCTCGAACCTCGGCGTCGTCCGCCGGCACCCCGACGTCAAGTGGCGCCGCACCGAGGCCGACCTCCCCCGCCTCGCCGAGCGCCAGCGGGCCATCCTCGACGCCGCCGCCTCGATGTGCCGGGCGGGCGGCACCCTCGTCTTCGCGACCTGCTCGCTCGAGCCCGAGGAGAACGAGGAGATCGTTCTTCCTTTCCTCGAGGCCCATCCCCAGTGGCGGCTCGACCCGCCCGCCGAGGCTGAGTTCCCGATTCCCTTCGAGCCGCCCGGCGTGCTACGCTGCCTCCCGCACAAGCACGGCACCGACGGCTTCACCGCGTTCAGATTGAAAAGGGGCAACGGAAGGTGATGGCTGCGCCGGACGGGCACCAGCGGAGACCGGGCATGGGAAGCAACGAGGTGCGAATGATCAAGATTGCCCCGTCCATCCTGTCGGCGGATTTCGCGGCGCTCGGGGAGGCCATCGCGCGGGTGGAGGCGGCCGGCGCCGACTGGCTCCACGTGGACGTGATGGACGGCCACTTCGTGCCGAACCTCACCATCGGGCCGCCCGTCGTGGAAGCGATCCGCAAGCGCACGCGCTTGCCGCTGGACGTCCACCTGATGATCGAGGCTCCTGAGCGCTTGCTTCCGGCCTTTGTGTCGGCTGGAGCCAATCTGTTGACGGTCCATGCCGAGGCGTGCCCCCACCTGGACCGCACCCTGCACCAGATCCGCGAGCTCGGCGCCAAGGCCGGTGTGGCGCTGAATCCCTCGACGCCGCCCGCCGTCCTCGAGTACGTCCTCGACAGCCTGGACCTGGTCCTCGTGATGTCGGTCAACCCGGGCTTCGGCGGCCAGGCCTTCATCCCGACGAGCTACGCCAAGGTCCGCCAGGTGCGCACTCTCCTCGGGAAGCGGCCCGCCGAGGTCTCCGTGGACGGCGGGGTCAAGCTCGAGCACGCCGCCCCCCTGGTGGCCCACGGCGCCTCCGTCCTGGTGGCGGGGTCGCTGATCTTCGGCGCTGCCGACCCTGGGGCCGCCGTCAAGAAACTGCGGGATGCCGCGGAAGTATCGAAATCGCCTTGACTTTTTGCCCTCCCTCCCGTAACATCTAGTTTTCCGATCCAAGCCCGAAGGCGTTCGGAATATGTTCGACACTCTTACCCAGCGTCTGACCGCGATCTTCGACCGGCTGAGTGGTTACGGCCGGCTGACGGAGGAGAATATCCAGGAGGCGCTCCGCGAGGTGCGCGTGGCGCTCCTCGAGGCCGACGTCAACTTCAAGGTCGTCAAGGCGTTTGTCGAGCGCGTCCGCGCCAAGGCCGTCGGCCAGGACGTCCTCCAGTCGCTCACCCCGGGGCAGCAGGTCGTCAAGGTCGTCCACGACGAGCTGATGGAGCTGCTCGGCGGGAGCGGTCACCGGCTGGCGATGGCGCCCCATCCGCCCACGGTCATCATGCTGATGGGGCTTCAGGGATCGGGCAAGACCACCTCGGCGGCCAAGCTGGCGCGCCATTTCCAGCGGCAGGGGCAGCACCCGCTCCTCGCCGCGGCCGACGTGTACCGGCCGGCCGCGGTGGAGCAGCTCCGAGCACTCGGAGCCCAGCTCCAGATTCCCGTCGTCGGCAGCGCGGGGCAGAAGCCGCTCGAGATCTGCCAGGAGGCCCTCCGGGCCGCAGCGGACCGCGGGCTCTCCCCTGTCATCCTCGATACCGCGGGGCGTCTACACATCGACGAGCCGATGCTCGAAGAGCTGAGGATGCTCAAGCGCGAGGTGCACCCACACCACGTCCTCCTCGTCGCGGACGCCATGACCGGCCAGGACGCGGTGACCATGGCTGAGCGCTTCAACAGCGCGGTGGGCATCGACGCCGTGATCATGGCCAAGCTGGACGGCGACGCGCGCGGCGGCGCGGCCCTCTCCATCCGCCAGGTCATGGGCCGCCCCATCGCCTTCGTGGGAACGGGGGAGAAGCCGGACGCCCTCGAGCCCTTCCATCCGGACCGCATGGCGTCCCGGATCCTCGGCATGGGGGACGTCGTCTCGCTCGTGGAAAAGGCGCAGGCCGGCGTGGACCAGGCGAAGGCCGAGGAGCTGGCCAGGAAGATCCGCGAGGAGAGCTTCACCCTGGAGGACTTCGCCGACCAGTTGAAACAGCTCCGCTCCATGGGACCGCTGGGGGAGCTGATGGAGATGATCCCGTTCTTCAAGGGGGCCAAGGGAATTCCCACGGAGCTCAGGGGCGAAGAAACGGAGCTCAGGCGCTACGAGGCGATCATCGGCTCCATGACGCCCCAGGAGCGGCTCGATCCCCAGATCATCAACGGCAGCCGCCGGAGCCGCATCGCGCGGGGCAGCGGCACGAGCGTGCAGGACGTCAACCGTCTGCTCAAGCAGTACGCGCAGCTGAAGAAGATGATGCGCGGCCTCAAGCAGCTGGAAGGGAAGGCGGGAAAGTTGAAGGGACTTCCATTTCAAATTCCGGGGAGGTGACAGAGTGGCTGTTCACATCAGGCTGAGACGCGAAGGGAAGACGAAGAAGCCCGCGTACCGTGTCGTGGTGGCGGACTCCCGGGCGCCGCGGGATGGCCGGTTCATCGAGGCCATCGGCTACTACAACCCGCTGACGAGGCCGCCCATGCTGAAGATCGATGGAGAGAAGGCCTCGGCATGGATCAAGAAGGGCGCCCAGCCCTCCAACACGGTCCGCGTGCTCCTCGCGCGAGCGGGAATCGCCAAGAGCTGATTTGGTGAGCGCGCTCATCGCCCTGGCGGAGATCGTCAGGCCCCACGGCCTGCGCGGGGAGGTCAAAGCCCTCCTCCTCACCGACGACCCGGGGCAGCTCGCAGAGCTGGGAGAGTGCTATCTCTGGGATTCGGCCAGCGACGCGCGGTCCCGGTCCCGGGTCGAGCAGTGCCGGGTACAGGGGAGGGCGGTGATCCTGGCGCTCGAAGGAATCGACTCCATCGCCGACGCCCAGCAGGCGGTCGGCCGCCTGGTCGCCGTCCCCCAGGAGGCGCTCGCCCCTCTCCCCCGAGGAACGTTCTACGCCTCGGCCCTGGTCGGGGCGAGTGTCGTCACGGAAGACGGAGTCCTGGTGGGAGAGTTCGTCGGCCTGGAAGCCGCACCCGGCCAGGACCTCTGGGTCGTGAGGGCGGGCGGGCGGGAGCACCTCATCCCGGCGGTGGCCGAGATCGTTCGCGAGGTGAATGTGGCGGCCCGGAGGATCACGATCCGCCCGCCCGAGGGACTCTTGGAGTTGGCAACGAAATGAAAATTGATATCGTCACGCTCTTTCCCGGGATCTTCGCTGGCCCGCTCCAGGAGTCGATCCTGGGCCGCGCCCGCGCCAAGGGGCTCGTGGAAATCGGCGTGATCAACCTGAGGGACTCGGCGGAGGGGCGCCACCGCGTCACCGACGATTATCCCTTCGGCGGCGGGGGGGGCATGGTGCTCAAGCCCGAGCCCCTCTTTGCCTGTGTCGAGGCGCTCCGCAGGCCCGGCTCCCGGGTGATCCTGCTCGATCCCCAGGGACGCCGCTTCAGCCAGGACGTGGCGCGCGAGCTGGCGACGGTGGAGCACCTCATTCTCCTCTGCGGGCGCTACGAGGGCGTGGACGAGCGTGTGCGCGAGCACCTGGCCGACGACGAGATTTCGATCGGCGATTACGTCCTGACCGGCGGCGAACTGCCCGCCCTCGTGGTGACCGATGCGGTCGTGCGGCTGCTGCCCGGCGCCCTCGGCGACGAGGAGGCCCCGGGCAAGGACTCCTTCGGCGCGGGCCTCCTGGAGGGGCCGCACTACACGCGCCCCGAGGAATTCCGGGGCCGGCGGGTGCCTGAAGCGCTGCTCTCTGGGGACCACGCGCGGATCGCCCGCTGGCGCCGGGCCCAGGCCCTCTGGCGGACCTGGCGGCGCCGACCCGACCTCCTCGAAACGGCCGACCTGAGCCCGGAGGAGCAGAAGCTGATCGAAGAGTTCAAGCACGGCAAGAAACCAGAGGCATAAATCTTGGCCCTCACCCTGCCTCTCCCCACCGGGGAGAGGAGAAGTGGTGAGGGGCGCATCAAGTGGGAGCGCCAGGTATGGATGCGATTGGACTGGTCGAGGCGAGTCAGCTGAAAAAGAACCGCGGCGACTTCGCCCCGGGCGACACGGTGAAGGTGCAGGTCAAGGTCGTCGAGGGCGAGAAGGAACGCATCCAGGCCTTCGAGGGCGTGGTGATCCGGAAGCGCGGGGAAGGAGCGCGCGCGTCCTTCACGGTGAGGCGGATTTCCTACGGCGTCGGCGTGGAGCGCACGTTCCCGCTGCACTCCCCGATGATCGAGCGCGTCCAGGTCGTGCGCCGGGGTGACGTCCGCCGATCGAAGCTCTACTACCTGCGCGCCCTCTCGGGCAAGGCGGCCCGGCTCAAGGAAAAGCGGGCCGTTGTCCCCACCAGCGGCGAGTCCTCCTAGCGGCACGGTCCGGGCCCCATGGGCGCCCCCTACCGCTACGAACGGGCGGCCTGGCGCTCGGGGCTGGAGCAGGTGGCGGGAGTGGACGAGGCCGGGCGGGGCCCGCTGGCGGGGCCGGTCGTCGCCGCCGCTGTGATCCTCGATCCGAATCGCCGCGTCAAGGGGCTTGATGACTCCAAGCGTCTCGCTCCAGCCCGGCGCGAGCGCCTTTTCGAGCAGATCCTGGAGCACGCGCGGGGGGTAGGAGTCGGCATCGTGGATCCCCAGACCATCGATCGCGTGAACATCCTTGAGGCCACCCGGCGCGCGATGTACGAAGCGCTCGGCAAACTCACCCCCCGCCCCGACCTGGTCCTGATCGATGCCCTCCGCCTCCCCGCGCTGGCATGCCCACAGAAGCCGCTCGTCCACGGCGACAGCCGCTCGGCCTCCATCGCGGCGGCCTCCATCATCGCCAAGGTCACCCGCGATCGGCTCATGCTCGAGGCCGACGCCCGGTTCCCCGAGTACGGCTTCGCCCGCCACAAGGGCTACCCCACGCCGGAGCACCTGGCGGCCCTCGAGAAGCACGGCCCCTGCCCCATTCACCGGCGCACCTTCCACGGCGTCTGGATCCAGGGCGAACTCTTCGAAAGGAGTGGACCATGACCGCCTCCGCGCTTCGCCTCGGGATCGCTCTCCTCCTTCTCGGCTGGGCCCCACTGCTGACCACGGCCCAACCGGCGTGCGCCCCGACCGCTCCGGACATGGAAGGCCCCTTTTACAAGCCGGGGGCACCAGTGCGCGAGAGCACGGGCAAGGGCTTCGTGGTGAGCGGCACGGTGAAGTCCGCGGGCTCGTGCGCGCCCATTGGCGCCGCGCGGGTCGAATGGTGGCAGGCCAACCCCAGGGGAACCTACGACGACGAGCACCGCGGAACTCTGGTGACGCGCAGCGACGGCACGTACCGCTTCGAGACGGATCCTCCCCCGCCCTACTTCGGCCGGCCGCCCCACATCCACTTCAAGGTGTTCGCGCCCGGCCATCGGGCGCTCACGACCCAGCTCTACCCCAAGCCCGGACAGACCGAGATGACGTTCGACCTCGTGGTAGTGAAGCAGTAGCGCATGCAGAACATGTCTTCGCTCCGTTCGAGCGGCGGCTTCGCCGCCGCAACCCCGGGGGGAGGTATCGGAAGGGGGGCGTAGCCCCCTCCGAGTGATGTCATGGACCCCCGGCGCTCGGTCGGGAAACGGGGCGAAGAGGAGGCCGCGCGGTTTCTCCAGAAGCGCGGCTTCGCCATTCTCGACCGGAACGTCCGCTCCCGCCTCGGCGAGATCGATCTCGTGGCGCGCGACGGCAAGGCCCTCGTCTTCGTCGAGGTCAAGACCCTCCGGGAGCGCGACGGGGACCCGCCCCAGGCGGCCGTCGGGCAGAGCAAGCAGCGCCGGCTGGGGCAGCTGGCCCAGCACTATCTCAAGTGGAAGCGCCTGGGCGAGGTCGCCTGCCGCTTCGACGTGGTCGCCGTCACCCTGGACGCCCGGGACCGCGTCACGGCCCTTCGCCATCTCCCCGCCGCTTTCGACGTGGAGGCCTGGTAGAATCCCCGCACCCCCCAAGATCCTCCCCCACCTCGGCCCTTGACTTGGCCAGGCAATGCTGCGATAAGGAACCTCACCGAAACGGCAGGAAGGGCAGCCAGCGTTTCTTGATCAGCGTGACGAAGGGGGGACTGAGATGCGCCAGTATTTCACGCGGTTCGGATCCCTCGAGCGGTACGAGAAGGGCGGTGTCGAGGTCATCAACGACGATCCCAAAAACTACGTGTTCTCGAACATCTTCGAGGTGGCATCGAAGTCCAAGCCGTACGAGAAGGTCGCCGTCGGCAAGAATCTCGAGTACGTCATTGAGGCGATCCGTGCGGAGGGCACCTCGGAGTGGCGGGCCCCCGGGCATGACGAGTTCGCCCTCGTGATGGACGGGGAGGTCGAGATCCGGCTCATGAAGCTCGACAACCCGTCGGTGGTGCCGCCAGGCACCCAGGGCTCGATCGCGCTCAAGGGCACGCCCGCCGGGCGCAAGATGGGGGTGGTCCGCACACGGCGCGGCCACATGACGCTGCTTCCCGTCGGCGCCGCCTATCAGTTTCACGCCAATCGCCCCGGCGTGGTCCTACTGCAGACGATCGCCGGCAACGGCACGATCGAGCGGTGGGGGGACATCTGCCAGAAGTAAGGAGGAGACGCGCATGACCGCCCATACTCTCCCCGAGATTGGAACCATTGAGCCGAACCAACACGGCTACCGGAGCTTCTCCCTCGGGAAGTTCGCGTTCGCCCGTGACGAGTACTTCGCCTACATCCAATGGCCCAAGGGCCACCACCTCATGCCCGTGGACGCCTTCCTGCGCGCCCTGCAGCGTGATATCGCATGGGGGTTCTTCTACGGGACCGTGAACTTCGACGCCGTCATCGGCACCCTCAACCACTACGGAACCGTCGATCTCTTCGCCGGCCGGTATAACGCGCACTACCGGAAGGCCGGGCTCGATTACGTCGAGACCTTCAAGACGCCGCTGATCCAGCGCGTCTTCGAGGCAATGCTGGACGACTGGACGAACGCCACCTTCGATCCCTTCGCAAGCCCCGCGGAGACCGGCTCCGCGTTTGGTCCCAAGAACGGCCACAACAAGGAGGCGATCACGCGGCATCGCGTGACGGCCAGGCGCATGGTGGGCGCGCCCGGCGACGAGCCGCGCCGCGCCGACGACAACGGGTTTCCTGTCAACCGGGGGTTCGTCGATGTGCCCCAGGACGAGCCCGACGTCAAACCCGAGCCGGGATTCGAGGACGAGGTCGTCGCCTTCAACCTGTTGGCCTACCTGTCCCGCTCGGATGTGACGTGGAACCCCTCGGTCGTTTCGGTGTGCAAGAACAGCCTCTACTGCCCCACGACCGAGGAGTACATCCTGCCGATCATCCACGGCAACGACCGGGTGGAGTGGTTCGTCCAGCTCAGCGACGAGATTCACTGGGAGGTCGAGGATCGTGAGACAGGAGCCGCCCGGGCACGGGTCACCATGAAGCCGGGAGACGTCGCGGCCATGCCGGCGGACATCCGCCACCGGGGCTTCGCGCCCAAGCGCTCGATGCTGCTGGTCTGGGAGAACGCGTCTCCGGAACTCCCGGCCTTGATCTCACAAGGCAAGCTTCCCACGAACCCCGTCCAGTTCTAGGGAAATGGACCGGAATCAGACCTTCGACCGAGTGTTACGGCTCGAGCCGGGACGGACCGCGCTGCTCGTGATCGACATGCAGCGGGGGTTCCTCGATCCGGGCGAGGCCATGGAGGTCCCTCCGGCGCGGGAGATCATCCCGCGGATCCAGGCGCTCCTGACTCTGTTCCGCGAAAAGCGCCTGCCCGTCATCTTCACTGAGTTCGCGTACTCCCAGGCCGTGCCGCTGCTGGTCGGCGAGCTCCACCCCGAGCACAAGCGGGCGCTGCCCGGGAACCCGCGCGGGTTCGGCCGGCCTTCGAGCTCGTGCCTGGAGGGCGAGGACAACGTCCACACGATCTCCGACCTGGCGCCCCGGCCCGGCGAGCTGGTGATCCGGAAGCGCTGGTACGACGCCTTCAACGGTACCCCGCTCGACGGCGCGCTCCGGGCCCGCGGGGTCACGTCGCTCGTTCTCACCGGGACCATGACGGATATCTGCGTCCTGGCCAGCGTGGTCGGGGCGTTCAACCGGGAGTACCGGGTCGTCGTCGTGGAGGACGCGGTGGCCACCCTCTGGCCCGAGACCCAGCGGGCGACGCTGGACATCTTCCGCCGGGCCTTCGCCCGGGTCGTCTCCGCCAAGGAGGTCGCCGACGAGGTCGCCCTATGGTAAAAATGGGGCATATGCGCTTCGGGGGCGTCATCCCGGCCAACCTCCTCCCCTTCAAGGCCGACCTCTCGATCGACGAGACGGCCTACCGCCGCCACCTTTCCTGGCTCGCCAACACGAAGGGCGTCACGGGGATCACGGTCAACGGCCACGCCGCCGAGGTCTCGTCCCTCTCCCGCGACGAAAGACGCCACGCGCTGGCCATCGCGCTCGATGAGGTGGCAGGGAAAGTCCCGTTGATCGCGGGAATCTACACCGACGGCACCCAGGAGGCCGTCGAGCTGGCCCGCGACGCCAAGGTCGGAGGGGCCGCCGGCATCCTGGTCTTCCCGCCCACCCTCTTTATGTGGGGCGCCCAGGTCAAACCGGAGATGGTGCTGCGCCATTTCACCGCCATCGCCGATGCGGTTGACCTTCCGATCGTCGTCTTCGAGTACCCGCCGGCCTCGGGGATCGGGTATTCCCCTGAGACCCTGGCCGAGCTGGCCAAGCTCCCCTCGGTGGTGGCAGTAAAGGACTGGTCCAACGACATCGTCGCGTTCGAGCAGAACCTCCGGGCGATCCGTCAGAGCGGCCGGCCGGTAGCCATGCTCTCCTCCTTCACCATGTCGCTCTTCGCCACCTTCGTCCTCGGCGCGGACGGTTGCATCTCGGGAATGGGGAGCGTCGCCGCCGATCTCCAGGCCGAGCTCTTCGAGGCTGTCCAGCAGGGCGATCTCGCGCGAGCCCGCGCGATCAATGACCGGTTCGACCCGCTGGTCAGGGTCTTCTACGCGCCCCCCTTCGTGGACATGCACAACCGGATGAAGGAGGCGCTGGCGCTCCTGGGGCGGATCCCTGCCGCCCACGTGCGCCCCCCGCTCACCCCCGTGAGCGACGAGGAGCGCGCGCGAATCCGGCTGGCCCTCCAGGCCTCCGGCCTGCCCAAGTAGTCCCTCCGGCACCCCCCTTGCGACCGCCCGGCGGTTGGTGTATGAGATAGGGTCAACTTGACGGGAGTCATGTCCCCCTACACCTGCAAGGCATAGCCCGCAGCGGGCTGGCAGAAGGAGGTCCTGATGGCAGAGCGATGGCAGGATGAAGAATGGGCGAAGGATCTCTGGTACAGCGGCAAGGCGACCCGCCGGAAGTTCCTCGGCCTCGGCGCCGCGGCCGCGGGAGCGCTGGGGGCGACGCTGCTGGTGCCGCCCCCCTGGCGGGAAGCCTTCGGCCAGGCGAAACCCTACAAGATCGGCACCCTCCAGCCGCTGTCCGGCGCGGGGGCCGCGGGCGGCAAGACGGCGCTGGTCGGCACCCAGATGGCCGTGGACCGGATCAACAAGGCCGGCGGCATCAACGGGCGCCCCATCGAGCTGGTCATCGCGGACTACGAGTCGAAGCCCGACGTCGGGCGGCGAAAGGCCGAAAAGCTCGCCGTCGAGGACAAGATCGACGCCCACCAGGGCGGCTTCCTCTCCAACGTCTGCCTGGCCTGCATGCCGGTCTTCGAGGAGCACAAGATCGTCAACATGATCGGGGTCTGCCTGGACACGACGATCACCACGTCCAAGTGCAGCCGCTACACGTTCCGGTCGTTCGACTACGCACCGGCCCAGGCGGTGGCGTTCGCGCCCTACCTCGTCGGCAAGATGGGGAAGAAGTGGCACATCGCCTTCGCGGACTACGCCTGGGGCCAGTCCACCCGCGACGCGTACGCGGAGCAGATCAAGAAGGCCGGCGGCGAGGTCGTCGGGACGACCGGCATCCCACTCGGCACAGCCGACATGACCCCGTTCCTCTCGAAGATCAGCGGCGCCTTCGACGGCTTTTTCGGGATCTTCTTCGGCAAGGACGGCGTGACCATCGGCAACCAGGCCTTCGACCTCGGCCTCACGAAGAAGTACAGGTGGGCGGGCGACGGCGCCATCGCGGAGGCAACGAACCTGCCGGCGCTGGGGAATAAGATCGAGGGGTTCGTCGGGATCAATCGGTACGTGCCGGTACTGGACCCGCCACTCAACACGCCGCACCACAAGAAGTTCTTTGACGACGCCGTGGCCCGGCTCAAGCAGATCGACCCCAGCGGCCCCCTCCCCGACCGCTACGTCCAGGCGAACTTCGAGGCGATGAACGCGCTGAAGGTGGGCATCCAGAAGTCGGGGTTCCAGGGGCGCGCCGACACGCCGAAGCTCATCGCGGCCCTCGAGGGCCTGGAGATGAAGGAAGGCGACGACTTCCCCCAGGGCGACAAGACCCTCCGCAAGGACGACCACCAGGCGTTCCTGCGCGAGTTCATCTTCGAGATCAAGGACGGCAAGCACCGGATCGTGGAGGTCGTGCCGAAAGAGAAGACGGTCTTCCCACCGGCCTGCAAGTTCGCCTAGCGTGGCGGCCGATCGCTCCGAGGGGCTGGCTTCCCCGGCCGGCAACGGCCGGGGAGGCGGCCCGGCTCCTCTCCTCCGGACCGAGGGGCTCACCATGCGGTTCGGGGGTCTCACCGCCCTCAACAAGGTGACCTTCTCGCTCCCGGCAGGCGAGATCCGCGCCATCATCGGCCCCAACGGCGCGGGCAAGAGCACGTTCTTCAACTGTGTGACCGGCGTTCTCCCTCCCACCGGCGGCCGGATCGTCTTCAGCGGCGAGGAGATCACCGGGCTGCCTCCCCATCGGATCTCCAAGAAGGCGATCGCGCGCTCCTATCAGATCACGAACATTCTCCCGGGCGCGACCGTGCTCGAAAACGTCCGGATTGCGGCCCAGTCGCGGCACCATAGCTGGAGCCTGTTCCGCCATCACCGCGCGTTCGGGGACCTGATCGACCGCGCCCGCGCCGTCATCCAGGCCGTGGGTCTCGCCGGCAAGGAGGACGAACTGGCGGCCAACCTCTCCCACGGCGAGCAGCGGCACCTGGAGATCGGCATCGCGCTGGCCACCGAGCCCAAGCTCCTCTGCCTGGACGAGCCCACCGCCGGCATGAGCCCGGCCGAGACCCAGGAGACGATGACGCTCGTCCGCCGGATCGCGAAGGACCTGACGATTCTGATCGTCGAGCACGACATGCAGGTGGTGATGGGGCTGGCCCAGCGGATCACGGTGCTGCATTACGGCGAGATCATCGCCGAGGGGCCGCCCGCGGAAATTCAGCGAAATCCGAAGGTTCTCGAAGTCTATCTGAAAACCTGATGCTGACGGTCGAGGCGATCCACACCTACTATGGCAAGAGCCACATCCTCCACGGGGTGTCGCTGGAGGTGCGCCCGGGGGAGGTCGTGGGCCTCTTGGGCCGGAACGGCGTCGGCAAGAGCACGACGCTCAAGACGATCATGGGGCTGATCCACCCGACGGAGGGTCGGATCGTTTTCGAGGGGCAGCCCATCGCGCGGACCGCGCCCCACCGGCTGGCCCGGCTCGGCATCGGCTACGTGCCCGAGGACCGCCGGATCTTCCGTCTCCTCACGGTGATGGAGAACCTCCGGACAGGCCTCGACCGTCGGGGCGTCACGGAAGAGCGGAGGAACATCCTCCTCGACAAGGTCTATCAGTCCTTCCCGGTCCTCGCGGAGCGGCGCTACCAGGCCGGTGGCACACTCTCGGGTGGCGAGCAGCAGATGCTGGCCATCGCCCGGGCCATGATGCTCGAGCCCAAGATCATCCTCCTCGACGAGCCCACCGAGGGCCTGATGCCGAAGATGGTCGCCCAGATCCGCGAGATCATCGGGCTCCTCCACCGGGAGAGCGTGGCCATCCTCCTCGTGGAGCAGAACGTCCCGCTGACGCTCGAGGTCAGCGACCGCATCTACATCATGGAGAAGGGCGTCGTCCGCCACCACGCTGCGGCCGCGGCGCTCCGCTCGGATGACTCCGTCATCCACCAGTACCTCGGGGTGTAGCCGGTGGCCGAGCAGCTCCTCATTCAGCTCCTGATCGGCCTCAGCAGCGGGATGATTCTGGCCCTGGTGGCCTCCGGCCTCACGCTGATCTTCGGCATCATGGACGTGGTCAACTTCGCCCACGGCGAGCTCTTCATGCTCGGCGCCTACATGGGCACCACCGTCCTCGTCACGACCGGGAGCTTCTGGCTCGCCCTCCTCGGCGCGTCGGTCGCGATCGCGCTCCTTGGCGCGGCCCTCCAGATCACCACCCTCCGCCCCCTCGTGGGCCGCGACCCGCTGACGACGATTCTCGCCACCTTCGGCATCTCCCTGGTGCTCCAGAACTACGCCCTCTGGCAGTACGGCCCGGTCGCGCGGAAGATCCAGGAGCCCATCACCAGCCAATTCCAGTTCTTCCACATCCAGTTTCCCTGGTACCGGATCGTCATCGCGATCCTCTCCGCCGCGATCATCGGCGCCCTGTGGCTCTTCCTCAAGTACGGGAAGTACGGGATCTGGATCCGCGCGACGACCCAGGACCGCATCATGGCGTCCGCCATGGGCATCCCCGTCCCGCTGGTCCACACGGCCGTCTTCGCCATCGGCTCGGCGATGGCCGCGGCCAGCGGTGTCCTTTTCGGCCCCCTCGTCGGCGTGAACCACGCCATGGGGCTCGACTGGATTCTCAAGGCGTTCATCGTGGTCGTCGTCGGGGGGATGGGCAATCTCGGTGGGTCGATCCTGGCGTCCCTCTTCGTCAGCCTGCTGGAGGCCTTCGCGTCGCTCTGGGTGAGCCCGGCGCAGGCGGTGATCGTCTCCTTCGTGGTGCTGATCCTGACGCTCCTCTTCCGGCCCACCGGCCTCTTCGTGCCCACACCGAAATGAGCGCCCCCCGGTCGTCGAGCGGTTACTGGATGGGCTTCGCGATCGTCCTGGCGCTCCTGGCGGCCGCGCCCCTCGTGCTACCGGAGTTCTGGCGGCGCTTCGTGACGGAGATCCTCATCTGGGGGCTGCTGGCGATGTCGTCGGACATCCTCATCGGCTACACGGGGATGATCTCGTTCGGCCACTCGGCCTTCTTCGGGCTGGGCATGTACGGGGCCGCGGCCGCGCTCCTGACCGTCCGTCCGCCGAACCTCTGGCTCGCGCTCCTCTACGGCCTCATCGGCGCGGGGGTGATCGCCGCCTTCGTCGCCTACTTCGCGACACGGCTACGGGATATCTACTTCGCGATCACGACCCTCGTGTTCTCCCAGATCTTCTACGTCATCATCTTCACCTGGACGGAGGTCACCGGCGGGGAGAACGGCCTCACGTTTCGCCAGCCGCCCTTCTCGGTCCCGGCCGTCCTGTCCGTGCCGTTCACGCCCGTTACGCTCCACTGGTTCGTCCTGGCCGTCGTCGCGCTCTCCTACCTGCTCCTCCGGCGGATCACCCAGTCCCCCTTCGGCATGGTGCTCCAGTCCATCCGGGAGAATGAGCCGCGGACGCGCGCCATCGGCTACCACGTCGAGCGCTACAAGATCGTCGCCGTGATGCTCTCGGGGCTCTTCGCCGGGCTGGCGGGCGTCCTCTACGCGGTCCAGAACAAGTTCGCCGCGCCGGACTTCGTCTTCTTCCTCATCTCGGGCGAGGTGGTCATCTTCAACGTGATGGGCGGCATGGGGACCCTCGTCGGACCGGTCGCGGGCGCGGCCTTCTTCCTGCTGCTGCGGGAAGTCTTCTCGCGCTTCTTCACCGAGTACTACCTGATCCCGGTTGGCGTCATCTTCACCCTGATGGTCGTCTTCATGCCCCAGGGCCTTCTGGGGTTCCTCCGTCGCCGCCTGAACCAGTAGCAGGTGCGCATCGTCAATCGTCCGCCTGTGAAGCGGCTGCACCCCTTCGAGCGCTACCTGTCCGTCTGGGTGGCGTGCTGTATCGTCGCGGGAATCGCGATCGGGAGGCTCACCCCGGGGCTGGTGGGAGCGCTGAGCCGCCTGGAGGTGAGCCGCGTCAACCTCCCGATCGCCGTCCTCATCTGGCTGATGATCTATCCCATGATGCTGCGAATCGACTTCGCGGCACTGCGAGGCGTCGGCCGGCGGCCGAAAGGCATCCTGATCGTCCTGTTCGTGAACTGGCTGGTGAAGCCTTTCAGCATGGCCTTCCTCGGCTGGCTCTTCTTCAAGCAGTTCTTCGCGGGGATCATCGGCCCCGAGCTCGGGGATCAATATCTCGCCGGCACCATCATCCTGGCCGCGGCTCCGTGCACGGCCATGGTCTTCGTCTGGAGCTATCTGACCGATGGCGATCCTGCCTACACGCTGGTCCAGGTCGCGCTCAACGACCTCATTATGCTCGTCGCCTTCGCGCCCATCGTGGTCTTCCTCTTGGGGGTTTCGAACATCACCGTGCCGTACGACGTGCTGCTGTACTCGGTGCTGCTCTACATCGTGATCCCGCTGGCGGCCGGGGCCATTTCCCGCACGGCGGCCCTTCGGGTCCGCGGTCCCGAGTGGTTCGAGGGCGTCCTCCTGGCGCGGCTCAAGCCGGTCACCATCGCGGCCTGCTGGCGACGCTCGTGATCATCTTCGCCTTCCAGGGCACGGTCATCCTCGGAAAGCTCTCCCACATCGGGCTGATCGCCATCCCGCTGCTCATCCAGGTCTACTTCAACTCGGGGCTCGCGTACGGCCTGGCCCGGTGGTTCCGCGTTCCCCATTCGGTGGCCGCCCCCGGGGCGCTGATCGGCGCCAGCAATTTCTTCGAGCTCGCCGTCGCGACGGCCATCTCCCTGTTTGGGCTCACCTCGGGGGCCACGCTGGCGACCGTGGTGGGGGTCCTGGTTGAGGTGCCGGTCATGCTCTCCGTCTGCTCGTTTTGCAACCAGACGCGGGGCTGGTTTGCACCAGACGTGGGGGAACGGGCGAGTGCACAATGACCAAGGCCCGTGTCCTCTTCCTCTGCACCCATAACTCGGCCCGGAGTCAGATGGCCGAGGGCTTTCTCCGCGACATGGCCGGCGACCGGTTCGAGATCGCCAGCGCGGGCACCGAGGCCACACGCGTCCACCCCCTGGCGATCCGGGCGATGGAGGAGGTCGGGATCAGCCTCGCGGGGCATACGTCCAAGACCCTCGACCGCTTCCTGGGCCAGCCCTGGGATTACGTCATCACGGTGTGCGACAGCGCCAACGAGCGGTGCCCGGCCTTCCCGGCGAAGACGCAGCGAATCCACTGGGGCTTCGACGACCCCTCCCGGACCACGGGAACGGAGGAGGAGCGCCTGGGAACCTTCCGCAGGATCCGCGACGAGATCAAAGCCAGACTCCTCGACTGGCTGGGCACTCAAGCACGCTGAGAGGTGGGGCGGTCCCACCACAGTGGGGCGCAGCGGCCTCTCCTCATCCGATTCCCCCGAAGCGTTTGACCTAAAGCGTTCATCTTAGGAGACTCCCGTGAGGGAGTCTCGCCCGCGCTTGCTATCCATCCGTCACGGCAAGCCGAAACGGTCCCAGATCCTGCGCCGGCCCCTCGGGGTTCCATTCGGCACCGTCCTTGCTTGTGAATTTATACCCAAGGGGGACTCGTTTGCCCACACACCGAACGGAGGGCCAGGAATGAGCACGCCGACGCCGATGTCCACGCGGGGAGAGGAGCTCGGCCGGATGCGGGAGGACCTCCGCCGGGCGCTCAAGAAGCCGGCGGAGCAGCGCCACTGGGCCATGGTGATCAACACCAAGCGCTGCACGGCTTGCTATGCGTGCGTCGTGGCCTGCATGGCGGAGAACGGCTCCCCGCCCGGCGTCGCCTACCGACGGGTTGGAGAGGTGGAATCGGGGGAGTACCCGCAGGTGGCCCGCACCTTCATGCCGGTGAACTGCATGCAGTGTGACAATCCCCCCTGCATGAAGGCCGCGCCGGCCGGGGCCATCACCAAGCGCCCCGACGGGATCGTGGCCGTGGACTACGACAAGCTCAAGGGCAAGGACGTCTTCGAGCGGGTCTCGAAGGCGTGCCCCTACGGCGCCTTCTCATACGACGACGGGCGCTTCTACACGAAGGAGACCCCGGCCCTCCAGGCCTACGAGAAGGCGCCGACCTACGAGTACGGCAAGCCCTGGGTGAGGACGAACGGGAAACCTCCGGTCGGGACAGCGCGGAAGTGCCACTTCTGCGTCCAGCGCCTCGAGGCCGGAATGCTCCCCGCCTGTGTCACGACCTGCGACGGCGGGGTCAGCTTCTTCGGCGACCTGAATGACGCCGAGAGCCTGGTCTCGAAGCTCCTCCGCGCCCACGGGAGCATGACGATGCAGGCGGCGCTCAAGACGGAGCCGCGCGTCCATTACCTGGTTGACGACGCTCAGGCGGCCGACAGCCTCAAGGCCTGCCTGGCCTGCCACCGATAGGGGGAGGAAGACCGATGACGACAGAGCGCGAGACCTCGAACGGCTGCCAGGCTTGGTACCTGGACCGGCGGAACTTCCTCAAGACCGGGGCCTTCCTGGGCGGCTCGGCGCTGCTGGCCGGGCAGCTCCAGAGCGCGATGGACCTGATGGGGAGGGCGGAAGCCCAGACCCTCGCCGGCGGCGGGGCATATCCCCTCGCCAAGCCCGAGAACATCCTCTACTCCGTGTGCCTCCAGTGCAATACCGGCTGCGGGATCAAAGCGAAGGTCGTGAACGGTGTCGTCGTCAAGATCGACGGCAACCCGCTGGACCCCATGAACCTCACGCCGCACCTCCCCTATAAGTCCTCTCCGTTCGACATCGCGACTTACGACGCCATCCTCTGCCCCAAGGGGCAGGCCGGGCTCCAGTCCGCCTACGATCCCTACCGGATCGTGAAGGTCTTGAAGCGCGCCGGCAAGCGGGGGTCGAACGAGTGGGTAACGATCCCCTTCGACCAGGCGGTGAAGGAGATCGTGGAGGGCGGCGAGCTCTTCAAGAACGTCCCCGGAGAGGAAAACCGCAAGGTCGCGGGGCTCAAGGAGATCTGGGCGCTCCGCGACCCCAAGCTCGCCAAGGCCCTGGCCGAGGACGCCAAGGCCGTCCAAGCCAAGAAGATGACCGCGGCGGAGTTCAAGGCCAAGAACGCCGAGCACCTCGGCCTCCTCATCGACCCGGAGCATCCGGATCTGGGACCCAGGAACAACCAGTTCGTCTTCGCCTGGGGTCGGCTCAAGGCCGGGCGCGGGGATTTCATCAACCGGTTCACCAAGGACGCCTTCGGCTCGGTGAACGCCCACGGCCACACCACCGTCTGCCAGGGCTCGCTCTACTTTTCCGGCAAGGCGATGAGCGAGCAGTACAAGGAGGGGAAGTGGACGGGCGGGGCCAAGTTCTACTGGCAGGCCGACACGGGCAACTCCGAGTTCATCATCTTCGTGGGGGCCTCGCCCCTCGAGGGCAACTACGGCCCACCGCTCAGGATCCCCAAGATCACCGAGGGGCTGACCTCCGGGCGGCTCAGGATCGCCGTCGTGGACCCGCGCTTCTCCAAGACCGCCGCGAAGGCCTGGCGCTGGCTCCCCAACAAGCCGGGCACCGAGGGCGCCCTGGCCCTCGCCCTGATCCGCTGGGTCATCGATAACCAGCGCTTCGACGCCCGCTTCCTCGCCAACGCGAACAAGGCCGCGGCCAAGGCCGACGGAGAGCCCACCTGGACCAACGCCGCCTGGCTCGTCAAGCTGGAAAAGGATGGCGCGCCGGGGGCGTTTCTCAGGGCCAAGGAGATCGGGCTCTCCGAGAAGGACCTCTTCGTCGTCCTGAAGGACGGCAAGCCTGTGGCCGTGGACCCCTACGACGAGGCCAACGCTGTCGAGGGTGACCTCTTCGTCACCGCCGAGGTGTCGGGGATCAAGGTCAAGAGCGGGCTCCAGCTCCTCAAGGAGTCGGCCAGCGCCCGCACCATCGAGGAGTGGGCCGACATCGCCGGCGTCAACGCTCGCGACATCGTGGACCTGGCGACCGAGTTCACGAGCCACGGCAAGAAGGCCGCGGCCGACATCCACCGCGGGGTCTCCCAGCACACCAACGGCTTCTACAACGTCGTCGCGTGGTACGCGCTCAACCTCCTGATCGGCAACTACGACTGGAAGGGCGGGATGATCAAGGCGACGGCCTACAACGCGGCCGGCGGGCGGGAGGGCCAGCCGTTCCCCATCGGCAAGCTCATGCCCGGCAAAGCGGCCCCCTTCGGGATCAGCTCGATCCGCCACGACGTCAAGTACGAGGACACGACCCTCTTCTCGGGTTACCCGGCCAAGCGCCCCTGGTTCCCCCTGTCCTCCGACCTCTACCAGGAGATCGTCCCCTCGGCAGGGGACGCCTATCCCTACCCGATCAAGGCGCTCTTCCTCTACATGGGCTCGCCGGTCTACTCGCTTCCGGCAGGCCACACCAACATCCCGATCCTGGCCGACGTGGAGAAAGTGCCGCTCTTCGTGACGAGCGACATCGTGATCGGCGAGACCTCCATGTACGCCGATTACATCTTCCCCGACCTCTCGTACCTCGAGCGCTGGGAGTTCCACGGCAGCCACCCCTCGGTGGCGCCGAAGATCCAGCCGGTGCGCCAACCGGTAATCGCACCCATCCCCGAGGCCGCCAAGGTCTTCGGCGAAGAGATGCCGATCTCGCTGGAGGCGCTGCTGCTGGCGATCGCCGAGCGGCTGGGCCTGCCCGGCTTCGGCAAGGACGGCTTCGGCCCCGGCCAGCCGTTCACGCGCCCCGAGGATTTCTACCTCCGGATGGTGGCCAACGTGGCGGCCGGGGACCGGGCGGGCGACGAGGTGCCCGACGCGAGCGACGAGGAGGTGAAGCTCTTCCTCGCCTCCCGCCGTCACCTGCCGAAGACCGTCTTCGACGCGGCGCGCTGGGAGCAGATCGTCGGCACCGGCCTGTGGCGCAAGGTGATCTACGTGCTGAACCGCGGCGGCCGTTTCCAGGACGCGGACAAAGCCTACGACGGCGAGAAGGCCGCCAACAAGTACGGCACCCTCATCAACCTCTACCAGGAGAAGACCGCCAAGACCAAGAACGCGATGACCGGCAAGCCCTTCCCGGGCCTGGCCACCTATATCCCGGCGCCGCAGGACAGCTTGGGACGACCGATCGAGGATCGCGGGTACGACCTCAGGCTCATCACCTTCAGGGAGATCAGCCACACCAAGTCCCGCACCGCTGCCGACTACTGGCTGCTGCACCTCCTGCCGGAGAACTCCGTCATTATGAACGAAGTGGACGCCAAGCGGCTCGGGTTCAAGGACGGCCAGACGGTAAAGCTCACCTCGGCCTCGAACCCCGAAGGGGTCTGGGACCTGAAGAACGGCCAGAAGCGGCCGATCGCGGGAAAGCTCCGGGTGATCCAGGGGATCCGGCCGGGTGTCGTGGCCTTCTCCCTCGGTCACGGCCACTGGGCGTACGGCTCGGCCGATGTCCGCGTGGACGGCAAGGTGGTCAAGGGAGATCCGCGCCGCGGCAAGGGGCTCCACGCCAACGCCGCCCTGCGCGTGGACCCGGTCCTCGGCAACACCTGCCTCTCCGACCTGACCGGCGGGAGCGCGGTCTTCTACGACACGCAGGTGAAGGTCGTCAAGGTCTAACGCGATGACGCCGGCCATCGCCCTCGCCGAGGCGCCCTTGGCCCAGCGACCCTTCGACGAGCTGGTCGAGGAGGCGGTCGCCTTCCACGGCCATCTCTGTCCCGGCCAGGTCCTGGGCGTCCGCATGGCGGTCACCGGCTGCCGCGAGGTCGGCATCCCCCTGCCCCTGCAAGCCGGCAAGGGGCTGGTGGTGTTCGTGGAGATCGACCGCTGCGCCACCGACGCGATCCAGGCCCTGACCGGGGTCAGCCTCGGCAAGCGGACGCTCAAGCACCTGGACTACGGCAAGATGGCCGCTACGTTCGTCAACGTGGCCGGCGGGGCCGCCGTCCGTGTCTCGGCGCGCGACGATGCCCGCACCCTGGCGCCCTCGTATGCTCCTGGCGAGGCGGACGCGCGGCAGGCCCAGATCCAGGCCTACCAGGTCATGCCGGAGGCAGCCCTGCTCAGCATCGAGCCCGTCGTCGTGAACCCCGGCTGGCTCGACCGGCGCCGCGTCCGGGTGCTCTGCGAGGAATGCGGCGAAGGGATCAACTATCAGCGAGAGCTCACGGCCGGCGGGCGGATCCTCTGCCGGCCGTGCGGCGGCGAGGGATACTACTCAGCCCGCCCCCCTGGCCGTCGCTGACCCGCCCCCTCGGATTAACTCCCCCGCCCCAGCGGCGCTACCGCCGCGTGATCACGACGATCCGGCCGCGATCGCTCAGAAATGCGGTCAAGAGCCAGCTCACCACGCTGACGATCAGCGCCCCGAAGACGGCGGCCCAGAACCCGTGGACTTCGAACCCCTTCACCAGGAGCGAGGTCAGCCAGAGGGTGAGACCGTTCAGCACGAAGAGGAAGAGACCCAGGGTGACCAGGGTCAGCGGGAGGGTCAGGACGAGCAGGACCGGTCGGACCACGGCGTTGACGAGCCCGAGCACGAGCCCGGCCCCCAGGGCGGTGAGGATCCCCCGGATCTCGATCCCGGGCACGATGGCCGCGGCGAGAAAGATAGCCAGGGCGTTCGCGAGGACCCGGAGCAGGAAGCCCACGAGTCTACCCCCCTATTTCGGCTGGTAGACCCAGATCTTCCCGGCCGCCGCCAGCCCCAGCACGATCGCCTTCCCATCGCTCGCCGTCGTAATCGTCCCGGCCCACGGCGCGACCTCCTGGATCTTGAGCCGCATCCCGGGTCTCACCCCGTTCTGCCACAGGTGCTCCAGGAGCTTCCGGTCCGCCTCCGCCTCCTCGGTGATGCGCTCCACCACGACCGTCGTGCCTTCCTTGGCCTGGTCGAGCGGGAAGGGATGCGACTGGGACGGGCTCGCCATGCCGGGGATCGGGTTGCCGTGGGGACAGGTCGTGGGCATCCCGAGGATGGCCGCCAGGCGGTCCTCGACCTTGGGGGAGAGGGCGTGCTCGAGCCGGTGGGCCTCTTCGTGCGCCTCGGTCCAGTCGAGCCCGAGGATGTCCGTCAGCCACCGCTCGAGGAGCCGGTGGCGCCGGGCCATGACCTCCGCCATGGCCCTGCCTTTCTTGGTAAGCGTGATCTCCTTGCCCGCGGCCAGCCGAATGTAGCCCGCGCGGACCATGCGGTGGAGGGCCTCGGTCACCGCCGGGGGGGAGACCTTCATGTGCTTGGCAAGCCGCGCTCCGATCACGGGCCGGCCGCTCCCGGCGAGGTCGTAGATCGCCGCCAGATAGTCCTGGACCGAGGCCGTCGTCTCGGGGGATCGGGCGCCGCGGGTGAGGTGCGCCATCGGTGCCCCATTATGAGGCCTCCCCCGGCCCGGCGCAAACAGGGCAGGCGAAAATTAGGTTGACAGGATGTTTTGTATTAGGTATGGTTAAGGCCATCCCACAGGAGGCCGGAAATGAAACGCACCGCCATTCTGCTGCTCGGCCTGGGGCTGGGACTGAGCGCCGCCCTTCCCGCCTGGGCCTCCGCGTCCGAGGTGATCGTGTACTCGGCCCGCAAGGAGGAGTTGATCCGCCCCGCCCTGGACGCGTTCCAGAAGGCCACCGGCATCAAGGTCACGCTGCTGTCCGCAAAGGCGGGCGATCTGGCCCGGCGGATCGAGATGGAGAAGAGCGATCCGAAGGGCGACGTGTTCCTCGGCACCACCGCCGGGATCGCGGAGCTCCTCCGCCGAAAGGGCCTCCTGGCCCCCTACTTTTCCGCCGCGGCCCAGGAAGTGCCCGAGGAGTTCAGGGCGCCGGACGGCGGCTGGGTGGCCCTCACCGGCCGCGTGCGCGTCCTGATCTACAACCGCACCCTCGCCGCGGAGCGGGATCTCCCCCGCTCGTACTTCGACCTCACCGATCCGAAGTGGAAGGGCAAGGTGGCCGTGGCCTCCATGGGCGAGCGCACCACGGTGAGCTGGCTGGCCGCCCTGATGGCGCTCAGGGGCGAGGAGGCCACCCGCCGGTACGTGAAGGGGCTCCGGGACAACGGCCTCAAGGTCCTCAACAACAATACCGAGGTGCGGAAGGCCGTGACGCGCGGCGAGTACGCCATCGGCATCACCAACCACTACTACTACCTTCTCCAGCTCCAGGAAGATCCCCATGGCCCGGTGGGAATCCTCTACCCGGACCAGGGGCCTGATGGGATCGGCACCCCGGTCTTCTCCATCACGGCGGGAATCATCAAGGGGGCGAAGCACCCCGACGCCGCCCGGGGGCTGGTGGACTTCCTCCTGGGGGCCCAGGGCAACCGCCTGCTCGTGCAGGGAGAGTTCGAGATCCCGCTCATCGCGGGGATCCCGGTGCCGGGAGAGGACAAGGGCGTCAAGGGCCTCGGACAGTTCAAGAAGGCGCGGGTGACCCAGGTCCAGCTTGCGGACCTGGAGCCGAGGGTCGAAAAGCTCTTCGGGCCCTTCCTCATCCCGTAGTGACTGTCCGCCGCCGCTGGTCCCCGGCCGGGCTCGCTCTCGCCGCCCCGACGGCCTTCTTCGTCATTGGCCCGCTCGGCTTCCTCATGTGGATGGGTCTTGCCCAGGAGCGAGCCGACTTCCTCGAGCGGGCGCGGGACCTGGATCTGCTGATGGTGGTGGGGCAGGTCGCCCTCCTGGCCACGCTGACGACGGTCTGGGCGTGCGCGCTGGGAGTGCCGCTCGCGTGGCTCACGGTGCGCACCGACCTCCCCGCCCGGCGGCTCCTTCACTGGCTGGCGCCGCTCCCGCTGGCCATTCCGCCCTACATCGGCGCCTTGGTCTATCAGATCCTGCTGGCTCCGGGCGGAATGGCCCCGAGGTTCCTCGGCACCGGGAGCCTCCCCGTGAGCCTCTACAGCGTCGCCGGCGCCGCGTGGATCCTGGGTCTCTTCACCTACCCGTACCCGTACCTGCTCGTGAGCGGAGCACTGGAGCGGACGAACCCCGCGCTCGAGGAAGCCGCCCGCGGGGCGGGGCTGTCGCCGCGGCACGTGCTCACCCGCGTCACCCTCCCGCTGCTCCGCCCGTCGCTCTTGGCCGGCGCGCTCATCGTGTTCCTGTACGGCTGGGCCGACTTTGGCGTCGTCTCCCTGCTCCGCGTCCGGACGCTCACCACCATCATTTACGAGTACGTCCAGGGCACGCTGGACTGGGCGCTTCCGGCCGCCCTCTCGGTCTTCCTGACAGTCATTACGATCCTCGTCCTGCTCCTCCAGCTGCGGGTCCTGGGCCGGGCCCGCTACACTCAGATCGTCGGCTCGGCCAAGCCGGCGCCGCGGATTGCCCTCGGGGCGTGGCGCTGGCTGGCGTTCGCGTACGCCTGGGGGGTGCTCACGCTGACGCTCCTGCTCCCGCTGGGCGTCCTGGGCTATCAGGTCTCGCGGTTGCCCGCCTCCGACATGGGCGCCTTTGTCCTGACGCAGTGGCCCTACTTCGTGAACAGTCTCTGGACGGCGGTCGCGGGGGCGAGCCTCGCCCTCGTGATCGCCCTTGGCATCGGATGGCTTGAGGGCCGCGGGCTCTCCCGATCGGTGTCCGGACTCTTTCAGGTCGGCTACGCCATCCCGGGCACCGTGCTCGGGCTCGGCCTGGCGGGTTTCCTTCACGCCACGCTCCCCTGGATCTACGCGACCCCGCTGGCGCTGATCGTGGCCTATCTGATCCTCTACATCACGCCGGCCTGCCAGGCCGTCAAGGCGGCGCTCGCCCAGCTGCACCCCTCGATCGAGGAGGCCGCCCGGAGCCTGGGCCGCGGGCCGCTCGCCGCCTTCCGCGCGGTTACCCTGCCCCTCATCAAGCCGGGCCTCGTTGCCGGCTGGCTGCTGGTGTTCGTCCTCTCCATGCGCGAGCTGGCGGCCACGCTGATCGTGCGCCCGCCGGGCTTCGATACCCTGCCCGTGCGGATCTGGATCCACGCCATGGACGTGGGGCCGGAGCCGCGGGCGGCGGCGCTGGCCCTGGTCCTCGTGCTCACCATCGCGCTCCCCTGGCTCGTGCTGCTCTCCCGCCGGCTCAGGGGAATCTCCCCGAGCGTGTGACGCCGTGGAGCTGCTGACCCTCGAGGATGTCACCAAGCGCTACGCGCCGGCTCAGCCGCCGGCCGTGGACGGCCTCACGCTGACCGTCGCGCAGGGAGAGATCCTGGCGCTCCTCGGCCCTTCGGGGTGCGGCAAGACCACCACCTTGCGCCTGATCGCGGGGTTCGAGGCGCCTGATTCCGGGCGCGTCGTCATGCGCGGCGAGACGATGGCGGGACCTGGGAGCTGGATCCCGCCCGAGAGGCGCGGCATCGGCATCGTGTTCCAGGACTACGCCCTGTTCCCCCACCTGACCGTGGCCGAGAATGTCGGCTTCGGTCTGCAACACCTCGGCCGGAGCGGCCGGCCACCGCGGGCCCGGCAGATCCTGGAGCTAGTGGGGCTGGAGACCTTCGCGAGCCGCTATCCCCACGAGCTGTCGGGGGGGCAGCAGCAGCGCGTCGCCCTCGCCCGGGCGCTGGCGCCCGCCCCAGCCCTCATCCTGCTCGACGAGCCCTTCTCCAACCTCGACGCGGACCTCCGCGCTCAGATGCGCGAGGAGGTGGAGCGGATCCTCCGCAATACCGGGACGACCGGCATCTTCGTGACCCACGACCAGGAAGAGGCTTTCACCCTCGCGGATCGCGTCGGAGTGTTGAACGAAGGCCGGCTGGAGCAACTGGACGCGCCCGAAACGATCTACCACCACCCTGCCACACTGTTCGTCGCCGAGTTCGTCGGGGCCGCCGACTTCCTCCCCGGACTGGTGACTCCCTACGGTATCGTGACGGAACTCGGCGTCTTCGCCGACACGGAGGCGCGGAGGCTCGGGAAGAAGGTGAAGGTCATGCTCCGCCCGGACGACGTTACCTTCGTCCCCAGCTCGGTTGGAGACGGAACGATTGTCCGCCGCGACTTCCGGGGATCCGAAAACCTCTACTGCATCCGGCTCCCCTCGGGCCAACGCGTCCATTCCTCCCAGGCATCGGCCACCCTTTACCCCAACGGGACCCGGGTCCGCGCCGAGGCTCACGTCATCCACGTGGTGACCTTCCCAGCATAAGCCCGGGTCCCTTGATTCGCTCCCCAGGCGTAGATGCGGTAGCATGAAGTGTACCCATGCGAGGCTTTGAGACCACGCCCCCGGATCTGCGGGCCCTCCTGCCGCAGCGCATCAGCCAGCTGGGCCTCAAGCTCGAAGGCTCGCCGGTGGAGCGCTTCGTCAAGAAGCTCTACCGGGAGGTCGAGCGGAAGGGCCTGAAGCACTTCCGCCCTCCCTGCTACCTCACCGACGAGTGGGGATGCCCCTCGGGAGAGCCGATCATCGGCATTCCCTTCTACCTCGCCGACGCCAAGCTGGCCCGCCTGGAGGACGAGATCGACGACGTCGAAGACGAGCGGGAGATCCGCATGTACCTCCGCCACGAGGCGGGACACGCCTTCAACTACGCCTTCAAGCTCTACGAGACCGCGGAGTGGCGGGAGCTCTTCGGGCCGTTCAATCGGCCGTACCGCGAGCGGTACCGCCCCGTCCCCTTCGACCGGAACTTCGTGCGCCACATCGAGGGCTGGTACGCCCAGAAGCATCCCGACGAGGACTTCGCCGAGACCTTCGCCGTCTGGCTGACCCCCCGCTCGCGCTGGCGCGCGCGGTACCGCGGCTGGCCGGCCATGCGGAAGCTCCGCTATGTGGACCGCGCGGCGCACGCTCTGCGCGACTCCGAGCCGCCGGTCCGCCTGGCCTCCACCGACATCACGGTGGAAGAGATGAACATGACCGTGGAGGAGTTCTTCCGCGCCAACCAGGGCGAGATCGCGCCCGTGGAGGTCGCGCTCGAGAACGACCTGCCCGACTTCTTCGTCCGCAAGGGGCGCCGCACCCGGGGGATCCGGCCGGCCTGGGAGATGGTCCGCGAGCACCGCATCCCCCTGATCAACAAGATCGAGTACTGGACGGGGGTGCACCGCAGCGTCGTGCGGGCGCTGGTGGACAGCATCGCCGACGCCGCGGAACGGCTCCAGCTCTACGTCGAGACCAAGACCGAGCGCGCCGCGCTCGTCGAGCTCACGACCTACGCGACGACCCTCAGCATGAACTATCTGACCCGGGGGAGCTTCGTCCCGAGAGTCCGTCAGCGCATTCCGGAGGCGGCGAAACGGGCCGCCGCCCGAACGCCCAAGGAGACCGATGGCCAGACTCAGGATCGCGATCGCCCACAGCCCTGACGGCGACCCCCGGGTCCAGCGACGCCGCGCGGGCCTGCGGAAGACCGACGCCCAGGAGGTCGCCGAGGTGCTGCGGCGGGCCGGCCACAAGACGTTCTTCGTCGTCGTGGACGGGGCGCCGAAGTGCCTGAAGCGGCTGGCCAGCGTGGACGCCGACCTCGTCTTCAACCTGGTCGAGGGCTTCGGCGACGACAACACAAAGGAGCCCCACGTGGCCGCCTATTACGACCTCCTCGGCCTGCGGTATACGGGCTCGGGGATGCGCGGCCTCTCGCTGGCTATGGACAAGGCGCTGGCCAAGAAGGTCCTCACCTTTCACCGCGTCCGGACACCGAAGTTCGCGACGGTCTTCCGCGGCCGCCTGGACTGGGCGCACGATATCGAGTTCCCGGTGATCGTCAAGCCCGTCCGCGAGGACGGCTCCATCGGCATCGGCTTCAGCGCGCTGGCCGGCAGCATCAAGGAGCTGATGGAGCGCATCGACGAGCTCCACGCGGACTTCAACCACCCCGTGCTGATCGAGCAGTACATCGACGGACGCGAGATCTACGTCGGGGTGATCGGCAACGCCCGGGCAGAGGCGTTCCCCCCGGTGGAGCTCGACCTCTCCCACCTGCCCAAGGGCAAGCCCCGGATCGCCAGCGTGGAGGTGAAGTGGGAGGAGGGCACGCGCGCCTACCGTAGCGCCAAGCTGCGGACCCCCGATGACCTGCCGCGCGAGGTCCTGGAGGCGATCCAGCACGCCGCGCTCACGAGCTTTCAGGCGCTCCAGCTCCGCGACTACGCCCGCTTCGACTTCCGGATCACCCCGGACCATAAGGTCTTCCTGATCGAGGCCAACCCGAACCCCTACCTCTACTCGGGGGCCGAGTTCATCCGGGGCGCCCGCGCGTCAGGCCGAACCCACCCCGAGACGATCCTCGAGATCCTGGAACTCGCCCAGGAGCGCTACCGCTCGCGCGGCTAGCACTCGGAGGGGGGCTCCGCCCCCCTTCCGATTCCTCCCCCCGAAAACCAGATTGCGCCGGCGAAGCCGGCGCTCGGGCACACGCGACCTACTGCTTTAGCCGAGGATCCAGTGCGTCTCGCAGTCCGTCCCCGAGCAGGTTGAAGCCGAGGACGGCGAGCATGATCGCCGCGCCCGGGAAGAAGAACACCCACCACGCGCCGCTCGTGAAGTACTTGTACGAGTCCGCCAGCATGGCCCCCCACTCGGGGGTCGGGGGCTGGGCGCCGAGGCCCAGGAACCCGAGCGCCGCGGCCTCCAGGATGGCGAAGGCGATGGCGAGCGTGGTCTGGACGATCAGGGGCGGCAGGCAGTTGGGAAAGATGTGCCGCCCGAGGAGCCGCCAGTCGCTCACCCCGAGCCCGCGGGCCGCCGTCACGAACTCCCGTTCCCGGAGCGCCAGGACTGCCCCGCGGCTGATCCGCGCGTAGACGGGGATCGAGACCAGGCTGATCGCGAAGAGCGAGTTCCGGAGGCCGGGCCCGATCATCGCGACGATGGCGATGGCCAGGAGGGTGGCGGGGAAGGCGAGCAGGATGTCCATGCAGAACATGACGACGAGGTCCACGCGCCGCCCCACGTAGCCCGCCAGGAGGCCGAGCACCGATCCCACGACCGCCGCCAGCGCCACCGAGCTGACCCCGAGGCCCAGCGAGACCCGTGCGCCGTGGAGCACGCGGACGAGGATGTCCCGTCCGAGCGTGTCCGTCCCAAAGGGGTGATCACCGGTGGGGGGCTTGAGCCGGAGCGCGAGGTTCGAGTCGGTCTTGGCGTCGTAGCGGTGGACGGCCGGCGTGAGCACCGCGATCAGCACGAAGGCCGCGACGATCCCCAGCCCCACGCGCGCCACGGGGCTCGCCAGGAGCCGGCGCCACGCGGCCCGGGCCGGGCTCAGCCCTGCGCTAGTCGTACTTGATGCGAGGGTCGATGGCGGCATAGAGCACATCGGTGACCAGATTGACGACGACGAAAATCACCGCGATAAAGAGGCTCGCCCCCTGGACGATCGCGTAGTCACGGGACTCGATGGACTCGTACACCCAGAGGCCGATCCCCGGCCAGGAGAAGATCGTCTCGGTCAGGATCGCCCCCGCCAGGAGGTGCCCGACCTGGAGCCCCACCACGGTCAGCACCGGGAGCAGAGCGTTCCGCAGGGCGTGGCGCAGGATGACCGCCGCCTGCGGCAGCCCCTTGGCCTCGGCGGTCCGGATGTACTCCTGGGAGAGCACCTCGAGCATACTCGCCCGCGTCATCCGCGCGATCACGGCCAGCGGGATGGTCGCCAGCGCGACCGCCGGCAGGATCAGGTGGCGAAGCGCGTCCCGCAACACGGCCCAGTTCCCCTGGAGCGCGGCATCCAGGATCACGAAGTTCGTCCACGGCTCGAACGCGGTGCCGGTGTCCAGGCGGAAGCCGGTCGGCAGCCAGCGCAGCTGGACGCCGAAGAACCAGGCGAGCATCAGCCCCAGCCAGAAGATGGGCATGGATACCCCGGCGAGGGCCCACACCCTGGAGAAGCTGTCTACCAGGGAGTTCCGCCAGACGGCCGAGACGATCCCGATGGGGATGCCGAAGAGGAGCGCGAGAAAGATCGCCGCCGTCGCCAGCTCCACGGTGGCGGGGAAGCGCCGGAGGAGGTCGGTCAGCACCGGGTCGCCGCGCACGATGGAGATCCCCAGGTCGCCCCGGACGATCTTCCCCAGATAGATCAGGTACTGCTCGGGGATCGGGCGATCGAGGCCGAGGTGGCGCCGGACCTCTTCCACCTTCTCGGGCGTCGCCCGCTCGCCGAGCATGGTGAGGGCGGGGTCGCCGGGGATCAGGTGGATGAAGCTGAAGACGAGGACGGACACCCCGAGGAGGACGGGGATGATGGTCAGGCTGCGCCGGACGGCGTACCGTCCCACCCCCGATGCTCCCCGGGGTTCCCGGCTCTACTGGACCTCGACGGTGTTGAAGTGCTCGGAGCCTGTGGGGTTCGTCACGTACCCCTTCACCTTCTTCGAGAAGGCGAGCGGCGGCTGGTTGTTGGCGATGAAGAGCCGCCCGACGTCCTCCTGGAGCATCTGCTCAGCCTGGCGGTAGAGCCGGGCCCGCTCGGCCTGCCGCGTCAGGCTCTGGGCGCGGAGCAGCAGATCGGCCAGGGGCTTGTTGGAGTAAAAGCCCTCGCGCGGCGCCCCCGGCGAGCAGAAGAAGTAGCAGATGAAGTTGTCGGGGTCGCCGTTGTCTCCCGTCCAGCCGAGCATGTACACGGGGAGCTGGCCGTTCTTGCGCTTGTCCA
Organism: Candidatus Rokubacteria bacterium CSP1-6; assembly: GCA_001443385.1. Lineage (GTDB taxonomy): Bacteria > Methylomirabilota > Methylomirabilia > Rokubacteriales > CSP1-6 > CSP1-6. The sequence continues at coordinate 83,857 of LDXP01000002.1, forward strand.
GGTACACGGCCCACTCGGCCGTCTGGAGCTGGACCTTGATCCCGGCCTTCGCCAGGTCGGCCGCCATCGCCTCGCCGATCTCCTTCGGGTTGGGGAAGTACGGCCGCGAGCGCGACATGTACCAGAAGACCAGCGGCTCCCTCTTGCCGTCCTCCCAGGTGATCTCGGAGAGCCCCTGGGCGAAGCCCGCCTGCTTCAGGAGCGCCTGGGCCTTCGCCGGGCTCCACTCGAAGTCCTTCAGCTCCTTGTTGTAGCCCCAAAGGGACGGCGGCTGGAACTGGCTCGCCACGAGCCCGGTCCCGCCGTAGAGCGCGTCCACGATCGCCCGCTTGTTGATGGCGTGGGCGAAGGCCAGGCGGACGCGCTTGTCCTGGAACTCCTTCACCTTGTAGTTGAACGCGATGTAGCCGGTCGTGTTGGTCGGCCGGAGGAGGATCTGGAGGTTCGGGTCGCTCCGGACGACCTTGACGTCGTCGGGATTGAGCCCCTCCATGCCGTGGATTTCGCCCGCCTTGAGCGCGACCAGGCGCTGGGAGTTATCCTTGATGTTCCGCAGGACGACCCGCTTCACCTTCGGCTTGACCCCCCAGTAGTCGGGGTTGGCCTCGAGGATGACCTCCTGGTTTGGCTTCCACTCGACAAACTTGAACGCGCCGGTGCCGACCGGGTGCTTGCCGAACTCGGTGCCCCACTTCTCCACCGCCTTGGGGCTGGCGATGTCGAAGACGAACATCGCCAGGTTCGCCAGGAAGGGCGCCTGCGGGGCCTTGAGCGTGATCCGGACGGTGTGCGAGCCCACCGCCTCGACCTTCTCGACGATGGACTTGTCGTCGAAGCCGCCGAACTGGGCCTCCCAGTACTCGAAGGTCTGGCCGGCCTTGACCTGGTTCTCGTGCTGGGAGTGGGCGGACTTCCACCACCGCTCGAAGTTCCACAGGACGGAGGTCGCGTCCAGCGGGTTGCCGTCGTGGAACTTCACGTTCTTCCGGAGGTGGAACGTCCAGACCTTGCCGTCGGCCGACACCTCCCACTTCTCGGCCAGCGCGGGCTCGACCTCGGTCGTCGCGCCCTTGTACTTCACGAGGCTGTCGTAGATCTGCCGGGTGATCCGCGAGGAGATCCCGTCGGTGATGACGGCGGGATCGAGCTGGACCGGCTCTCCCTGCGCGCCGAAGACGAAGGTCTGGGCGGGCGCGGAGTCGGCCAGGCCGAGCAGCAGAAGGGAGACGAGGAGGGCGAACGTTCGATGACGCATAAAGGGGATCCCTCCGTGGGGATTGGGGTGAGTCAGAGTGGTCGGTAGCGTACTACGGCCGAGGAAAAAACGCAATCAGGAGCGGACGCGACGACCGCTAGGCCGTGGCCCCGCTCACGAACCGCCAGTCGAAGGCCTGCACCTGGAGGACGTCCAGCGTCGCTTCGAGGCGATCGAGGGAGACCGGCTTCCGCAGGACGTCGAGGGCGCCGAGCCGGAGGCACTGCCCGGCCTCTTCCTCCGTGGCCATTCCGGACACCACCACGGAGGGCAGCGCCGGCCGGCGGTCCTTGAGGAGCCGGAGGAGCTCCACGCCGCTCATCCCGGGCAGGTAGAGATCGACAATCATCGCGTCGGGATGGAAGCGGTCGAGCATTTCGAGCCCGGCCTCGGCGCTCCCGGCGACGAGCGCCTCGTGGCCCTGCGAGCGGAGGAAGTCGGAGAAGACCTCCGCCACCGGTTTCTCATCTTCGACGACCAGCACCTTGAGCGGCTGCCGGGGCATCAGGGAATTCACGACCCTCCGAATGCGCTCGAAGGAGGTTTGATCCAGATCGATGAAGGAAAACGCCAGGCCGTTGGGATCCTTGCGGACCGTCAGCGAAGACGCGGCGATCCCGGGCTCCCCGTCCGGGAGCTTGAAGTTGAGGCGCACCCGGCGGCCCGGCTGAAGGTTGGCGTCGGTCTTCACCTTCAAGCCCCCCGGGCTCAGGTTGACGGATTCCCCGTGCCACGTCCTGCCGGCGGCATCCTCCAGCCTGACCGGAAAACTGATCTCAACCCTCGGATATTTGCGTCGACCCAGCATTGTTTTCACCTCAAGACGGCGAATTTTCTCTCCAACCCGCCGCTTGAAGGAGCAATCGCCGTACCAAGGGGGAGCGTCCCCTGGGGGAGGCGGAAACCACCTGAAATTCCGTCCCATTTTCGGCCAGTCCGCGTCGGTCAAAGGGCACGGGGATGTCTGACGTGGCGTCATTTCGTCATGCGCGTGTCAGGCTGTCCCTTGCCTTGGCCGCTCCGTCCACGCTAACCTGGTTTCAATGCTGACCGTGCCGCTGCTGCTCGCCCTGCTCTTGCTTTCCTCGGAAACGGCCGGCCCGGCCCCGGCGTTCCCGTGGCAATCGTTCCGGACCATTGCCCGGGAGCCCATAGTCGGCGAGGTCGATCTCTGCACCCCCGGGAACCCCCGGAGCCGGGTCACCGCCTTCTTCATCCACCGGCCGACGGGCTTTTACCGCTTGTGGGCCATGACCCATGGGCGGGAATGGATGGCGGTCCGCTATGATGGAGACGCTCGCCCGGAGTGGGTTTGGCGCGGCACCTGGACCGGAGACGTCCTCACGGTCACGTCGGTCTCGCCGTATGACCGTTACGCGCACGCCTCGGCCTGCGAGGTGCTCTTCGGAACGATCTAGGGAAGCAGGTATGCCTCTATGGACGAGATCCCCGGCTGAAATGTTTACGTAAACGCCGCCCGGAGCGATCCCGTCCATCCGCAGTAAAGGAGGACGCAACGATGAGCGTGAATGGGCTGGTTCACCTGCTGCGGAGGAAGAACGTGACCTACGAGCTGACCTACGCCCCCCTGGGCGCCCTGGTCGGTTCCTGCCCCCCCCGGATCTTCAACGACGACAAAGAGCTGGAAACCTTCCTGGCCGGGGCGCTGAGGATCGAGCCGCGGGAGATCGCCACCGCGCTGAGCGCCCTGGCCCGGAACGGGAGCTACTCCGTGTACGAGGTCAGACTGTCGGAAGCCCAAATCCAGGAGCACGGTCTTGGGACGGCCTGGTCGCTCTCGTGCTCCCGCGCGGCCGTGGTGGGCGCGTTCTAAGGCTCAGCACCCGCCCGTGGCTTCGGGCTCGTAATCCTTCAGCTTGTAGGTTGTCGCGAAGTTGTCCTCCCAGATCTCCAGCGAGGGCCGGCCCAGGCGGTCCTGGCCGTCGAAGGCGACGATGGTCGCCCGCCTCACGAACTCCTGGGTGCCGATCCGCTTGGCCAGGAAGGCCCGCACGGTCGCTTTGTCGGCGAACACGCCGAGCGTCTCCGCCTTCTGCCCCTCTTCGGACCGCGCGTTCGGCTTGAGCCAGGTGAGGATCACCGAGTAGCCGGTCAACGCCGGGCTGGAAAAGATCTCGGCATCGGCCGCCAGCTGCCGGAGGAGATCCACGCCGTGGCGGGAGAACATGGCCGAGGCGCGCCGAGTCTGGGGGAGCGCCGCGAACTCCGGCGTGATCTTCTGGTCCACCCAGACCCAGATGTTCAGGTACCGGTCGTCGCCCGGAGCGCCGGCGGGGCGGGTGAAGCCCAGCCCGCTCTTGTGCACGTCGAGCCACGGCCGGCAGTGATAGACCCGGTCGTAAATCTGACGGAGCTTCGCCTCGAACATCGTCCCCAGGGTCTTCCCCTTCTCGGTGGTGTACCTGTCGAGGGGCGCGATGGCCTCCTCAGGGGGAGCGGCGGCCGCCCCGCTCACGAGGGCCAGGACGATCAAGAGCGCGAGGCGCTTCACTGGCCTTTCACCAGGAAGCGGGCGCGCCGGTTCTGGGCCCAGCACCCCTCGTTGGGCTCCGAGCAAAGCGGGCGCTCCTTGCCATAGCTGACCAGCGTGAACCGATCCGCCGCCAGACCCCGGGCGAGGAGGTAATTCAGCGTGGCCTTGGACCGGCGGTCCCCGAGGGCCAGATTGTACTCGTTGGTGCCGCGCTCGTCCGCGTGGCCCTCCACCAGGATCAGATACTCCGGGTTGGCCTTCATCCAGGCCGTGTTCGCGTCCAGGATCTCGGCGTCCGCCGGCCGGATCTCGTACTTGTCAAAGTCGAAGTGAACGTCCTTGAGGGCGTCGATGGCGGTGAATTCCTGCGGGGGGGGCGGCAATACCGGCATGGGCGGTGGAGGCGGCGCCGGCGCTGTTTCGGCGACAGGCGTGACCGGCGCCTCGACGGGAGCCGCCAGCGGGGGCGGCGGTGTCCACAGCGCGACGGCAGGAGCCGGCGCCCCCGGCGCCGGAGTGGCAGCCGCCAGCGTGACCGTCGGCGCGTGCTTCGCGCAGCCGATCAGGAAGAGTACCAGTACCGACCCCAAGAAAACGAGATTCCACCGTCGCTGCACCATGGCGTCGTCCTCCCTTGACCCTTCGGGGGAGCAACTTCGCTGCCAATCCCATCGCAGGCGCAAGTCGGCCCCAGGCCGAGGAAAAATGAGGGCCAGCAGCCACTGTCAGCTTTGAGATTGTCAGACCGCAAGCCGGAACACTGTCAGTGAGCGGACAGAGGAAGGACCGTCTCTAGCCTCTTCGCATTTCGGCGAAGACCTCCTTCGCCGTGAGCATCGCCTCGCGGATCAGGGGCACGCCGACATAGCCGGAGAGGAGCAGCAGGACCTCGGTCAGCTCGTCCTCGGTCCATCCCTGGCGGAGCGCCATGTGCAGGTGGATGGCCAGTTCGGGGGTGCGGCCGGTGGCGGCGTCGGAGACCACGCAGACGAGGGTCCGCGTCTTCAGATCCAGTCCCGGCCGGGTCCACAGCGCGCCGAAGACGGTCTCGGTCGCCACGTCGATGAACTTCTTCATGATGGGGTCAGCATAGACAGTCTGGTTCATGCGCTCCACGTAGGTGTCGCCCATGAGGGCGCGCCGCAGCTCGCGGCCCTTCCGGTAGGTCTCGCTCTCGGCCATGGCTCGTCTCCTGTGGTTAGGGTTGGCGCTCTCGGGTCACCCCGGTATGATATCCTCGCGGGAGACCGAAGGGAGCCCTCATGACCGTCAGCCTCGGCATGCTCACGATGCCGTTCCACCACCCCGCCCGGGAGCACGCCACCATCCTGCGCGCGACGGAGGTGATGCCCCGGTTCGCCCAGCATGCCGGGGCGACGCGGGCGAGGTGATGGCCGGACTCGCGAGCGTGATCGGGCTCCTCCATCCGGGGGAAATGGGCTCGGCCGTCGGCGCAACCCTGGTGGCCGGCGGCTCGCGGGTTTTGTGGGCGTCCGAGGGGCGGGGAGCGCGGACGCGGCAGCGAGCGGAGGAGATCGGCCTCGAGGACGCGGGCACCCTCGAGCGGCTCGCCCGCCGCGCGGAGGTGATCGTCTCGGTGGCGCCGCCCCACGCGGCCGTGGACGTGGCGCGCGCGGTCGCCGCCCTCCGGTTCACGGGCCTCTTCGTGGACGCCAACGCGGTCTCACCCGAGACGGCGCGCGAGATCGGTCGCATCGTCGAGCGCGGCGGCGCTCGCTTCGTCGACGGCGGCATCATCGGGCCCGCCAACCGCAGGCCCGGTGCGGCGCGCATCTACCTCTCGGGCGCGGAGGCGGCGCGGGCGGCCCTCCTCTTCGCCGCCGGCCCAGTGAACGCCGTGGCGCTCGACGGGCCCGTGGGCGCGGGCTCAGCGCTCAAGATGGCCTTCGCCGGCTGGAATAAGGGGATGCAGGCCCTCCTCATGGCGATCCGCGCCCTCGCCGCGGCCGAGGGGGTGGATCAGGCCCTCCTGGCCGAGTGGCGCATCTCCATGCCCGAGGTCCCCGCGCGCTCCGAGCGCACCATCCACGACAACGCCCGGAAGGCCTGGCGCTTCGTGGGCGAGATGGAGCAGATCGCCCGGACGTTCGCGCAGGCCGGGCTCCCCACGGGGTTCCACGACGCGGCCGGCGAGGTCTATCGCCGTTTGGCCGGCTACAAGGACACCGCGACACCGCCCTCCGTGGAAGAGGCGATCGCCGCTCTCCTCAAGCGCGTCACGCGCGAGGGCAGCTGAGCCTCGGCAAGGCCGCCCCCCATCAATTGGTCGCGGGGGCCCACTTTGAATTGTGGGCGCTCTTGATGCCAACCCTGGGCAGCGCTTCGTTGCAATCGTGGCCTTGACAGGTCCGTCATCCCCGCCGTACCCTCCGAATGCTTGAACGACAGGAGGAACCGCATGCCCAGCGTGGACTACCAGCGGCTCGTAATGCCGCTCGGCGAAGCGATCTTCACCCAGCGGTCCATCCGTCGCTTCCGCCCCACCCCGATCCCCATGGAAGACCTCCGGCTCATCGTGGAGGCGGCGGTGCGCGCGCCGAACGGCGGCAACCGCCAGATCACCCGCTTCCTGGTCGTGACGGACCGCGCGCGCATCCGGGAGTTCGGCGCGCTCTACCGCGAGGCGTGGTGGGCCAAGCGCCGGGACGAGGGCCACGCCTGGAAGGGCATCGACGACATCCCGCCGGAGGAGAAGACCCATCGGGCGGCGGCGGGGCTCGCCGACGAGATGAAAGACGTGCCGTGCGTGGTGTTCGCCCTTGCGATGCCGCCCGGGGTGGCCAACTCCGTCATCCCGGCGGCCCAAAACCTGATGCTCGCCGCCCGGGCCCTCGGCATCGGGTCGGTCCCGACCACGCTCCACCCGAGCGTCATGGACCGATTCCGCACCATGTTCGGGATCCCGAAGGACGTCGCCTTCCACTTCTGCATCCCGCTCGGGTACCCCCAAGGGACGTTCGGCCCGAACGTGCGGCGGCCGACCGCGGAGACGACGTTCCTTGACCGCTGGGGCGGCGCCGTGCCGTGGCCGTGACAGTGGGTGAAGGGGGTCTCTATGTACCACACAAACATGTATGAAGGCATGCTGGCGGAAACCATCACCATGCGTGGGGCCAAGGGGGATGTCATCAATGCCTACTATGCCCGGCCTCTGGGGCCCGGACCCTTCCCCGGCATGGTCGCGATCCACCACGCACCCGGCTGGGATGAATGGTACCGGGAGGCCACCCGCAAGTTCGCCCACCATGGGTACGCGGCGATTTCTCCCAACCTTTATTTCCGGGACGGCCATGGGACGCCAGAAGATGTGGGGGCCAAAGTGCGGGCGGCTGGCGGCGTTCCGGACGACCAGGCGGTCGGCGATGTTGAAGGGGCCATGCGGTACCTGCGCTCGCTTCCGTACGTCAACGGCAAGGTGGGTGTCTTCGGCACCTGTTCGGGGGGCCGACACGCGTTTCTCGTCGCGTGTCGTGTGAAGGGCTTTGACGCGGCCGTGGACTGCTGGGGTGGGCGTGTGGTGATGTCGAAGGAAGAGCTGACCGCCAAGCAACCCGTTGCCCCGATCGACTACACCAAGGACCTCCCATGCCCGCTCCTGGGCCTCTTTGGCGCGGAGGACAAGAGCCCATCCCCGGAGCAGGTGGCCCAGCACGAGCAGGAACTCAAGAAGCACGGCAAGACCTACGAGTTCCACATGTATTCCCAGGCGGGCCATGGCTTCTTCTACTACGACCGGCCGGCCTATCGCCAGGAGCAGGCGGTGGACGGCTGGAAGAAGGTGTTTGCCTTCCTCGAAAAGCATCTGCGTACGTCTGCCAAGTAAGGAGCGCGACCATGTGCACGATGATCGTCCAGCAAGCGGCGATAGATGGCAGCGGCAAGGGAACCCAGGGCTGGTTCACGGTGCGCCAGATCAACGTGTCCTATGACCACCCCTACCACGTACCGCTAGAGCATGCGCTGAACATCGACTTCGTGAATGAGGCCGAGGGCCCCGGGGCCCGGGTCGCGGTGGAGCTGAGCGTGCAGTCGGCCCGCCACCTGGTCCAGACCATCCGGGCGGTGCTGGCCCGGGCTGAGGCCGGCGGCTACCTGGAGGGCGCCAGATGATCGACCGGATTCGGGACCGGGTGAACGCGAACGCGGGGCTGGTCCGCCGCGGGCAGTATGTCAGCCTGCCGTTCCTGCTCGGCATCGGGGAGGAAGACTACGTCGTCACGATCGAGAAGGGCCGTGTCTCATCGGTGGAGCCGCGGCGACTCGCCACGGCGACAGGCCGCTTCACGATCCGCGCCGCGAAGGCGGTGTGGGACGAGTTCTGGAAGCCCGTCCCAAAGCGGAACCACCACGACCTCTGGGCGATGCTCGCGGCGGGGATCGCGAAGATCGACGGCGACCTGCTGCCGCTGATGCAAAACTTGCAATACTTCAAGGACGTCCTGGCCGCGCCGCGGCCACCGCGGGAGGGCTGAAGCCATGCCGGAGTTCGAGCCGATCGTCGGGCGCTACTTCAAGATGAACGTGGCCGGCGACGACTACCGCATCCACGTCGAGGAAGCGGGCCGCGGAACCCCCCTCGTCTGCCTGCACACCGCCGGCGCCGACACGCGGCAGTACCGCCACCTCATGTGCGACCCCGCAATCACCAACCACTACCGGGTCATCGCCTTCGACCTGCCGTGGCACGGCAAGTCGAACCCGCCGGTCGGCTGGCGCGACCGCGAGTACCGGCTGACGACCGACCTCTACGTGCAGACGATCATGGCCTTCTGTCGCGCGATGGCGCTCGAGCGGCCGGTCGTCATGGGCTGCTCGATGGGCGGACGTGTCGTGCTGCACCTCGCGTTGAAGCATGCCATCGATTTCCGCGCGGTGATCGCTCTCGAGGGGGCCGATCGGGTCGAGCCCTATTACGAGCTCGACTGGCTGCACCGCCCGGACGTCAATGGCGGTGAGGTGTGCGCTGCCTTCGTCTCAGGCCAAGTCGCGCCGCAGAGCCCGGATGAACACCGGTGGGAGACGCTGTGGATGTACATGCAGAGCGGGCCCGGCATCTTCAAGGGTGACCTGTACTTCTACTGGTACGACGGGCACTTCGATGACCGCTCGCCGAAGATCGACACCGCCCGCTGCCCCGTCTACCTGCTGTCGGGCGAGTACGATTCCTCCTGCACCCCCGAGCGCACCGAGGCGACCGCGTCGCGCATCAAGGGGTCGAAGGCCACGGTGATGGAGGGCATCGGGCATTTCCCCATGGCGGAGAACCCGGCGCTGTTCCGGAAATACATCCTGCCGGTCCTGGACGAGATCCGCGAGACGGTTAGATAGCCTGTAGGGCCCCGTTCGATGGCCGCCCGCTACGACGGGATCGGGCTCCCGCGCGAGCTCTAGCCCGGGGCTACGGGCCCTGCACAACGGGAGCGGGAGCGTGCACGGCCGCCGCGGGCGGCTCGGAGACGGGCCAGCAGGTGCGCGGAGCGGCGTCGGAGTCCACGCAGGCCAGGAGCACCGGGCCCGCGTCGGCCCACCTGCCGTGGAGGTTCGCCACGATGAGGTAGGCGATGACGATGACGCCCGCGATGACGAGGGAGACGATGGCGATGGTGGTGAGCACGTCCGCCTCGGCCCGCGCGGGGGCGGCCAGCGTGAGGACAAGCACCGCGACTAGGATCACCGCCACCACTCGAAGGCCCGGCCAGGAGGGTGTCATGGCACGATTATAGGCGTCCCGGGGCCGAGGACCGAGGAAAAACTCCGGGTCTAAAGACCGCGATGCAGTTGGATCTCGGGGATCAACGGGTACCCCGTAGATGCGGCTATTGACTTACTTACACAGTTACCAATAGTTAAGTTGATGGCTTAGGAGGTTAGCGATGGCAAGGTGCGAAGCTTGTGGAAGAGAACTCAAGGACGAAGCGCAGCGATTCTGCAGCGACGAGTGCCGCGGCGTCTTCATGAAAAGATCGAAGCAGGGCACACCGAGGTCCCCAGGGCGAACCGCCGCAAGAAGGCGGCGCCGGCGTGGACGCTGAAGTCAAATGACGACACTTACCGGAGGTGCGTCAACATCTCCCGTGGTTGGCTCCTAACGGAGCGCGGCCCGGGCCGGTGAACGACGCCGGATGCGTCAGCCATGAAGGCCGGGTGGCGGCCACGCCACTCTAACACGAGACGAACACTGGCCTCGGCTCAGCCGAGGACGATTCGGACGCGATGTCTTTTCCGGTCATCGGCGAGCATGATGCTGAGCTCGCCGTCGAGGGAGACGCCATCAACCTCCACTGACGACACTCCCCGGGACACACCCTGTGTGTTCTCCACGACGATGTCATAACGCGCGGAGCGATAGCGGAATACCATCTCGAAGCCGTGCCACGCACGCGGGATACACGGGTCTACCGCGAGCCGCGCGCCACGCAGCCGGAACCCGAGAATCGACTCCACCCCCGCCCGATACATCCAACCCGCTGATCCCGTGTACCACGTCCAGCCCCCGCGGCCGACGTGCGGCGGCTCGGCGTAGACGTCCGCCGCGACGACGTAGGGCTCGACCTTGTAGCGTCGAACGCCCGCTTCCGTGCTGGCGTGGTTGATCGGATTCAACATCGCGAAGAGTTCGACGGCTTTATCCCCGTCGCCGAGCGCCGCGAAGGCGATCGCCGACCAGATTGCCGCATGCGTGTATTGCCCGCCGTTCTCCCGGACGCCGGGCAAATACCCCTTGATGTAGCCGGGCTCCAGGGGTGTGTCGTCGAATGGCGGTGTGAAAAGCAATACGAGGCCGTCTGCGCGACGCACGAGGTATTCGTCGACAGCTGCCATGGCGCGCGCTCCGCGTGCCGGGTCAGCCGCCGCCGAGATCACGCTCCAGGATTGCGCGATCGAATCCATGCGGCATGCGTCGTTGACGGCGGACCCGAGCGGCGTCCCGTCATCGAAGAAGGCACGCCGATACCAGTCGCCGTCCCAGGCCTCGCGTTCGAGCGACTCCTTCAGCGCGCTCACGTAGCTCCGCCACCTCTCAGCGCGCTCGCCCTCCCCGCGCGCGTCGGCCAGCTTCGCCCATTCGGACAGAACCGCGTGCAGGAACCACCCCAGCCAGACGCTCTCCCCCTTCCCTTCGGCACCCACCTCGTTCATCCCATCGTTCCAATCCCCCGTGCCCATCAGAGGCAGGCCGTGAGTTCCGGCCGTCAGGCTGTGGTCGAGCGCGCGCACACAGTGCTCGAAGAGGGTGCCCCGCTCTTCAGAGACGCGTGGTTCGAAGTACGACTCGCGCTGTCCGACCACGAGTTTCGGCCCATCCAGGAAGGGAACGATCTCGTCGAGGACAGCGCCGTCGCCGGTGACCTCGACATACTGGGCGACGACGTACGGGAGCCAGAGCGGGTCATCGGAGATTCGGGTTCGGACGCCGCGACCGCCGGGCGGGTGCCACCAGTGCTGGACGTCACCCTCGACGAATTGCCGCGCCGCGGCCCCGAGCACATGCTGCCGCGCCAGCTCGGGCTCGGACACCGCGAGTGCCATCACGTCTTGAAGCTGATCGCGAAACCCGTACGCCCCACTGGCCTGATAGAACGCCGACCGCGCCCAGACCCGACACGCAAGCGTCTGGTACAGCAGCCACCGGTTGAGCAGTATGTCCATGGCCCGGTCGGGCGTCGCGACCTGCAGGGTGCCGAGCACCTCGTCCCAGCGCTCGCCGACAGCCCGCAAGACCGCCGCCACGTCACGGGTCCGGTAGCGAACGATCAGCTCCCTCGCCTGCTCGGGGCTCGCCGCCTCGCCGAGGAAGAACACGGCCTCCGCCCGTCCTCCAGCGGGCAGCTCGATCGTCGCCTGTAGGGCGCTGCACGGATCGAGGCCGGCGCCGACCCGTCCCGAGAGCCGGTCTCTTCGCGCGAGCGCCGCTGGATAATCCGGCGTGCCGTGACGCCCGAGAAATTCCGTCCGGTCGGCGGTCCACGCCGTTTGAGTCCCGCCGAGGTCGGCAAACGCGACGCGACCGCCGAATTCGCGGCTCCACGCGTTACGCGCGAACATCGCGCCCGTCTTCCCGTCGATCTCGGTGACGACGAACGGCGCGGCGGCGCTCCGCGACACACCGAGGACCCATTCGACGTAGGCGGTCACGGACAGCCGCCGTGCCCGGCCCGACGAGTTCGTCAGAGTGAGACGCGAGATCTTGATGGAGTCGTCGAGCGGCACAAGCTGCAGCAGCTCGAGCGAGACGCCGTGCGAGACGTGTTCGAAGGAAGTGTAGCCCTGCCCATGCCGGATGACGTAGGGTGAGGTCCCCTCGCGAATGGGGAGCGCCGTCGGACCCCACAGATCTCCGGTCTCTTCGTCCCGGACGTAGATCGTCTCGCCCGCCGGGTCGCTGACCGGATCGTTCGACCAGGGGGTGAGCTGGTTCTCGCGGCTGTTGACCGACCACGTGTACCCCGAACCCGACTCGGAGACCTGGAAGCCGAAACTCGAATTCGCGATCACGTTGAGCCACGGCGCCGGCGTCCACCGCCCCTCGCCGAGGATCGCTACGTACTCGCGTCCATCCGCCTCGAAACCGCCGAGGCCGTTGAAGAGCTCGAGATCCGGCTGCGGGATCGCCACCTCCGACGTCAACTTCGTCGCCGCCCGCCGCCGTGGCTGAGCGACCGGAGCGGCGTCGGGTCGCTCCGCACGCGTCATCTGCTCGGCGAGCGTCCCGCGCTGGCTCGACAGCACCGCGCGCGCCACGGCCTGTAGCACGTCACGTTCCGGCGCCGTCATGCGGTCCGCTCGGACGATATACACGTTGCCGTGCGGCCCGTGTCCATCATGGGGTTCCGCCGACTGGCTCGTGCGGAGGAGCGTCTCGAGCAACGACTGCAGATCCTGAACGTAGGACGGCGCGCGCTCGTTCAGGATCACCAGATCGACCGCGAGCTGCTTGATCCGCCAGTACTCGTGCGCGCGGAGGAGCTCCCGCACGATGCCCACGTCCTCGGGCTCGTCGATCTGAACCAGCACGATCGGGAGGTCACCCGAAATCCCGAGAGCCCACAGCGCGTCGGGACCGCCCGTGCGACGCGCGAGCACGTCCGCGGAGGGCCGGAGCCTCCGGTCCGAGTAGAGCACGCGGCTGGCGAGGCTCTGGAAGAGGTGCGCCTCGTCGGGACCGATCCCGAGGTGGTGCAGTTGAACCTGCGCGTGCGTCCACGCCAGCATCGCGGCGCGGTCGAACGTCGCCGCGTCGCGATACTTCTCGGCGAGGCCGAGGGCCTCCGCGCGCGACGGCGCGACGAGCGTCGAGAAGGTGACGCGCACGGTGACGCCCGGCGGAAGCCGGACGCGGCGTCGGAGGCTCACGATCGGATCGAGCACCGCGCCGACGGTGTTGGAGAGGGGCTGGCCGTCGATCACCGCAGCTGGGGTTCGGATCCCGCGGCCGCGGCCGAGGAACCGGGCGCGGTCAGTCTCCCATTGCAGTTGGCCAACCGTCTCGCCTTCGACGACAGCCACGTGGGCCAGCCAGACCTGGGCCTCGGCGCGGGACCGCGGCCGGCGTGTCGCCAGCAGAGTGTCGAGTTCGGGCACGCACTCCGTCTCCACGCTCAGGTTGGAAAACGCCGGGTGGGCCGCGTCCGCCGCCGGCGGCGCCAGCACGACTTCGGCGTACGACGTGAGCTCGACCTCCCGGCTCTTCGCCCCGACATTCGTGAGCGATACGCGACGCACCTCGGCATCGTCCTCCGGCGACACGATCACCTGGAGCGTGGTGCGGATGGCGCGGTCTCGCCGGACGATCTCCGCCCGATCCTCGGAGAACGTGACCTCGTAACTGTCCGGCTCGCCTCCACGCGGCTGGTACCCAGCCGACCAGCTCTCGCCACTCTCGACGTCGCGAAGGAACACGTACGATCCCCACGCGTCGCGCGTGACGTCTTCCCGCCACCGCGTGATCGCGAGATCGCGCCAGCGGCTGTATCCCGAGCCCGCCGCCGTCAGCATCACCGCATATCGCCCGTTCGAGAGCAGATGTGTGCGCGGCATCGAGCCGTGCGGCGAGGTGAAGTGCCTCACGACCGGCGGGATGAACTCGCGCACGTCGCCGACGGCCTGCACCTCTTCGGCGCGCGGCCGGGCGACCGCCACGTCACGCGGCGTCCGTTCCTGCAGCAGCAGCTCGGTGGCCCGGACCATCGGCTCGGCATGGAAGCGCGCGCGCATCGCGCCGTCGTGGAGGGCGTTCGCGATCGCGACGATTACCATCCCCTGGTGGTGCGCCATGTAGGCGCGCACCACCGCGAGCTCGGCAGCCTCCGGAAGCCGGGGTGCGGTGTAGTCGAGCGCCTCGTAGAAGCCGTAGGCGCCGCTGGCCCCGGCGGCCGCCAGGCGCCGGAAGTTTCGAACCGCGGCCGTTGGATCGATCATGGCCGCCAGTCCCGTCGCATAGGGCGCGATGACGACGTCCTCGCCGAGTCCGCGTCGCAGCCCGAGCCCCGGTACACCGAAGCTCGAATACTGGTAGGTCATCTCCCGGTCGCGCGCGTTGTAGCCGGACTCCGACACACCCCACGGCACGCCGCGCTCGGCGCCATACGTGATCTGCCGGCCAACGGCGAGTCGGGATGTCTGCTCGAGCAGGCTTCCCGCCGGCGCTCGCATGACGAGCGCCGGCATCAGGTATTCGAACATCGATCCCGCCCAGGACACGAGCACGGAGTCCTGCTCCACCGGTGTGAGGGCGCGGCCCAGCCGGAACCAGTGCGACACGGGGACGTCGCCCTTGGCGATCGCGACGAAGCTCGCGAGACGGGCTTCCGATGCGAGGAGGTCGTACCGACCGGGGTCGAGGCTGCCGTCCGTGACGCGGTACCCGATCGCCAACAGCTTCCGCCTTGGATCGAAGAGAAAGCGGAAGTCCATGGCCCCGACCATCCCCCGCGCGCTCCGGGCGAGGATCGTGAGGCGACGAATGAGCGTGTCGGGCATGTCGAGGTCGCGCGCGTGGCTTTCGACAGTGGCGCAGAGCGCGTCCGCCCAGACGAGGACGTCCGTCTGCGCGCTCTGAGGATCTTCGTCGGTCAGCGCTCGTGCGGTGCCCAGCACCGTGTGAGCGTGTGCCTTCAGCGTCGCGAGCCGAGACACCCACTCCGACGCATCGTGCGGGGGCTCCTGGACTGCCGCCGTGACGGCGTCGATGGCCTCGTCCAGGCGCCCGCGGGTGACCGTGCGCGGGCGGGCATCGCCGGCCGTCACGAGGGTCGAGAGGCGGACGAGCAGCGCGGTGTCTTCGATCCCGACGAGCGCCGCGCGGTCGAGGAGCGGGCGGTCGATCATCTCTTCACAGGCGTGCGCGAGCGCGATGAGATGACCGGCGAGATTTCCGCTGTCGACCGACGACACGTACTTCGGGTCGAGAGGATGGCAGTCTTTCGTGTCGTACCAGTTGTAGAAGTGGCCCCGGAAGCGCTCGAGGGCGTTCATCGTCTCGAGCGTGGCCTCGAGACGCTCGACGGCGTCGAGCGTGCCGAGCCAGCCGAAATCGCGCGCGGCCACCGTGGACAGCAAGTACAGTCCGATGTTCGTGGGCGACGTGCGATGCGCCACCGACGGGCTCGGCGTCTCCTCGAAGTTGTCGGGCGGCAACGCGTGGTCTTCGGGACCGACGAACGTCGCGAAGAACCGCCACGTCCGACGCGCGATCAACCGGAGGGCTCGCGCATCGGCCGACGAGAGCGGCTGGGTGCTCGCAGTGCGCCGCAGCACGCTGATCCATCGAGCCACCGCGGGGGACGCGGCCCACAGCATGAAAAAGGGCAGCGCGGCGGGCCAGGCCTCGGGCCGCCGCCACGCGACGGCCACCGCCGCGGCGGCGGCGAGCGCGACCCCGCCGCCCATTCGACGGTAGAAGCCCCGGAGATCGAGACGGAGACCGGCTTTCGCTTGCGCCGCGGTCACCCATTCCAGCAGCCTGCGATGCGTGACGTAGACGCGGACGAGCGTCCGCACAATTGCGTCGCTCATCAGCCAGGCCTGGTGCGGCAGCATGGTGATCGTGAGCCCGATCTGCGAGGCGGCCAGGACGATGTCTCTGCCTACCGCGCGGGTATGGCTGCGCTTGGAAATGCCGAGCCGGCGGGGGATCAATCCGCTGAGAGCCGAGAGGAGCGAGGGCACGGCGATGGTCGCAAGGACGAACGCGCTCCACACCGCGGGCGACGTGCCCGGCACCATCCACGCAACCGCCAGCGTCAGAAAGGCGGCCGGCGCCGAGACCGTGCGACGCAGGTTGTCCAGCATCTTCCAGCGCCCCATCACGGGGATTCGCGTTCCAAGAATCCACGGAAGCAGCTGCCAGTCGCCGCGCGCCCAGCGGTGCTGGCGCGCCGCCGCGACCCCGTAATGCGAGGGAGCGCTCTCGAACAGTTCGACGTCGGTGACGAGGCCGGCACGCGCGAACACACCCTCGAACAAATCGTGGCTCAGCAGCGCGTTCTCCGGCACCCGCCCCGCCAGCGCCGCCTCGAACGCGTCCACGTCGTAGATTCCTTTGCCGGTGTATGAACCTTCCCCCCAGAGGTCCTGGTACACGTCGGACACGGCCGCCGCGTACGGGTCGATGCCTGCGGGGCCGGACGAGAGGCGCTGGAAGAACGAGCCCTCGCGTCCGGGTAGCGGCGGCGTGACTCGCGGTTGAAGCACCGCGTACCCTTCGACGACGCGCCGCCTGTCGGGATCGAACCGCGGCCGATTGAGGGGATGCGCCATCGTGCCGACCAGCCGATCAACCGCGCCTCTGGGCAGGCGCGTGTCGGCGTCGACGGTGATGACGTAGCGGACGCCGGAAGGCGCGGCGGCGCCCGCTGGCAAGAAGCTGGTGTCCGTCGCCCCTCGCAGGAGGCGATTGAGCTCGTGGAGCTTGCCGCGCTTGCGCTCCCACCCCATCCACGTCCGCTCGCTCTCGTTCCAGAGCCGGCGGCGGTGGAAGAGCAGGAATCGCTCGCCGCCATCCGGCGCGGCGCCGTGCCGCCGGTTCAGACGTGCGATCCCCTCGCGCGCCGCCCCCAGAGTGTCGTCGTCACCCGGCATGCTGTCCCTAGGCGCATCCATCCAGTCGGAGAGGACGGCGAAGCGAAGATCGCCGTCTGGATTCGCCAGGTAATGCACTTCGAGCCGCCCGATCTGCTCTTCGACTTCGGCGCCGTCGGTCAACAGCATCGGGACGACGATCATGGTCCGCAGATGCGGCGGCACGCCGTCGCGCAGCTCGAGCCGCGGCAAGACTCGCGGCGTGACGAGCGCGGTGACGCTTCGATTCAGCAGAGCGATCGCCAGGTCCGAGGCCGGGACGACGGCCAGAAGCGCGAGCACCAGCAGGCTCACCGGTCCGACGCCGGATACCCCTGCAGCGAGGAGGGGCAGCGCGACCATGAAGCCACTGAGGACGGCGATCGTTCCCAGATATCCGGGCGTCGCCGCCGCGGCGTAGGCGCGAAGCAGCCGGCGCATCGGCGGCGCTCGGTAACCAAGCGCCTGCTCGAAGGCCAGGCGCCCGTTGCCGATGAGATAGAAGCCGGGATCGCTCTTCCGGCCGTCGTGCACGTCCGCGCGGTGCGTCTGAGCAATGGCCTCGCGCCCGACTTCGAGCTCGGGCCGGCCCGAGCCCCGCGCGAGCTCTTCAACCGCATGCCGGTAGCTGTCGCGGGTCGCGAAGTCCATTGCGGCGTAGTTCGGGCCCGCTTGCAGCACCTCGTCGACGAGGCTGACGGTCTCGAAGAACTCCGTCCAGTCCAGCGCGGATATCAGGCTCATACTCATGATCACGTTGCGGACGGTCACGTTCATCGCGGCCTGCCGCTGATGCTCGACGCGGACGATGTCGTCGGATGTCGTCCCCTGCGCCTGCAGGCGTTGGTCGAGCCAGAGAAGCGCCGGGGTCGCCGCGCGATCTTGCTCCCGCAGCCGCTGGACGAGCCGCACCGCGAAGGCGGTCATCAGCGGGCCGCTCTCGAATTGCGCGAGACCCCTCGCCGTCGGCGCGAGGGCGCCTTCGCCGACGCCGAGTAAATCGTCCGCCAGGGCGTCGGCCTCCTGGTGCGCCGCTCGCTCGCGAACGATGCTCTCTGCCAAGCGCCGAAGATTCTCGACGAGTACGACGCGCAACGTGATCGCCACCGCCCACAGCTCGCCGATGGTCAGCGGCTGCACGCGCTGGTACGCGTGCACGAACCGCCGGAGCGTGTCGGGATCGAACCGGCTATCGGTATGGGCAACAAATGCCCAGGCGATTCCGTAGACGCGCGGATAGCCGGCGAGCGGTCCCTCGGCCAGCTTGGGCAGCTCCCGATAAAACCCGGGCGGCAGGTCGTCGCGGATCTCACGCAGTTGTTCGTCCACGACGTGAAAGTTGTCGACGAGCCATTCTGCCGCCGGAGTGATCGCGCGCTCCTCACGGATGGCGTTGGCGATCACGCGATACGACTCACGGAGCACGCGACCGTTATCCTCGACGCGCGGCAACAATCGCCGCCCCCGGCCTGAGTGCCTCATGACGCGCTGGGCGGCCGCCAGGCTCTCGGCGTGCTGCTCGAGGCGCTCGATGCCGAAGACCTCGGCGCGGATGGGGTTCTCGAGTGACTTCCGGGCGATGAGCATGCTGCCTTTCTTCCCTGCTTCCTGCCCTCCCTGGACAGCAAGGTGGGCCACGGGGACTCTGGGCCCGCACCGCTCCTAGCGAGTCGCCCGCAGTCGGGCCCGGCGCTCCCACCGCTCACCCATGCTCTCGCTGGCAACTCCCATGAGCTGCCCCTAGCCCAAGAACGTAAGGTTGGCTGGACTCAGAAACGGGGAGGACCGCCAGCGCGGGCTGATTGACCTAGAGTTACCATAAGATTGTCGGCTCTTCCGGCTTTAGTGTGGGTGGAGGCCCCATGATCCCCGCGCCGACCACCGCGACCCGCATCGCCCGCTCCTCTAGAGCTTGAGGGTCTTCAGGTAGGCGCGGAAGGGCTCGGCGAGGTCGGGACGGGCCAGGGCGAACTCCACCGTGGCCTTGAGGAAGCCGAGCTTGTCGCCGGTGTCGTAGCGCTTCCCCTCGAACTCCACGGCGTACAGCGCGCGCGTCCGGCGGAGGGTGCGGAGCGCATCGGTGAGCTGGATCTCGCCGCGGGCATCCGGCCGCGTTTCGGCCAGAACCGGGAAGAGATCCGGAGTCAGGACGTAACGCCCGATGATGGCGAGGTCCGAAGGCGCCTCCCGCGCCGCCGGCTTCTCCACGAGATCGAGGACCTCATAGACCTTGCCCTCGAGGGGTTTGGGGCGGATCACCCCGTAGCGGCTGATCTGGTCGCCCGGAACTCGCTCCACGGCCACGACGGGGCCGCCATAGCGCTCGAAGACCCCCAGGAGCTGGCGCATGCACGGGTTCGGGGCGACGATGAGGTCGTCACCGAGGAACACCCCGAAGGGCTCCTCGCCCACGAGGGGGCGCGCGCAGAGAATGGCGTGGCCGAGCCCGAGGGGCTCCCGCTGGCGCACGTAGGAGACCGAGGCCAGCTCGGAGATGGTCTTGATCTCGGCCAGCTCCTCCAGTTTGCCCCGGTCCTGGAGGTAGTACTCCAGCTCGAACGCCGCGTCGAAGTGGTCCTCGATGGCGCGCTTGCCGCGCCCGGTGACGATAATGATCTCGGTGAGGCCCGAGGCCACGGCCTCCTCCACGACGTACTGGATCATGGGCTTATCCACCAGCGGGAGCATCTCCTTGGGCTGGGCTTTCGTGGCCGGGAGAAACCGGGTCCCGAGCCCCGCGGCGGGAAAGACGGCCTTCCTGACCCTCATGGGTTGGCACCTCCTCGGCGCTCCTCGACAACGTAGAACCGCTTCTTCGGCTCCCGAATCCTCGTCGCGAGAAATTCTTCGAGGACCCGCCACCAATGAACGACTCTAGCCCGAGGCCCTACGAATTTCAGGAGGTAGCCCGCTACAAATGTTAAGGCGATTGGAATCACGTAGTTCAGCAGGCTTTCGTCCACGACATGCCCCCCTCTGCTCGCACGCGGAAAAGAACGGGGTATTCCCGTCGCTCACGATGTTGTACCGCCGCGCCTTGTGCCCGCTGATCTGCAGCGCCACCCGCTTGGGGATTACGTCAGGGCCGAGGTTCCTCGAGGAAATTCCACCGCTCGGGGTGATTGAAGACTTCCTCCAACGCGCGAATGATAATGTCGTGGATTTCCTTTGGTCTAAACCCCTGATCCTTCAGGAGACATTCCTCCTTTCGAATAGCGGCTTCCAGACGCCGGCCGGACTCGACGAGTCGGCCCTTCATCCCAGGGGTGAATGTCCGTTTGGGACGTTTCATGGTCTGTCCGGACTTCCCGAGCGCACCCATGAGCTCGGGGAGCCGTTTGGCGCCGAACAGCACAATGACAATGAGCGCGGCAAGAATCAAAGTGCCAATCATGGCCGTTCCCCCTTGGCCACTCCCGGGCGGCCTTGTGACGTTCTGAAATCTACTTCAGAGTAGCAGAGTTGAAGCTGATGGGCTCTCGCATGGCCGCTCCGCCTGTCATCCGGCCGCGTTGGGCATTCCCATCCGCCGCAACCATCGCAAGTGCGACGCCAAACCCGCCCGGAATGACCTGTGCTCCGCGTACTTGATGCCGAAGTCGCGACATGCCTCTTCCACCAGCCTCGAGATCGCCGGGTAATTGACGTGACTGATCCTTGGGAACAGGTGGTGCTCGATTTGAAAGTTCAAGCCGCCGACGAGCCACGCGACGACCCGGCTCCGTCGGGCAAAGTCCACGGTGGTCTCCGCCTGATGGATGGCCCACGCGCGTTCGATGCCCCCCGTGTCCTCCCGCGGCAGCGGAAACTCCGCCTCTTCCACGCAGTGTGCCGCCTGAAACACTACGCTCAGCACGATACCCGCTACCAGTCCTGCTACCCCGTAGTAGAACAGGACGACCCCGACTGAGTGGAACAGCAGCGGGATCCCGAAGGCCACGGTGAAGAAGACCGCTTTGCCGGCGACGAAGATCGCCAGCTCCCAGCCGTTAGGGCGAGGGAATGGCTGGGTGCTGATCCGGCCGCTGATGAGCTCCCGGAAATCATCGACAAGCTGCCATTTGATGGCCAGCAATCCGTAGAGCGGCCAGAGGTAGACGTGCTGCCACCGGTGATAGGCGAGCCGCCGCTGATGCGGCGTCAGCCGAGCGAGGATGCCGAGGTCGATGTCGGTGTCATGGCCCGTGATATTCACATACGTGTGATGGAACACGACGTGCTTCCAGCGCCACAGGTAGGAGCTGCCTCCGATCAGCTCCAGCGTCATCGCCATCAGCTTGTTGACCCACGGATGATTCGAATAGGCTTGATGGCCGCCGTCGTGCTGGATGTTGAACCCGATCCCGGCCGCGGACAGCCCGAGCAGAATGGCCAGGAGCAGGCCCTGCCACCAAGTCGAGGCCGCAAAGACCAGCAGCACATACGACACCGCGAAGCCGGCAAGGAGGATGGCCGTCTTCACGTACATCTGCCAGCAGTCGCGTTGCCGCCGGCCGGTGGCTCGGAAGAACTCATCGACCCGCCGCCGGAGCTCGAGCTGGAAGGCGTTGTCGTTCGCAAACTTGATGCTGATTTGGTGAGGATAGTAACACAAAGTAGCACCTGTTTTCCCGCTGGCGGGAAAAACGTCGGAGTGACACCACGGGCGGCTCTAACTATTCGGCTTCTCAGCCTGTTTTCGGCGCCTATGAAACACCTATGGAGAAAGCCGCCGGGCGTGTGCGGGGATCGCATGTGATCCGAATCCGGGTCGAGAACCTACATAGTTGCTACATAGGACGCCGAAGGGGCCGACCGATCATCCCGGCCGACCCCTTTGTGTTTCGCTACTTTGATTGGTTGCGGGGGCCCGCAACGGCCGTTCATTCCAGCAGGGTGGTGAATTCCTCGACGGTCAGTCCCGCTTTCCGAATGAGTGATCGCAGAGTACCCGGATCCAGCTCAGCACGCTCAAACGCCCTGACGGCTTGGGCCCCGGAGACGACGGGCAATGGCATCGAGATCGACCTCGATCAACCGTTCCCACGCCCCCGGGGGAACCGGCCGAGGATGTCCGTAGGCTTCGAATAGTTGAACTGGCCGGCCGGAATCGTCCTTTTCCTCCGCCAGGACAAACCCAAGCCTGACCTCTAGCGTGCCCTCGACCGCCTCCTGAATATTGCGCAGCGCCTCCTCCTCCGTGCGCCCCTGGCTGACCGCTCCTGGAACCTCGGGCGCCTCGGCTACCACCCAGCCGCGTTCGCCGCGCGACATATGGACAAGGAGGCGTATCATACGCTCACCCATTGCCAGCCCCGTTGACGTACGAGACCTCCTCAGGAGTACTCATAGAACGAGTGTACACCGGCTCTCGGCGAAACTGAAGGAGTCCAGCGTTAGCATATGCTGGGGCTGCCTTAGCAGCATTTCTCGCTGCCGCACTCTTTGGTAGACGGTTCCCGCATATCCTCAACGGCTCGCTCACTTACGCCCCTGCTTTCTTTCTCATACTCGGACTCGGGCTCTATCATTACCGCTGCCAAGAGCATGGGCGGACTCTCCTGCTCGCGGCGGCAGGGGTGTTGCTGGTGTCAATCTTTTTCCGCACGATCGACAATGCGGTCTGCCCTTACTTCCCCGTTGGCAGTCATTTTTTCTGGCATCTGTTGAATCCGGTCGTTCT
>LDXP01000003.1:0-12960 GCA_001443385.1 Candidatus Rokubacteria bacterium CSP1-6
GGTGGGAACGGGGGGGTCCGCCGCGAGGCGGCCCGCCGCGATGCGGGCCGCCGCGGGCAGCGAGCCGCTGCCGGCGCTCCTCCGCGTAGCGGCGGCGCTCCTCGGCGGTGGGCTTGATCTCGGGCAGGAAGAGGTCGTCCTCGGCCCACCCGACCGGGATCTTCTGGGTGATGAAGCGCTCGATAGGCTCGAGCAGGAGCGCCGTCGCTTCGTCCACCAGGCTGATGGCCTTGCCGCTGGCCCCCATCCGCGCGGTTCGCCCGATCCGGTGGACGTAGTCCCAGGCGTCCTGAGGGAGGTCCCAGTTGATCACGTGGCTCACGCCCTCGATGTGGAGCCCGCGGGAGGCCACGTCGGTCGCCACCAGGACCGGCAGCTTCCCCTCCTTGAAGTCATTCAGGATGCGCAGCCGCTTTTTCTGGTCCACGTCGCCGGTCAGGGCGCGCGCCTCCCAGCCGTTCCGGCCGAGGCGGTCTTCGAGCCGCCGCGCCGCCTCGCGCGTGTTGGTGAAGATCAGGATCCGGCTCCCGCCCTCGCGCTTGAGGAGCCCCAGGAGGAGGTTGAACTTCTCCTCCCGGCTGACGTGGTAGAGCAGCTGGATCGCCGTCTCCACCGTCTTCTGCTGGGGGGCGATCGTGATCTGGGTGGGGTTGTTCATGAACTCCCACGTCAGCTCGAGGACCCGGAACGAGAGCGTCGCCGAGAAGAGGAAGGACTGCCGCCTCTCGGGGGGCGGGAGCCGTCGGAGAATGAAGCGCAGATCCGCGATGAAGCCCATGTCGAACATCCGGTCGGCCTCGTCAATGACCAGCACCTCCACCTTCCGGGGGGACCAGACATTCTGCTTGAGGTAGTCGATGAGCCGGCCCGGCGTGCCGACGAGCATGTCGCAGCCGGCCCGGAGCTCGTCCCGCTGCTTGGCGTAGTCGATGCCGCCGTAGACGGAGAGGATCCGAAGGCCCGTGTGCCGGCCCAGGAGCCGGGCGTCCGCCTCGATCTGGACGACCAGCTCCCGGGTCGGGGCGATGATGAGCATCCGGGGACCCGGGCGCGGCTCCCGCGCCTGCAGAAGGCGCGTGAACCCGGCAATCAGGAAGGCGGCGGTCTTGCCCGTCCCGGTCTGAGACTGGCCGGCCACGTCTTTGCCCTTGAGGGCGACCGGCAGGGCGGCCTCCTGGATCGGCGTGCACTCGACGAAGCCGGCGCCGCGGATTCCGGCGAGGACCGGCTCGGGGAGGTTGAGGGTGGTGAAGGGAAGGGCCAGGACTAGCTCTCCTCGTCGATCAGCTTCGCCTTGACGAGCGCCGCCTCCAACGCCCCCATCGCTTTCTTGAGCCCGGGGAAGAGCTCGGGGTTCAGGGTGACCCCCTTCTTCGTCGGCCCCGGCTCGCCCTCGGGAGGCTTCCAGTACACGCGGATGTCGATGAAGGGATGTCCCTTGTACTCCCGGAGCGAGACGCGGATCTCTTCATCCGCGTTCTTCTCAATGGTGGCAATCAGCTGATCCATCGTGCCCCCCTTCCCTGCGTGTCATGACGCCACTTCCGGCACCGGCGCGGGCGCCGGCTTGGGCCGCCGTCCGAAGATCCGGGCCGAAATAATCCCCAGCTCGTACAGGAGGATCATGGGGCCCGCCATGAGGGACTGGTTGAAGATGTCCGGCGTGGGCGTCAGGATCGCCGCGACGACGAAGGTGAGGAGAACCGCGTACTTCCGGTTCTTCGCGAGGAACTGCGGGGTCACGAGCCCCATGCGCGACGCGAGCGTGATCGCCACGGGCAGCTCGAAGATCGCGCCGAACGCCAGGGTGAACTTCAGGACGAAGTCCACGTACGACCCGACGGAGATCATCGGCGTCAGGTCCGCACCGGGGAAGGACACGAGAAACCGCATCGCGAACGGGATCACCACCAGCTGGGCGAAGGTGGCGCCGATCAGGAAAAACAGCGAGCCGACGAAGACGAACGGCACCGCGAACCGCTTCTCGTGCGTGTGGAGCCCCGGGGCGACGAACGCCCAGACCTGGTAGAGCACGACCGGAATCGCCAGGACGACGCCCGCGATCAGCGCCACCTTCATGTACACCCAGAACCCCTCGGTGGGGGTCAGGAACACGAGCTTCGCCCCGGGAATGGCCGCCTCGAACGGCCGCCGCACGAACTTCATGAGGCGCTCCGCGAAGCTGAGCGCGATGAGGAGCCCCACGAGGATAGCGACCACGCTCCAGACGATACGCTTGCGGAGCTCGCCCAGGTGATCGAGGAACGACATCTTCTGATCGACGGCTTCGTCCATGACCTACCAGTCGGTGAGGAAGTGGCGAAGCACGCCGGCGCCCTTCCCGGGGGCGAACCCCTCGCGGATCGCCCGGGTCACGTAGGCCTTGGCGTCCCGGACCGCCTCGGGAAGCGGGCGGCCCCTGGCCAGCCCGGCAGCGATGGCCGCCGAAAAGGTGCAGCCGGTGCCGTGGGTGTTGGCGGAATCGATGCGCGGCGCGCTGAAGGCCGTGAACTCCCGGCCGTTGAACAGGAGGTCCACCGCCTCCCCCGTGAGATGGCCCCCCTTTACCAGGACGTGCCGGGGCCCGAGCTTGGCGATCCGCCGCGCCGCCTCCTCCATGTCGTCGCGCGTCGTGACCGCCATCTCCGCCAGGGCGCCGGCCTCGTGCAGGTTTGGCGTGACGACCAGCGCCAGCGGTAGGATCTCGCCGATCAGGGCCTCCCGGGCGTCGGGCTGGAGAAGCGGGTCGCCGGACGTGGCGATCATCAGCGGATCCACCACCAGCTTTTCGACCCGGTGCTCTTTGAGCTTCGCCGCGACGGCGCGGATGATGCCAGCGGTGGCGAGCATCCCGCACTTCGCGGCATCAGCGCCGAAATCGGAGAGGACCGACTCGAGCTGCACCGCCACGAACGCCGGGGGAAGGGTCACCACGCCCTGGACGCCGACGGAGTTCTGGGCGGTGATGGCGGTGAGAACCGACATCCCGAAGACCCGGTAGGCGGAGAACGTCTTCAGGTCCGCCTGAATTCCCGCCCCGCCCCCGGAGTCAGAGCCGGCGACGGTCAGGGCTCTCGGAATCGTCATGCGCGCGCTCCCACGTCTTGCCGAAGCCGGCTCAGTATACGCCGGGGGTCCCAGGGGAACAACCCCGCGGAATGACCAGCGTGAACTCTCCGCGCACTGCGCCGCCGCCGAAGTGGCGGGTCAGCTCGGCGGCCGTGCCCGTGCGGACCTCCTCGAACTGTTTCGTCAGCTCCCGCGCCACCACCAGCTCAGCATCGCCGAACACTTGCTCGATCGCCTCCAGGGTTCTGAGCAACCGGTGAGGCGACTCGTAGAGCACGACCGTCATGTCGAGGTCGCGGAGGGCCTTGAGCCTGTTCAGCCGCCGCCCGGGTTTGGTCGGCAGGAACCCCTCGAAGACAAACCTGTCGGCGGGCACGCCGGCGGCCGACAGTGCGGCGACCACCGCCGACGGCCCGGGCACCGGCACCACCGTCGCCCCGGCGGCCCGCGCCTCCTTGACGAGGAGGAAGCCGGGATCCGAGACGCCCGGCGTGCCGGCGTCGGTCACGAGCGCGATGGATTTGCCCTCGGCCAGCAGCCTCAGCAGCTGCCGCCCCTTCTGGCGTTTGTTGTGCTCGAAGTAGCTCGTCACCGGCGTGGCGACTCCGAAGCGCGCGAGCAGGGTCCGCGTGCGGCGGGTGTCCTCGCAGGCGATCAGGTCCACCTCGCGGAGGGTGCGGAGCGCCCGCAGGCCGAGGTCCTCGAGGTTGCCGATCGGGGTGGCGACGACGTACAGGGTGCCCGTCATTGTGCGCGTTCGAGCGCGGGCTTCGCCCGCGCAATCTCAGGGGGGAGGCATCGGAAGGGGGGCGAAACCCCCCTCCGAGGATTAAGCCGACTCGGCCTTCTGCTCCATGATCAGGATCGGGCGCTCGTGGTTCAGGATGACTTCCCGGGTGACGATGCACTCCTTGAGCCCCTGGATGGAGGGCAGCTCGTACATGACGTCAAGCATCACCTCTTCCAGGATCGCCCGGAGTCCCCGCGCCCCCGTCCCGCGCTTCAGGGCCTTCTTGGCGATGGCGACCACGGCATCGTCGGTGTACTTGAGGCGCACCTTCTCCAGGTCGAAGTACTTCTGGTACTGCTTCATGATGGCGTTCTTGGGCTCCCGGAGGATCTTGATCAGTGCGGCTTCGTCCAGATCATCGAGCGTCGCCATCACCGGCAGGCGCCCGACGAACTCGGGGATCAGCCCGTACTTCAGGAGGTCCTCGGGCTGCGCCAGGGCCAGGAGATCGCCGATCTGGCGGTCGTCCCGGCTCCGCACCTCGGCCCCGAACCCCATCCCGCTCTTTCCCACCCGGCTCTCGATGATCTTGTCGAGCCCCACGAAGGCGCCGCCGCAGACGAAGAGCACGTCGGTCGTGTCCACCTGGATGAACTCCTGGTGGGGGTGCTTGCGCCCGCCCTGGGGCGGGACGTTGGCCACGGTCCCCTCCAGGATTTTCAGGAGCGCCTGCTGCACTCCCTCGCCCGACACGTCGCGGGTGATGGATGGGTTCTCGGATTTCCGCGCGATCTTGTCGATCTCGTCGATGTACACGATCCCCCGCTCGGCCCGCTCGACGTCGTAGTCGGCGGACTGGAGGAGGCGCAGGATGATGTTCTCCACGTCCTCGCCGACGTAGCCCGCCTCGGTCAGCGTCGTGGCATCGGCGATGGTGAAGGGCACGCGCAGCATCCTGGCCAGGGTCTGGGCGAGGAGCGTCTTGCCCACCCCGGTGGGGCCGATCAGCAGGATGTTCGACTTCTGGAGCTCGACCTCGCCGACCTCCCCGCCGGCCTCGATCCGCTTGTAGTGGTTGTGAACGGCCACCGCCAGGATCTTCTTGGCGCGCTCCTGGCCCACGACGTACTGGTCGAGGACGTTCTTGATCTCGGCCGGCTTGGGGAGGCGCCGGATCTCCCGGCTCTTTTCCTCCTCCCACTCCTCCGCGATGATGTCGTTGCAGAGCTCGATGCACTCGTCGCAGATGTACACGGTGGGGCCGGCGATGAGCTTCCGCACGTCGTTCTGGCTCTTGCCGCAGAACGAGCACTTCAGCACGCCGTTGGTCTCCCGCGTTCGGGCCATGGACGCGTCCTACCCTGCCGAGGCGCCCGCCATGGCCCCGGCCGCCTCCGCGACGGCCCGCGGGGTCGGCTTGGAGGAAATGACCTCGTCCACGATCCCGTAGTCCTTGGCCTGCTCGGGGGTCATGAAGAAGTCCCGATCCGTGTCCCGCTGGATCCGCTCCAGGCTCTGCCCCGTGTGGTGGACGAAGATGCGGTTCAGCTCGTCGCGGACGCGGAGGATCTCCCTGGCCTGGATGTCGATGTCCGTGGCCTGTCCCTGCACCCCGCCCAGCGGCTGGTGGATCATGATGCGCGCATGAGGGAGCGCGAAGCGCTTGCCCTTGGCCCCGGCGGCCAGGAGCAGCGCGCCCATGGAGGCGGCCTGCCCCATGCAGATGGTGGAGATGTTGGGCTTCACGTACTGCATCGTGTCGTAGATCGCCATCCCCGCGGTCACCGAGCCGCCCGGCGAGTTGATGTACAGGAAGAGGTCCTTGTCCGGGTCCTCCGCCTCGAGGAAGAGCATCTGGGCGATCACCAAATTGGCCAGCTCGTCCTCGATATAGGTGGGCAGGAAGATGATCCGTTCCTTGAGGAGCCGCGAAAAGATGTCGAACGCCCGCTCGCCGCGGGGCGTCTGCTCGACCACGATGGGAACCAGCGCCATAAAGCCTCTCCTTACCTGCCCATAGTGTACATCAGGATTCGATCCGCGCGTGCTGAATCAGAAAATCGAGGGTGCGGGCCTCCCGGAGGGAGTACCGGAGCCCCTCCAGGTCGCCGCTCTTCTCCATGAGCCGCCGGACCGCCGGCGCCGGCCGCTGGCTGGCCCGGGCGATCTTCTCCACCTCGGCCTCCACGTCGGCGTCGGCCGGCGCCACGCCCTCCTTCTCGGCGATGGCTTCGAGCAGCAGCGCGCGCCGCACCGCATGAAGCGCCCCGGGGCGGAGCTCCTCGGTCAGCTTCTCGTAGTCCCACTTGATCTGGTCGGGATCCACCCCTTGCCGCCGCATCCGCTCGCGGGCGTGCTCGATCAGACGGGCAACCTGGCGGAGGACCATGGTCTCCGGCACCTGGAAGTCGTGCGCGGCCAGGAGCGCGTCCACCACCTTCTCCTCCAGCGCCCGGCGGCTCTCCCGTTCCCGCTGCGCCTCGAGCTCTTTCCGGACCGCTGTCTTCAGCTCCTCGAGGGTCCCGTACTCGCCGAGGCCCTTGGCGAACTCGTCGTCCAGCGCCGGCAGCGCCTTCTCCTTCACCTCCACGACCCGCACCGTGGCGGCGCCGCCCTTGCCCCGGAGGTCCTCCCGCCGGTGGTCGTCGGGGAAGTGGATCCGCGTCTCCCGCTCGCCGCCCGCGGCGAGGCCGATCACCGCCTCGTCGATCTCGGCGAGCACCGCCTGGGAGCCCACGAGGAACGCGTACCCCTGCTCGCGCCGCGGCTCCAATCCCTCGGGCGTCAGGGTGTAGTCCACGATGACCAGGTCCCCCGCGGCGGCGGGGCGCTCGACGCTCCTGAACTCCGCGTGCTGCTCGCGGAGGTGCTCCAGCGCCTTCTCGAGATCCTCATCCGTCACGGGGACCGGCGCGTGCTGGACGGTCACGCCCGTGTAGGTCCCCAGCGCGATCGCGGGCTTGATCTCCACCACCGCCGTGAACTTGAGCGGCGCGCCCTCCTCGAGCGTCACGTCGTGGAAGTCCGGGTCCTCGACGGGGTGCAGCTGCGTCTCGGCCAGCGCCTGCCGGTACACCTCGGGAATCAGCCGCTGGGCCACCTCCCGGCGCACCTCGTCGGCGAAGTGAAGCTTCAGGAGGTTGCGGGGGACATGGCCCTTCCGGAACCCCGCCAGCTTCGCCTGCCCCCCGACTCGCCCGTAGGCCTCCTCCCACGCCTGGCGGACGAGGTCCTCCGGGGCCTCCACCTGGAGGCGGCGCTTGCAGGCCTCGAGCTCTTCGACGGCGACTTTCATCGGGAGAGGGTGATTCTCGGACAAAACGCGGCCACCGTCAAGTCGGGCCGAGAGGCAGGGGCGCTACAGGCTAGAGGAGCAGGATGAGGTAGGCGCTGGCGATGCGCTCAAAAGCCTGCAGGGACCACGGCAGCCACGCTCCACTGTTGGCGTAGACCAGGCCCGCGGATACGCTGGCAACGAGGAGGAAAAAGGCCCAATCCGGTAAACCGAGCATACGACCGAAGGGCCCGAGGATCCCTGCCAGGACCACCCACACGAACAGGAGCAGAAACAGCGCCACAACACCGACGAGCGGCGTCAGCAGCAGCAACGAGACGAGGCCTAGGAGGCCCTCGCCACGGGCGAGGCCGGGCGGCTGCATCGTAAACTGCGTGATCGCCTCCTCGACCGGCTCCCAGGAGAGCAGGCCGAAGTACGTGGCGAGGAATATGGGTCCGAACAGGAAGAGAAGCCACTGGCTCCATCGCCGCGGGAACAGTGTGAACATCGGCGTCATTCGCCCTCCTGCCCAGTCGAATGTTGCAGGGCTCATGCCGAGGCGGGATCCTGGCAATAACCGAAAATCATTGATGTTACCCACCCCCGGGGCTGGCAAAAGACGGTCAGCCTGGCACGTCGAGAACCAGAGTGGCACCCCTCTGAAATGGTGCGAGAGGGGGGAGTTGAACCCCCAAGGAGTTTCCCCCACTGGATCCTAAGTCCAGCGCGTCTGCCAGTTCCGCCACTCTCGCATCGAGAAAATGGTGAGCCGTGAAGGAGTCGAACCTTCAACCTACTGATTAAGAGTCAGTTGCTCTGCCAGTTGAGCTAACGGCTCGCCGAGCGTTAATGGTACGCCTGAGAGGATTCGAACCTCTGGCCTTCGGATCCGGAGTCCGACGCTCTATCCAACTGAGCTACAGGCGCACCACGCTGTGTCGTCTCTCGTCGTCCCCTCAATTCTGGTACGCCCGGAAGGAATCGAACCTTCGACCTTCGGATTCGAAGTCCGACGCTCTATCCAACTGAGCTACGGGCGCACGAATTGGGGTGAGCGAAGGGAATTGAACCCTCAACCCCTGGAGCCACAGTCCAGTGCTCTGACCAATTGAGCTACGCTCACCGCGATCGTCCAGCATTCAAAAGGACGCCGTATCTTACCCCAGGGCGTCCGGAAATGTCAATCCGCGCGGGCATTTCGATGCTCCTTGATCCCCGCGCGGCCACCGGCTAGCCTATTCCTGTCATGGGACAGAGCTTCATCCGCACCTTCCTCGCGCTGGCCCTTCTCTTCCAGATCGACGCCGCGCTTCAGCGGTACGAGCAGGCGCGCGCGCACATCTGCCAGACGGGGGTCACCGCCGAGCATATCCGGCTGTACGAAGAGCTCGTCAAGGCCACCGAGGCCGCCCGGTACGGCGGCGGGCGGGAGTCCAATTTCTGGGGACCACGGCCCCCCGAACTCGCCTACCAGGACTGTTTCCAGGCCCCGGGCTGGGGGGATTGAGGTGGGCGCACCCTCTGTGTCAGCGCCGAAGCACCCGGCGCCGGCTAGCGGCCGCCGGGCCGGCGCTGCATGGGGCGCTGCCCTTGCCACGGGCGTCCATGCTGCCCGGGGCGGGCATGGGACGGGGGCTGAGCGCCGGGCCGCTGGCCCTGGGCCGCCGGCACCTGGCCCCGCCGCTCGGCTTTCGCCTTGGCGCGGGCGCGGTCCTCGGTCTTGCGCGCACGGATCGCCGCGATGCGCTCCGCCAGCGGCACCTCGAGCTTCTCCGACCCGCGCCGGCTGTAGTCGAAGTCCGGCAGCACCACCCGCGGCAGGCGCTTGCCCACGACGCGCTCGATGGCGGAGAGATCGCCTTCTTCCTCCGGCGAGACGAAGGTGAAGGCGTCGCCCGTCAGCTCCGCGCGCGCGGTGCGCCCGACGCGGTGGATGTAGTCCTCCGGCACGGCCGGTACGTCGAAGTTGATGACGTGGCTCAGGGCCTCGACGTCGATGCCGCGTGCGGCGATGTCGGTGGCGACGAGGATCCGGAACCGGCCGCTCTTGAAGCCCTCCATCGCCGCCGTACGCTGCGCCTGGCTCCGGTTGCCGTGGATGCGCTCGCAGTTGACCCTGTGGCGCGAGAGGAAGTCGGCCAGGCGGTTGGCGCGGTGCTTGGTGCGCGTGAAGACGAGCGCGCTCTTCATCTCGCCCCGCTTGATGAGCTCCAGCAGCAAGGAGGACTTGACGTCCTGGGCGACCGGGTACACGGCCTGGGTGATGCCCACGGCGGGCGCCGCCTTGCGCTCGAGGTTGATCATCGCCGGCCGGCGCAGCAACTCGCGCGTCAGCGTCACGATGGGCGGCGGCATCGTCGCCGCGAAGAAGAGCGTCTGGCGGCGCGGCGGGAGGTGCTTGAGGACGCGGCGGATGTCGGGCAGGAAGCCCATGTCGAGCATCCGGTCCGCCTCGTCCAGCACCAGGATCTCGAGCCCCTCGAGCTTGGCGTAGGGGAAGCGGAAGTGGTCGAGGAGCCGTCCCGGCGTGGCGACGATCACGTCCACCCCCGTGCGGAAGGCGTGCTCCTGCGGTCCCATGCCGACGCCGCCGAAGACGGCCGCGCCGGACATCGGCGTGTGCATGGCCATCTGGTTCAGGTGCTCCTCGATCTGGGCTGCCAGCTCACGCGTAGGGGTGACAATCAGCGCGCGGGTCACGCCGCGCCGCTTGGGCATGAGGCGGTGCAGGATGGGCAGCACGAAGGCCGCCGTCTTGCCGCTGCCCGTCATGGCGCAGGCGAGCACGTCGCGGCCTTCCATGGCCGGGGGGATCGCGTCCTGCTGGATCGGGGTGGGGCGGGTGAAGCCCATCTCCTTGACGCCGCGGAGGAGATCGGGGTGAAGCCCGAAAGATGAGAATGGCATAGGCTGTCATCGTCTCACATCCCCGCTCGCTGGCCCGGCTCATTCGCTTGAGGTAACGCTAGGGCGGCAGGGGATTGCCCTGCGCCAACCACGTGGGGCCTTCGTAGATGGGGCACTCGCCGCGTGCCCCGAGGCACCGCAACCGTAGAGAGGCCGTGAGGATCGTCGTTGAGCCCACCCAAGGCTCAGATCCCGATCATCCGCGATGGCGCCTGAGCGGCGGGTTCGGCTCTTGGCCGTGCCGCTGTCTCGGTGCTGGCGAGTCGCTCCTGGCGCCGGCCGAGCCACCACGCGTTGGCCAACCAGGCCGCCGACAGCGGCACCGCCACCCAGGCCGTCGCGGCGGCCCCCAGACCGACCGCGCCGAGCAAACCCCACGACCAGGCGCCGAGTTGGTCGCCGGCCCGGTAGATGACGGTGTCGATGAAGCTCTTGGCCTTGTACTTGTCCTCCCGCGCAACAACGGTGAAGAGCACCTCACGGGTCGGCCGAGCCACTGCGAAGTTACCGGTGCGCCGCAGGACCTGGAAGGCGACGATCGTGGCGATCACCGGGGCCAGCCCGAGCGCGGCGAAGCCCAGGACGCTCAGGGCCGGCAGGATCGCAAGGCTCATGGCCACCCCCAGGACCCGCAGCATGGGGCCGGTGAGGAAGAGCTGGATCACCAGGGTCAGCGCGTTGACGAGCAGATCGACCTGGGCGAAGAACGCCGTCCGGGCCCCGCGGTCCTTGAACGCGCGCGCGACCACGGCAGCCTGCTCGAAGTAGAGGAACGTCGACGTGACCGCGTAGAGCAGCATGTAGACGCTGACGTTCACCAAGTATGTCGAGCGGAACGCGTGAGTGATGCCCGACAGCACGCCGCCGCCAATCGGGGTCTCCTCCGCGCCCGGCATCGGGTGGCGGCGGACGGCGTCCGACAGATGGGCGAGCCGGCCGACGCTGAAGACGGCGACCTCGAGGAGGGCCATCGAGAGAAGCAGCAACAGGGGCACCCCCACCCGGGGCGCCAGCGCCACGGTGACGGTCGAGCCCAGGAGGCCGCCGACGGTGGCCCCCGCCGCGATGACACCGAAGAGCCGCCGCCCCTGCGCCGAGTCGAACACGTCCACCATCAGCGCCCAGAACACCGAGACGACGAACAGGTTAAAGACCGAAGACCAGATGAAGAAGGCGCGGCCGACCCAGATCGCCTGCGCCGGCGTGGCGACGCCGAACAGCACGACGAACAGCAGCAGGTTGACCATGAAGAACCGGTAGGCGATGGCGATGAAGCGCACCCGCGGGAGCCGGCGGACCAGCGCAGCGAAGACCGGATTCACCGCGAGCATCCCGGCCAGCGTGCCCGTGAACAGCCACGGCAGGTACTCCACCCCGCCAGCGACCCCCGCGTCATCGCGGATGGGCCGGATGATGTAGTACGAGCAGAGAACACTCAGGATGTAGAGCCACGCCCAGCCGAGCGCCCGCAGCTCGCCGGGGCGCATGTCGACGACCGCGTGCGGCCGCCACCAGAGGGAGGACCCTCGCCCCGTCATCCGCGGATGCTGCCGCGATTCACAGCCGGTCGATGAAGTCTTCCATCCGCCGCCGCGCCGCCGCGTCCGGCAGCCGGCCCTGGGCGGCGCCGAGATTGTCGAGCAGGTGCTCGACCTTCGAGGTCCCCGGCACGCAACAGGTCACTGCCGGATGCGACACGATGTACTTGAGGAAGAACTGGGCCCAGCTCGCGCAGTCGAAGTCGCTCGCCCACGGCGGGAGCGCCCTGCCCTGGACGGCCCGGAACAGCCGGCCCCGTCCGAATGGCAGGTTGATCATCACCGCCATGCCGCGATCGGCCGCCAACGGGAGGATGGTCGCTGCCGCTCCCCGGCTGTCGAGCGCGTAATCCACCTGGATGAAGTCGAGCGTCCCGGTCCGCATCGTCCGCTCGAACTTAGGATACTGCCGTGGAGACGAGGTGGTAGTGCCCACGTAGCGGACGCGGCCCGCCTGCTTGAGCTCCCGCAGGGTCTGGAGCTGCGTCGCCGTGTCGCGCAGGTTGTGAACAGCGACGAGATCGATCCGGGAGGTCCGCAATCGCCGGAACGACGCCTCGATCTGCTCGATTCCCGCCTGGCGCCCGGTGGCGCCGACCTTCGTGGCGAGGAACAGGGACGCGCGGACGCCCAAGTCGGCGACGAGGTCGCCGACCACCGCCTCGGCGGTGCCGTAGGATGGCGCGGTGTCGATCACCTTGCCGCCCCGCTCCGCGAACTGGCGCAGGACCTCGCGGAGTAGCGCTCTCTCGGCGGGCGTCGTCACCGCCTCCCATCGCCTCGCCGTTCCGACGCCGATCACCGGCACGCGCTCGCCCGTCGACGGAATCGGCCGCTCGATCAGGGGCCCCGGCTGGGCCCCGAGCCGTCCCCAGGACACCAGGAGCGCAACGCCCGACCCGACACCGGCCTTGAGTAGATCCCGACGAGTCGTGTAGGTCGCCACGGCCTCAGGAACCGAGGCCGAGCATGCGACGCAGTTCGCGCCCGGTGAGCGCCTGCCCAAAGACCGGCGTGCCCGGGTCGAACTTCTTGGCTTCGGCCAGCGGCCCGACCATGACCGGCTCGAAGCCCGCGTCCTCGACCAGCCGGGAGGCCACCGCGAGAGCGCCCGCGTCGTCGGCGGCCAGCGGGATCGCGATTTTCTCCCCGGCCCGATGCGCCTCGCTCCTGAGGGCGCTGAAGCCGACGCTGTTGAAGGCCCGCACCAGGCGGACGCCGGGCAGGAACTCGGCTGACGCGACGCCGGTGCCCTTCGCTCTCGCCGGCACGGCCATCTCGCCGTCGCGGCTGGGAATCGGGTTGCAGGTATCGAGCACGATCTTGCCGCGCAGTTCAGCGGCGAGATCCTGGCCGATCTGCGGAAGCGCACTGTAGGGAACCGAGATCAGAACGGCCTCGCCGAACACCGCGGCCTCGCGCGGCGTCCCGGCTCGCGC
>LDXP01000003.1:13000-105437 GCA_001443385.1 Candidatus Rokubacteria bacterium CSP1-6
GCCGAGCCGCTCGGCGAGCTTCTTGACCTCGTCCAGGTGACGGGCCGAGAACATCACCTCGTGGCCAGCCTTGACCCAGAGCCCCCCAAGGGTCCCGCCGATCCGCCCCGATCCGATGACGCCGATCTTCATGGGGCGGCGGCTCTGATCCGTCTGCGCACGGGCATCGAGCGGCAGTCCGCCGAGCGCCAGCCCTGTGACGGCAGTACCGGCGGTTCGAAGGAACTGGCGACGGCCGACCCTCCCGCAGTCAATGGCGTACATTTACCGACCCTGCCTTATTAGTGAAACCCATGAACGCCATCGCTCGCCTCCTACTTGCCTTCCTCCCGCACAATTCCCGCACAGTCACGCGGTTCGCTGAAACTTCTCGGCGGGCAACCGCTTGATTTCGTGGTGCGCCTAGCACCGAGGGCCCCTGGATTTGGGCCGTCTTGGGCCTGGTCCGCACCCGTTCCCGCACAAATCCCGCACAGTGGCTGGTTCTCAGTCCGACCTCCGCCGATGGGTTCGGTCCCTTCCACAGCATCTAGAACTTGATGGCCAGTTCGAGCCCGTAGAAGTGAGAGAACATTCTGTCGTCAGCCTTGATCCTAAGTGGGTGGTCCAGAATCGCAGTAGCGATCCCGACTACCGGAGGGGGGACGTTTAGGATTACTGTCGGCGCATCAGGCCGAGACATGTTCCAAAGCGCGTTGAAACGATACGTAACCCCGAGACTGCCCCAATCCGCGAAATCGTATGCCAGCCTAAATTTCCCGCTGACGCGCGGCACGAATCCGGAATCAGAGGTGCGGACACCGCCGCTATATTCAATCGTGTTACCCATGATTCCGAAACCTCCGCCCGCACCAACCAGAATCATTGGACTTGAAATGTCCTGGTTGGCTGTCAGATTGCTCTTTCGACGGTAAAACTCACCGAAGGCCTCGCCCGTAAGTGTGAGCTTCGACCAGATCTGATATTGCCCGCGCGTACCCACGCGCCCTCCAAAGAGGTTATCCGTCAGGTCTATGTTGGTGTCGATGGTAGTGTCGATGCGTGTGCCGACCCCGAACTCACTACTGCCATTCGCTAAATGATGAAACTCCTGGTTCACGCGGAGATACGCAAAGCCGAGGACACCCTCCAACCACGATCCCTTGTCCTTAGACTGCCAGGGTCTCACGCGCGCATCCAGGTGGATGTCGAAAATGTTCTGGTCGTAATCAAGCCTCCATCGCACCGGCAAACAAGTCGGACAGAACACCGCCGAAGGAAGACGGAGCACAACCGCCTGAGAGAAACCAGCGCCAATCTGGACTGGAGCCCCGATCGCTGGAAAAACAGTCATTGAGCCAAAAGTTGGCGTGGTGGTGATGGAAAGTTTCCGCGAAGCGTCCCCGTGGGAGGTCCCGAAGCTCAGCTCCAGGCCGACGCGATCCGTGAGCCAGACCCCGGCCGAAAAGCCGCCACTAATGGCCGTATTGTCGGTGTCCCGCTGAAAATCCTCTAGCCGGGTAGTGGAAAACTGATCGTAGAGAGCGCCGAACCTAAAATCGTTCCTCCGCTCAAACTGCTCTGCACCTAGGTGAGGGTTCAAATAGAAACGCTGCTGCTTCTCCTCGCCCGACACTGAGCCTATTGAGCCCGCGAGGAGGAGAACCGCGGTGAAGATCAGACCGACACGGTTCATTTCTCATGTTTTCCCGCAACGTGCGAAGAGTCAAGTTTTTTTAGTTGAAATTGACGAAGGGCTCCCCATGCGACTCACGCCGCCTCCTGTGGTTGCGCTGTGGATCAGTTCCGCACGGGGGCGCGGCTCGCCCAGCACCCGATGTTGACCCGGCTCTCCGGTGGGCGGGCCGACGAGCCTCGCGCCCCCGCCTCAGCCTCCGCGTAGATCAGACCTTCCGCCCTCCTGGACCCAACCGGGGGGCGGGGCGTGTTATTCCCCCGTCCAGGCCGTCCACGGGAAAACCGCGCGAGAAACCGCGCGACTTGGGGGAGGGGGTGGCGTGTAAGTGTTGGTGCGCCTGGAGGGAATCGAACCCCCGACCCTCGGATTAGAAGTCCGACGCTCTATCCAGCTGAGCTACAGGCGCATCAGGCACTTATGATACACCAGCGCCGCGCGGTCCTCCCGCGATCACGAAGCGAGATGGAGCCAGCCGCTCGCTCTTGCACTCCGGACACCTGGACGGCTTGTCCAGTCGAGTCCGGTCCTTGAAAACGAACCCGCAGGCGAGGCACCGTGTGGGTTCGACATGCAACCGCTCGCCGCTCTGCCTGAGCGAGCGTGCCAGATGCGCGAGATGGCCGGCGACCTCTTTTTCGCTGATTCCGACGCGTGCCGAAAGTTCACGAGCCGTGAGCGGCCGCTCTCCGAGCACCCGCCTGAGTTCCGACCGTATCGTCACGTGCCGCTCGGACAACTCCGGGGGGGATGGCTTTTTCGCCAATGGGCGCACCTCCGATCAAAAGCCTACCGGCCGGCGAGGGCAGCGGCCTCTTCGGCCAGCGCCTGGGCGGTCTTCGCCTTCCGGATCGCATCGGCGTGGTCTGGCTTCCCCTTGGCGCCCTCGTGGCTCGCCCGGGCCTCCGTCACGAGCTTCCGCGCCTCCTCCAGGAGTGCCCGGGCCTCCGGGGGGAGCTTCCCCTGCTCGGCCTTCTTGATCAGCTCCTCGGCCCGCTGGATCTGAAGGGGACAGTTGTTGGCCAGCGCCGGCAGGCCTCCCCCGAGGGCGAGGAGGAGGAACAGCAGGAGGGTTAGCAGTCGCGTCGTCATAGAGTTGGTCGGGGTGAGAGGACTTGAACCTCCGACCCCCTGCGCCCAAGGCAGGTGCGCTACCAGGCTGCGCCACACCCCGAAATTTTATGCCGGAGTATATCTTACGACACCCAGCGCTTCAACGCCTCCTGGGCGAGCGCGAGGGCCTTCCCGCGATGGCTCACCCGGTTCTTGAGCGCGGGATCCAGCTCGGCGAACGTCCGGCCCAGGGGCGGATAGAAGAAGACCGGGTCGTAGCCGAACCCGCCCGTCCCGCGGGGCGCATCGGTGATGACGCCCTCCACGATGCCTTCGACGACCTCCTCGCGGCCGTCGGGTGAGGCCAAGGCGACCATACACCGGAATCTCGCCGTGCGCCGCTCGCGAGGGACCCCGCGCAGCTCCGCCAGGAGCGCCGCGCAGCGGTCGGCATCGGAGAGGCCGGCGCCGCCGTAGCGGGCTGAGCGCACCCCGGGGCGCCCTCCCAACGCATCCACCTCCAACCCCGAGTCGTCGGCCAGCGCGACGGCGCCCGAGAGGCGGGCTGCGGCCCGCGCCTTGGCGAGCGCGTTCGCCCGGTAGGAGTCGTCGCCTTCGGGCGGAAGCGCGGCGCCGGGGATGGTCGAGAGACCGACGACCTCGAAGGGAATATCGCCGAGCAGGGAGGCCAGCTCCCGCGCTTTCGCGGGATTGAGGGTGGCAACGACCAGGCGCGGCCTAGAGGGTGAAGCTCTTCTGCCCACGCGCGGCCAGGGCCCGTCGCTGGAGGGCGACGAGCTGCTCGATCCCGCGCCGGACCAGGGCGAGCATTTCCTGGAGGCGGTCGGGGCCGAAGGGGACTTGCTCGGCGGTCCCCTGAATCTCGACGAACTCTCCGGACCCGGTCATCACCACGTTCATGTCCACCTCGGCCGAGGAGTCCTCCAGGTAGTCGAGATCGAGCGCCGCCGTCCCCGCCACGACCCCCACGCTCGCCGCGGCCACCTGGTCGCGGAGCGGCAGGCTCGGGAGCAGCTGGACCTCGACGAGCTTGGCCAAGGCGTCCGCCAGCGCGATGAAGCCACCCGTGATCGCCGCCGTGCGCGTCCCCCCGTCGGCCTGGATCACGTCGCAGTCCACCCAGAAGGTCCGATCGCCGAGCTTGGCCATCTCGACCACGGCGCGGAGCGAGCGCCCGACCAGGCGCTGGATCTCCTGGGACCGGCCGCCGGTCCGGGTGGTCTCGCGCGGCGTGCGGGTCGCGGTGGAACGCGGCAGCATGCCGTACTCGGCGGTCACCCAGCCCTGGCCCTGCCCCCGGAGAAACGGCGGCACCTTGTCCTCCACGGAAGCTGTGCAGATCACCCGGGTGGCGCCGAACTCCACGAGCACCGACCCTTCGGCGTGCTGGATGAAATCGCGCGTCAGCGTGATCGGGCGGAGCTGGTCGGCGCGGCGCCCGTCGCGCCGGCTCACTTCGGGACCTCTGCGACGCCCATCTTCTGGTCGTAGCGGCGCTTGTACTCGGCGATCCCGGCGTAGATCGCCCGGGCCACGCGGTCGCGGTGCTGGGAATCCATGAGCCGCCGCTCTTCCTTCCGGTTGGTGACGAAGCCGATCTCGATGAGGACCGCGGGCATGGCGGCCCCGCCCAGGACGTAGAAGCCGGCCTGCTTCACGCCGCGGTTGGCGATCCTGAGGGTCCGGGTCACGGAGTCCTGGACCGTCTCCGCCAGCTGGCTGGATTCCTCCTGGAACTCGGACTGGGCCAGGTCCCAGAGGATCGCCTTGAGCGCATCCATCTTCACCCGGGAATTGCCCGCCTCCAGCTGGACCACCCCGTTCTCCAGGGCGGCCACCTGGCGCGCCTCGTTGTCCGTCGCTTCGGAGGAGAGGAAGTAGGTCTCCACGCCCTCGTGGCCCAGGTCCCGGTGGGCGTTGGCGTGGATGGACACGAAGAGCTGGGCGCGCTCCTTGTTCGCGAACTGGGTGCGGTCGCGCAGCGGAACGAAGTGATCGCCCGTCCGGGTCAGCGCCACCTTGATGCCGAGCCCCTCCTCCACCAGGCGCCCCACGCGCCGGGTCACGTCCAGCACCACCTCCTTCTCCTGGAGGCCGCCGGGGCCGACGGCACCCGGGTCATGCCCGCCGTGGCCGGCGTCCAGCACGATCCGCCGCAGCGCCTCCCCCGGGCCGCCGAGCGCGCCCCGCGCCCCGGGCGGCCTGGCGCTGTGGATGTCCAGCACGAGCCGGTAGGGATCCTGGAGCGTCAGGGCCTTGATCTCGCCGCGGGCGCCCTCGAGGCTCACGCTGAGCACGGCCTCGCGCCCCGCCGGCGCCACGCGGATCTCCTTCACGAGCCCGTCGCCCACTTCCTCGACCTGCGGCCCCGGCAGCGAGAGGCCGCTGAGCCGCACCCGGACATCGCCCTTGCGATCCTCGATCTGATACGCAAACGGCCCGCTGGCTTCGAGCACGACGCGCGTGAAGGACGGATACGACCGGAACCGGAGATCCTCCAGGGTGGCGGCGGCCCGCACCGGCTTGACCGGCGGCCTGATCTCCGCCTCCGCCACCTTGACGGACGGATAGAGCCTCGGCAGGACGCGCGTCAGGAACTCCTCGGGCACCACCCAGCCGCCCGACAGGATGCGCGGCGGCGCCCCGAGGGTGAGGGGCTTGCCGCCAACGAGCACCTGGGTCCGATCCCGCGTGAGGCTCACCGTCTTCGAGTCCGCCTTCAGGGTGGCCGTCCTGGACTTTTCGGACCAGGTCCCCTTGAGCTTCAGGAGGCGCGCCAACCGATCCAGCGAGACATAGGACACGCCGTCGTCACCCTGGATCACCGAAAGCTGACCGCGGAGGGTCCCCTGGCGCCCCTCGGCCGCGACGAGCAGGCTCCGCCCCTCGGCCTCATGCCAGAGGAGACCGACGCACAGGAGGAAAATGCACCACGCGAGGAGCTGTCGCCGCATACCGCCCCGTCTTTCTGGGTGATGGGTATTCTAGCAACACCGGGCAGGGGGGAGAAACTTTTCCCCCTCACCCCGCCCTCTCCCCCGCCGGGGGAGAGGATCAAAGTGAGGGGGAAAATTGGTGGAGGTGGAGGGTATCGAACCCTCGTCCGGAAACCCTCAGCAGCAGGCTTCTACATCAATAGTCGGTATTTTCAGTCTCGCCACCCGAGGCTCCTGCCGACAGGATCCCCGGGCCGCCAGCCTCAAAAGATCTCGCCCCTCACCCCGAGGCCGGGTTCAGGACCAGCCACCAGAATATGGCGCCCCACCCCAGGCCCTGATGGCTCAACCCGGCGGGACGCTAGCCGTTCTTAGGCGGCCAGACTTAGCTGAGTGTCGGCAGCTATAACCGTGCTCTCGGTTTTACGAGGAAAGAGCACCTCGAGATGCCGCCTGCGCCTCGTTGATCCCCGTCGAAGCCAGTCACCCCCTCTAAGACCTAGCGCTCGCGGGAGCGGACGGCCTTGTCCAGCTCCCGCCGCATCTCCCGCTCGCGGATGGCCCGGCGTTTGTCGTGGAGCTTTCGCCCGCGCCCCAGGCCCAGCTCGAGCTTCGCCCGACCGTTCTTAAAGTATAGCCGCAGGGGAACCAGAGTCAACCCGCGTTCCTGGACCTTGCCCAAGAGCCGGTTGATCTGCCCCCGGTGCAGCAAGAGCTTACGCCGGCGCTCGGGGTCGTGGTTGGCGTCCGACCCGTGGCGGTACGGGCTGATGTGGCAGCCCACGAGCCAGAGCTCCTCCCCCTCCACCAGCGCGTAGCTGTCCTTGAAGTTGGCGTGCCCCTCCCGGAGGGACTTCACCTCCGTCCCCCGGAGGACGAGACCCGCCTCGAACGTTTCCAGGATCTCATAGAGGTGGGTGGCCTTCCGGTTCGTGACCACCACCCGCTCGATTGCCATCCTGTCCCCTTGCCTGGTCTCTGGCCGTGTGATAAGTAGAGTATCCGAGCCGAAGTGGCGGAATTGGCAGACGCGCTAGATTCAGGGTCTAGTGCCCGCAAGGGTGTCGGGGTTCGAGTCCCCGCTTCGGCACCACCTCTAACAATACCCTAGATTCCCCTCAGATTTCCTCCCGTCAATTCGGCAACGCGATGACAGTCTGTCTCGCCAGTTGACTCTCCGCCCTACGACAACTACCTGTTTTTGCGTGGGTTCCCCATTGGCACAGCGTGTGCTATCAGCTGATCATCTGCGGGTGATCAGGCTGATGAGCCGCCAGAAGAACAAGACGAGCGCCTACTACCTTCGCAGCATCCCCCCCGACTTATGGGAGTCGGTGATGGCGAAGGCCAAGTCCGAGGGGCGAAACATCCGCTGGGTGATTCTCCACGCCCTCCGAGACTGGCTCGACGGCGCGTACGAGCCCGCGCACAAAGAGACCGGGGGCGGCCGCATGGACACCACGAATCGCGATGGATTGGGATGGTAGGGCCGTGTCGATCCGAACCAAGCTGACAATTCTCATCTCCCTCCTGATCACGGCCCCCCTGCTGTTTTCCGCGGCGTTCTGGATCAACACCCTGGTTTCCTCCTTGGGCGGCCTCAAGTGGGAGGACCTCGTCTATCACGGCCGCGAAGAGGTGGAGGAGCGCGCGGCCCTCCGTTTCTGGAACACGGCGCTCGCCCACAACGACTCGGTGGTTCGCGCCCTCACCCCGGTCGGCCAGCGGCTCACCCGCGAGCTCACGTTCCTGACGGCGCGCCTTCAGGAGGGCAAGTGCTTGACCACGACGGGAGACCTGCCGGCCCCCTGCCGGGCCCTGGCCCGCGAGTTCCTGGGCCTGCACCCGGAGCTGGAGGGGTTCCTGGCCTTTTCGGGCAGCCGGTTCGCGGAGGTCTTGAACCGCGAGGTTCCGCGGGAACGGATGTCCGCCATTCACGCCGCCCTGTTCCCGCTGGCCCAGGCCGGCGAGAACGTCGGGCTCCGGCCGGTCTCGGTGGGGCCTGAATTCCTCCTGGCGACGGCCCAGGTGCCCCGTGGGGCCCGCGGCTGGAGCGTCATCGTGTGGACGACCACCCGGGACTTCACGGCGCCCTTCGAGGGGTTACTGTCGGGGAGCCTCTACCGCACGGTGCTCGCCAACGACCAGGGCAAGCTCCTCATCCCGCTCGAGCTCCGGGGGCAGGCGGCAAGCGGGAGCCGGCGCGTGCCCCTCTCCTACTTCTTCTTCGAGGACGCCGAGCTGCGCAAGCGGGTGCTGGAGAACCTTCGGGAGGGTCGATCCGGCAACGGCCGCGGCGTTCTGGCCGGGACGCGCTATATCTTCGCCCACGCCTCGATCCCGGGGACCGGCCTCCGCGTGCTGACCCTGCTGCCGCTGGACCAGCCCGCCGAGACCCGCGTCTTCGGGGCCCTCCGGAATTACCTCGTCGTGTCCGGGGCGCTGATCATCCTGACGGCGGTCGGGGCGTTCTTCCTGGCCACGCGCCT
Organism: Candidatus Rokubacteria bacterium CSP1-6; assembly: GCA_001443385.1. Taxonomy (GTDB): domain Bacteria; phylum Methylomirabilota; class Methylomirabilia; order Rokubacteriales; family CSP1-6; genus CSP1-6. The sequence continues at coordinate 21,175 of LDXP01000003.1, forward strand.
GACCCGGAGCTTCCGCATGCTCGCCACCGCGGCGGAGGAGATCGGGGCCGGCCGCCTCGACACGCCCATCGAGGTCAAAGGCAAGGACGAGATCGCCCGACTGGCGGCCAGCTTCCAGATCATGGCCGACCAGATCCGGGAAAGCTTCGCGACCCTCGAGCAGAAGGTCGCCGACCGGACCCGGGACCTCACGCTGAAGTCCGAGGAGCTGGGGCGCGCCAACGATGACCTGATTCGGATGCACAAGACCAAGTCCGACTTCCTCGCCAAGATGTCCCACGAGCTTCGCACCCCGCTCAACTCGATCATCGGCTTCAGCGACCTCGTGCTCTCCGGCTCCTTCGGCCAGATCACGGACAAGCAGAAGGACGCCCTGGGGCGCGTCGTGCGGAATGCCAAGAACCTCCTCCAGCTGATCAACGACATCCTCGACCTCTCCAAGATCGAGGCCGATCGCATGACGCTGAAGCTCGGGCCCGTCAATCTCAAGATCCTCATCGGCGCCGCGACCGGCAACCTCGAGTTCAAGGCGCTGGAGAAGAAGATTTCCCTGAAGGCGGAGGTCGACCCGGACATCCCCACCCTGCAAGCCGACGAAGTCCGGCTCATGCAGATCCTGAACAACCTCCTCTCCAACGCGGTCAAGTTCACCCACGAGGGCGGCGTGAGCCTCACCGCCGGGCTCCTGGACCAGAACCGCGTGCGGATCGAGGTGCGAGACACCGGGATCGGCATGACCACCAAGGACCTGGCCAACCTCTTCACCGAGTTCTACCAGGCCGACACCTCCCTCACGCGCAAGTACGAGGGCACCGGGCTCGGCCTGGCAATCACCAAGCGGCTGGTCGAAGCCATGGGGGGGAGCATCTCGGTCGCGAGCCGGCTGAGCGAGGGCTCCACGTTCACCGTGACGCTCCCCCTGGTCGCCGCGGGGGAAGAGGCCGAAACCGTCACGCTCCCGCCGATGCCCGGGCCCGCCAAGGCGGCGCCCCGGCCGGCCGTGTTCGAGGGGAAGCGCCGGATCCTGGTCATCGACGACGATCCGGAGATCCACACGCTCATCGTGGAGACCCTCAAGGAGACCGGCGTGGAATTCCTGCCCGCCCTGGACGGCGACGAGGGGCTCCGGCTCGCGCGGGAGGCCCGGCCCGACCTCATCCTGCTGGACATCCGCATGCCGAACAAGGATGGCTGGGAAGTCCTGCACGACCTCAAGGCCAACACCATCACCGCCGGGATCCCCGTTGTCATCATGAGCTCCGTGGACAACAAGTCGCTGGGGTTCTCGCTCGGCGCCGCGGATTACCTGGTCAAGCCCGTCCACCGGGACGGTCTCTTCCAGACGCTGAACCGCCTCAGCATCGGGCCGGGCTCGGGGTACATCCTCGTGGTGGACGACGATCTCGAGTCGGCGACGGTGGTGAAGGAGGCGCTGGAGGTCAAGGACTTCACGGTGGCCGTCGCGCACAACGGCAAACAGGCGCTCCAGGCGGTCAAGCAGCAGATTCCCCGCCTCATCGTCCTGGACCTGATGATGCCCGTCATGGACGGGTTCGAGATGCTCGCCCAGCTGCGGAGCGAGCCGACCACCAAGGACATCCCCGTCGTCATCCTCACCGCCAAGGACCTCAACCAGCAGGAGCGGGCTGCGCTCGACGGCAAGATCCAGGCGCTCTTCCAGAAGGGACAGGTTTCGCTCGACCAGCTCATCGACGACGTCCAGAGCGCCATCACGCGGCACCCGGCGGAGGTGTGATGGCCCCCCTGGTGCTGATCGTCGAAGATATCGAGGACAACCTGATCCTCATCAAGAGCCTCCTCGAGCTGGCGGACTACCGTGTGGTCGAGGCCCGGGACGGGCGGGAGGCGCTGGCCCAGGCCCAGGCCCATCATCCGGATCTCATCCTGCTCGACATGTCCCTGCCGGAGATCGACGGCTGGACCGTCGCGCGAACGCTGCGCCAGCTCCCCGACTTTCGCTCCACGCTCATCGTCGCCCTCACCGCCCACGCCATGCATGGCGACCGGGAGAAAACCCTCGAGGCGGGGTGCGACGAGTTCATGACCAAGCCCATCGACGTCCCCAGTTTCGTCCCGGCCGTCACCAAGATCCTGGAGGGCCAGCGTGGCTGAGGAGTTCAAGGCGACCGTCCTGGTCGCCGACGACAACCCCGACAACGTGGAGCTCCTGCGCGAGGTGCTGGAGGCGGCGGACTACACGGTGGTCGTCGCCTACGACGGGGATGAGGCCCTCCTGAAGATCGCCGAGGCGAACCCAGACCTGATCCTCCTCGACGTCATGATGCCGGGCAAGGACGGCTTCGAGGTCTGCCGCCGCCTCAAGAAGTGGGAGCAGACGCGCAACATCCCGGTGATGATGCTCACGGCGCTCCAGGAGGTGGCCGACAAGGTCCGGGGGATCGAGGCGGGCGCCGACGAGTTTCTCACCAAGCCCGTGGACACGGTGGAGCTCCAGACGCGGGTCAAGGCCCTCGTGAAGGCCAAGATCTACCGCCAGCAGGTCTTCGAGAAGAACGCGCTGCTGGAGAAGATCCTGAACCGCTACCTGCCCGAAGAGGTGGTGGCGAAGGTCCTGGAGGACTCGAGCCTCCTGAAGCTCGGCGGCGTGCGCGACTTCGTCACGGTTCTTTCGTCGACCTCACCGGGTTCACCACGTTCGCCGACGCCGTGCCCCCCGAGCACGTCATGGAGACCCTGAACCAGACCTTCTCGCAACTGACGAGGATTGTCGCCGACAACCACGGCACCTTCGACAAGTACCTGGGCGACGGCCTGATGGCCTTCTTCGGCGCGCCCATCGCCTCCGACAACGACGCCCTGAACGCCGTCCGGACGGCGGTGGAGATGCGGGAAGCCTTCCAGGCGCTCAAGAACGAGTGGGGCGAGGGACCCCGCGCCCAGCTCGGCCTCGCCGTGGGAATCAACTCCGGGGAGGTCATCGTCGGCAACCTGGGCTCGGAGCGGCTGATGAACTACACCGTCATCGGCGACGCCGTGAACGTCGCGGCACGCCTCGAGGAGCGCGCGGGGCCGGGCCAGATCCTGATCGGCGAGACGACGCACACCCTGGTGGAGGATCTCGTGGTCGCCCGGAAGTTCGGCGAGATCGAGCTCCGGGGCCGCTCCAAGCCCGTGGTGGCCTACGAGCTGGTGCGGCTGTTCAACGCTGCTGAGCCCTAAGCCCCCACCTCGTCGAGGCTGACGCGCCGGCCCAGGCGCGAGGAGCGCTGGGCCGCCTCCACCACCCTGAGTGCCTGGAGCCCCGCCTGGACATCGACGGCCGGCCGTCGGTGGCCCGCGACGGCCTCCAGGAACTCCTCGAGCTCCCGGCGCAGCGGCTCCTCCCCCGCCGCCTTCACCTCTTCCTGCTCTCCCTCCCGGGCCGTCCATTGCCCGCCGGCCTGCTGGTGCTGGTGGCCGAAGACCGTGACGACGGAGCGGCCGAAGTCGGCCACCAGGCTCCCGCGCTCGCCCACGATCAGGCAGTCGCGATGGGCGCCCGGGACGAAGTAGCCCGCTTCCACGAACGCCGGTACCTCCCCGTACTCGACGGTGACAAAGGCCAGATCGTCCAGGCCCCGGCCCAGATAATCCCGGAGCGTGGCCGTCACGGCGGTCGGCGCCCGGCCGAGCAGGTGGGCGAAGAGGTCGAAGAAGTGGATGGCGTCGGTCTGGGTCACACCCACGTCCGTGCGCGGGCGCTTGAAGCCGGCGAAGCGGGCGGTGACGTACCGCACGGGACCCACCCGGCCCTCCGCCAGGCACCGCTGGAGCGCGTCGGTCACGGCGTGAAAGCGGAAGATATGACCGACCTGGAGGACCCTCCCCGTGGCGTTGACGACCTCGACGAGCCGCCGCGCCTCGGCCACCGTCAGGGCGAGGGGCTTCTCCACGAAACAGCCCTTGCCTGCGCTGAGGCAGCGACTCGCGATCTCAAGATGGGTATCGGCCGGCGTGACGATGTCCACCGCATCCACGTGGCCCAGCGCCGCCGTGAAGTCCGCGACGACACGGGAAGGATCCACGCCGTTCCTGGCCGCCCAGGCACGACGCTCGGGAGACACGTCGGCGGCCCACACGGTCACCCCGAGCGCGGAGAGCACCCGGAGGTGCTTTTCCCCCCAGCGGCCCAGGCCGATCAGCAGGACGTTCACGGGGCTCAGCCCTCCCGCCCCTCGCCGCCCAGATCCTCGATCACCTGGTAGCGGAGGTGGCGCTCCGCCATCCAGCGCACGACGAGGAGATCCTGGAATGCGCTGAAGGCCCGGTTGGCGATCCCGTACTTGGATTCCCCGAAGCGCCGCGGCCGGTGGTTGACGGGCACCTCGAGCACACGGAAGCCCTGCATCCGGAGGAGCGTGGGAATGAAGCGGTGGAACCCGCGGTAGAGCGTGAGCCCCCGGAGGCATTCGCGGCGGAAGGCCCGGAAGGTGCAGCCACTGTCCTGGATCGCATCGCCGCTGATCGTGTTCCGGACCCAGTTGGCGATGCGGGAGGAGATCTTGCGGATCCACGGATCCTCCCGGCGCGTCCGCCAGCCCGTCACCGCGTCCCACCGGTCCAGGTGACCGAGCAGCGCCGGGATGTCGTGGGGGTCGTTCTGGAGGTCCGCATCCATGGTGACGATCCAGCGCCCGCGGGCCGCCTTGAACCCGGCGTCGGTGGCCGCCGACTCTCCCGAGTTGACCTTGAGCCGGACGAGCCTCACGCGGGGATCGCGCTCGCGGAATCCACGAATCGCCTCCGCGCTCCGGTCCCGGCTCCCATCGTCCACGAAGACGATCTCGTAGCGGAGGCCGGTCGGATCGAGGACTTCCCGGATCTCGGGCCAGAGGAGCGGCAGGTTGGCCTCCTCGTTGTACACGGGGATGACCAGGGAGAGGTCGAGGGTGGAGCCGGAGGGGCTCTCAGGCACCGGGAGGATCGAACCGGGGCGGCCGGGGCTGCGTGCCCTTCCACTCCTCCGTGAGCCGGTGCGGGAGCCGGAGGTGGTCCAGCGCGCGGGCCAGAGTGTGGGTGACGAGGTCCTCGATCTGCTTCGGCCGGTTGTAGAAGGCGGGCATGGGTGGGAGCACCACCGCCCCCATCTCGGCGAGCGCCAGGAGGCACCGGAGATGGCCGGCGTGCAGCGGCGTCTCCCGGACCAGCAGGATCAGGGGGCGGCGCTCCTTCAGGGTGACGTCCGCCGCCCGCGAGAGGAGCGTGTCCGTATGGCAGTGCGCCACGGCGGACGCCGTCTTGATGCTGCAGGGGGCAATCACCATGCCGTCGGTGCGGAATGAGCCCGAGGCCAGGGCGGCGCCGATGTCCTTGTCGTCGTAGTGCCGGTGCGCGAGCGCCTCCACCTCGGCGACGGTGGACTCGGTCTCCGCGACGATGGTCCGTTTGCCCGGGCCCGAAATCACCAGGTGCGACTCGACCTCGGGGAACCCGCGGAGCAGCTCGAGGAGCCGGATGCCGTAGATCGCCCCGGTGGCCCCCGTGATGCCCACGACAATCCGCCTGGCGTCCGTCATGGTCGGGCTCGCGGGGCTAGAGGCGGAAGCGCTTCCGGAACACTTCGTCGCGCGTCTTGTTGTACAGCACCTCCCACTCGCGGCTCCCCTCGGGGGCGGGGCGCGAGTAGGAGGAGAGAGTCCGGCGGACCTCCTGGTCGATGGTCTCTTCCAGCTTGGCCTCGTCGGTGAGGGTCCGGACCACCTCGCTCCGCACGTCTTTCCGGGCCTCCTCGTCGCCATTTTTGACCACCACGCCTTCGGTGGCCTGGAGCTCCGCGACGATCCGGTCGGCCAGGTAGAAGATGCGCTCCCGGCTCAGGCGCATCAGAGGATGAACCCCCGCTCCCGGGCGAGCTTGCCCTTGAGCATCGCCAGGAGACGGGCGTAATCGACCGCGGCGTCCCGGATCTCCCGGGTGTGCTCCATCAGGATCTGCCGGGCCTCGGCGTCCAGCCGCTCCTCGGCCTGGAGGTTCTCCATCAGCACTTTGCGGACGGCCCCCCGGGCCGCGGCCTCATCCTTGGTCTCCACGAGCTTCTTCACCAACAGCCGCTTCACCACGGCATCGGCCATCCGCTCAGCCATCGCTTCGCGTCTCGGCATCTCGTTGGTTCAACACCGGGTTCCAGTCCGCCCACAGACTACACGGGCGGCCTTCGGGGTGTCAAGGCAACGCCCGCGAGAAATTTACGCAATCGGGAGACTCACGATGAAGCGGCTGCCAACGCCCGGCTCGCTCTCCACCCTGATGCGCCCGCCCTGCGCCTCCACGAGGGATTTGACCAGGGCGAGCCCCAGCCCGAGCCCCCGCACCCGCGCGGTGTCCGGATGGGGCACGCGGCAGTACCGCTCGAAGATCCGGGCAAGGGCCGCGGGGGGGATTCCGACCCCTCGATCCTCCACGCCGAGCTCGATCCGGTCCGACTCCTCGGCCACGCGCGCCCAGACCCGGATCGGCCCGCCCCCCGGGGAATACTTGATGGCGTTGGCGAGCAGATTCTTCAGCGCCCGGTCCAGCGCGTCGTGATCGGCCAGGACCGACGGGAGCGCGGGGGGGAGGTCCCGCTCGATCGTGTGGGCGGCGCTCTGGGACGCGAACAGGTGAACGTTGGCATCCACCAGCGGCCCCAGGGCCAGGGGCGCCGTCCCGAGGGCACGCTCCCGCCCGCTCTCGATCCGCGAGAGGTCCAGCAGGTCGGCGACGATGCGCCCCAGCCGCTCGGCCTCCCGGTGAATCGCCTCCAGACAGCGGCGCGCCCCCTCCCCCGCCGGCGGCCGGGTCAGGAGCAGCTCGCTGAATCCCTGGATCGAGGTCAGGGGCGTTCTGATCTCGTGGGACACGATGGAGACGAAGTCGGATTTCGCGCGATCGAGCTCCCTGAGCCGGTGAGTCGCGGCCGCGACCTTTTCCTCCAGCTCGTCGGCGAACCGGCGCTGGCGTTCCGCGAGGCAGGCATTGTCGATCCCCAGGGCCAGCGCGAGGGCCAGCGTCTCGACGGCCGCGCGCAGCGCGCGGGGGAATTCGCCGCGACGCTCGATCGCCAGCACCCCGAGGCGCCCCTCCCGGGCCCCGAGCGGCACCAGCAGGGCGCGGCGGGGTGGCCCCGCGCTGCGCCAGGGCGCGCCGAACCGCCGGTCGCTCTCCAGATCGCTCACGAACAGGCTCTCCCCCGCCCTCAGCACCCACCGCGCCGCGGAATCTTCCGCGACGGCGCCGGGCCCCTCCGCCCCCCGCGCCGCAACGGGCGCCTCCGCGCCACCCGCCAGGACGATCGCGACGGCCTCGGCTTCCAGAGCCGTCTGAAGCTGCCGGACCACATCCTCGAGGAGATCTCGAAGCCCCTCGCCGCCGGTCAGCGCCCCCTGGAGGGACAGGAGCAATTGAACCCGAGCCGCCCGGGTCCGCGCCCGGCGGGCCAGGGCCCCCGTCACCCCGCCCACGAAGAGGAACAGGGTGAGGCTGATCAAGCCCTCGACGGCTTCCGCCGTGAGGCCGTCTCGCTCGATCGCGGGCAGGACGAACGGCGCGTAGAGGAGCGCGGCCAGGAGCCCGCCGCTCCCGCCCCCGAGCCCGCCGAAGCGGAGCGCCGCCCAGAGCGTCGGCACGAGGTAGAGGTGGCGCAACGCCGACGCCGGACCGGCGCCCATCCAGACAAGGGCGGCCGTGACGGCGCCGAAGCCGAGGAGGATCCCGGGCCCACTCATCCTTACCTCGGAGGGGGGCTCCGCCCCCCTTCCGACGCCTCCCCCCGAGGGTTGCGCGGGCGAAGCCCGCGCTCGATCGCACCCGGAGTTACTTACGAAGAACGCCTCGCGGGACCGCAAGAGACTCACCGGACCGCGAGCGTCCGGTACGCCCCGAAGAACGCGAGCGAGGCAGCCAGGGACGGCAGGAGGCTCCCCGAATACCAGAGGAGCGCGCAGCCCGAGAGCGACAGAAGTGCCAGGTAGAACACCGCTCCGACCATCAGCCCAGCCACGCGCGGCAGGGCAGGATCCACGAGATACCGAAGGATCGAGAGCCCGGTCGCCGCCAGGGCGCCCGGCCAAAAGCCCCATCGCCGCTGCCAGCGGTTGAACAGCGTCCCCCGAAAGAAGCACTCCGCCGACAGCACGTTGGCGCCGACGTCGTAGAGGAGGGCGCTCAAGTACCAGACCGGCGGGCCCATGCGGATGGGGTAGCCCAACGTCCGCGAGGCCGACAGGAGCAGGTGGCCCCCGAGAAACCCTCCGACGGCGGCGCCGAGGCCGAGCGCGGCCCAGGGAGTCCCGGCCACAAGCCCCATCCGGCGGCACTCACGGCGGCGGAGCGCCACGCACGCCAGCAGGATCGGAGGGAGGACGTAGCCGAGACATCCCCACGGCATCCGGGCGCACGATGTGGCAGCGACCAGCAGCGACAGCGTGAGCCCTGCGGCGTGAGGGCCCCAGCCCGGCGACCCCTCCCAGGCGGCTGCCAGCGAGGCCGCCAAGAGCCCGCCGTGAAAACTCCCCACGCCGACGACCCTCATGACCTCGAGGGACAGCACGCCGGCATGGCCGGCGGCCACCGCGAGCAGGCCGGCACCCCCAAACGGGACCAGAATCGCCAGCCGGAACGGAACGAGCGGGCCGTGGGCCGGCCGCTCCGGGTCAAAGGGGCGCGTCAGGGCATCCATCGGTCACGAGACGGAGGAACACGGAGACGATCCCGGCGTCGAGCAGACGCTCGGCCGCGGCTTCGATCCGGCGGAGCGCCTCCGTTCGCTCGAGGCTCCGGCGATACGGGCGCTCCGACGTCAGGGCGTCGTAGACATCGGCCACCGCCACGATACGCGCGCCGAGCGGAATGGCTCCGCCCGCGAGCCCCGCCGGGTAGCCGCTGCCGTCCTGCCGCTCGTGGTGATGGCGGATGATGAGCGCGCCGTCCGCGAAGAACTCGAGTGGGGCCACGATCCGCGCTCCCACGACGGGGTGCTCGCGCATCAGCGCCCACTCCTCCCCGGTCAGGGGACCGGGCTTGCGCAAGACCGACTCGGGGATCCCGATCTTCCCCAGGTCGTGGAGGAGCCCGGCCTGGGCGATGACCCGCGCCTCGCTCGGGGCGAAGCCGAGGCGGCAGGCCAGTCGCTGGGCCAGGCCCGCGACGCGCTCGGAGTGGCCACGCGTGTACGGATCTTTCGCCTCCAGGGCGTTGGCCAGTCCCAGCAGGCTCTGGAGGAACGCCCGCTGGAGCCGGTCGTGAATGCTCTTGAGGTCGCACGCGTAGCGGAGGGACTGCTGGTAGGCCGCCCGGAGGCGCGTGTAGGCGAGCCGGAGATCCTCGGAGGTCTCTACCGCTCCGGCCACAGCGGGACCTCGGGAAGAAGGGACGACACGAGGGTGAGGAGCCGGAGGGGAGAAAACGGCTTGGTCAGGTAGAGATCGGCCCCGGCGGCGCGCCCCCGGGCCAGGTCCTGCGCTTGGCCGGCGGCGGTGAGCATGACGATCCTCGTTTTCTCGAGCCCCGGCTCCAGCCGGAGCCGCCGGCAGACCTCGAAGCCGTTCAGGCGCGGCAGCTGGACGTCGAGAAAAATGAGGTCGGGCCGCTCGGCGAACGCCACCTCCAGCGCTTCGAGACCGTCGCCCGCCTCGAGCACACGCACGTGCTCGTCCTCCAGCGTGAAGCGCACCAGCTCCACGATCGGCGGCTCGTCGTCCACGATGAGCACCGTGGCCATGGCCCGGAGTGGGGGCAATCGCCGTGCCAGGAGGAGGCGCTCACGGTGACGGAGAGATGGCGGGCGGGGCGACCGGTGGGTGCACGCCGGGCTGTGCAGGCCCGGGGCGGGGCTGCCCCGGAGAGTGTGCAACGCGGCGGTGGCCTAGCTGTCGCGCCGGGATGCGACGGCTATCGGCCCGGTGCTAGCGGGAAGGACCCCGGCCGGCGACTTGCAGGCGGGCGAGCGCCCGGGAGAACGCCGTCAGGGCGCGCGTGTAGTCGATCTCTTCCTGGGTCTTGCCCTGAAGCCGGCGCTCCGCGCGCTGGCGCGCCCGTAGGGCCCGCTCGCGATCGATCTCCTCCGGCCGCTCGGCGCGCTCGGCGAGGATCGTCACGCGGTCCCCCTGCACCTCGGCGAACCCGCCGCTCACGGCCAGGTACTGCTCGGTGCGGCCGATCCGGTAGGAGACTTCCCCGCTCTGGAGTGAGGTCAGGAAGGGCACGTGCCCCGGGAGGACGCCGAAGTAGCCCTGGAGGCCCGGCGCCACCACTTCCTCCACGTCCTCGGAGACGACGAGGCGGTTCGGCGTCGCCAGCTCGAAGCGCACGCGCGGCTCGGCCACCGGGGCTACACTCCCGCCCGGAGCTTGCTGGCCTTTTCCCCGGCCTCCTCGATCGTGCCGACCATGTAGAAGGCCTGCTCGGTGAGATCGTCGTGCTTGCCCTCGAGGATCTCCCGGAAGCCCTTGATCGTGTCCTTGATGGAGACGTATTTCCCCGGCTGGCCGGTGAAGGCCTCGGCCACGAAGAACGGCTGGGAAAGGAAGCGCTGGATCTTCCGCGCGCGCCCGACGATCAGCTTGTCCTCCTCCGACAGCTCCTCCATCCCCAGGATCGCGATAATATCTTGCAAGTCCTTGTAGCGCTGGAGCACTTGCTGGACGCCGCGAGCCGTCTGGAAGTGCTCGTCGCCGAGGATCCGCGGGTCCAGGATGCGAGAGGTGGAGGCCAGCGGGTCCACCGCCGGATAGATGCCCAACTCAACGATCTGGCGCGAGAGCACGGTGGTGGCATCCAGGTGGGCGAAGGCGGTGGCGGGCGCCGGATCGGTGATGTCGTCGGCGGGCACGTAGATGGCCTGAACCGAGGTGATGGAGCCGCGCTTGGTGGAGGTGATCCGCTCCTGGAGCGCTCCCATCTCGGTGCCGAGGGTCGGCTGGTAGCCGACCGCCGACGGCATCCGGCCCAGCAGGGCGGAGACCTCCGAGCCCGCCTGGGTGAAGCGGAAGATGTTGTCGATGAAGACGAGGACGTCCTGCCCTTCCTCGTCGCGGAAGTACTCCGCCGCCGTCAGCGCCGTGAGGCCCACGCGGAGCCGGGCGCCCGGCGGCTCGGTCATCTGACCGTAGATCAGCGCGGTCTTTTCGATGACGCCTGACTCCTTCATCTCGAGCCAGAGATCGTTGCCCTCGCGCGTCCGCTCCCCCACCCCGCCGAAGACCGAGATGCCGCCGTGGTGGGTGGCGATGTTGTGGATCAGCTCCATGATGATGACCGTCTTGCCCACGCCCGCCCCGCCGAAGAGCCCGGTCTTGCCGCCGCGCGTGTAGGGCTCCAGGAGGTCGATGACCTTGACGCCGGTCTCCAGCATCTGCACCGCGGTGGACTGCTCCTCGAAGGACGGCGCGGGCCGGTGGATCGGGTAGGTCTTGGCGGTCTTCACCGGCCCCTGCTTGTCCACGGGCTCCCCGATGACGTTCAGGATCCGCCCGAGCGTCTCCCGGCCCACCGGGATGGAGATCGGCCCGCCGGTATCGCGGACCGTCATCCCCCGGGTCAGGCCGTCGGTGGAGGCCATGGCGATGGCCCGGACGCGCCCCTCGCCCAGGTGCAGGGCCACCTCGAGGACGAGCCGCTGGGAGTAGGTGAAGATGTCCTTCGCCTCGATCCCCGACACCTCTAGGGCGTTGTAGATCGCCGGCAGCCGGTCGGGCTCGAACTCCACGTCCACAACCGGGCCGATGACCTGCACGATCTTCCCGTCGCTCATGCGCGGCTCCTCGCCGTTCCTGCCGTTTTCTCAGTCGCGGTCAATCGTCACGCCTCTGCGGATTGCCTCAGGGCTTCGGCGCCACCCACGATGTCCAGGAGCTCCTTGGTGATCCGCTCCTGGCGCGCTTTGTTGTACTGGATCGTCAGCAGATCGATCATCTCCGAGGCGTTCTTCGTCGCCGCCTCCATCGCCGTCATCCGCGCGCCGTATTCGGCGGCCAGGGACTCCATCAGCGCCCGGTACGCCTGGATGGTCACGTGCCGCGGCAGCAAGGCGGCCAGGATGGCGTCGGCCGAGGGCTCGTAGAGGTAATCCACCACGGCCGCGTCCGCCGGCACGGCGGCGGGCGTGATGGGCAGGAGCTGCTCGCGCACCACCCGCTGGACCGAGACCGAGCGGAACTCGTTGTAGATCAGGTGGATTTCGTCGGTCTCCTCGGTGAGGTAGTCCTGAATGAGCCGCGTGGAAAGCTCCGCCGCGTGGGAATAGGCGAGGCGATCGAAAAAGCCCAGCATCTCCGATTTGACCGTCCACGACCGGCGCCGGTAGTGATCCCGGGCCTTCCGCCCCACCACGACCAGCGTGAGGCTGGCTTCCTCGCTCTGGCGGATGAACTCCAGCGACCGACGGATGACGTTGGTGTTGAAGGCCCCGCAGAGCCCCTTGTCCGCCGTGATGATCACGATCTGGCGCCGGCCGCCCTCGCGCCGCGCCAGCAGCGGATGGCGCTCAGGGGCGGTCCGCAGGGCGAGGTTGCCCAGGAGGTCCGACATCTTGTGGGCGTAGGGCCGGGCCTCGAGGATCCGCTCCTGGGCACGGCGGAGCTTGGCGGCGGCCACCAGCTTCATGGCGCGCGTGATCTTCTGGGTGGACTGGACGGCGCGGATCCTGCGCCGGATGTCGCGTAGAGTGGCCACAGTGCTAGGCGGTCTTGATGCCCTTGGTCTGGACGAACTCGGCCTTGGCCTCGGTGATCGCCCTGTCCAGGGTCTGCCTGAGGGCGTCCGAGAGCTCGCGCTTCTCCCGGATCTCGTTGTAAATCGGCTTGTAGCGCCGCTCCACGAAGGGGGAGAGGAACTCCTCGAAGGGGCGGATCGCCTCGATGGGCAGATCGTCCAGGAGCCCCTGGGTCCCCGCGTAGATGATGACCACCTGCTTTTCCACCGGGAGCGGCACGAACTGCCCCTGCTTCAGGATCTCCACCATCCGCTGGCCCCGCGCCAGCTGGGCCTGGGTGGCCTTGTCGAGTTCCGAGCCGAACTGGGCGAACGCCGCCAGCTCGCGGTACTGCGCCAGATCCAGCCGGAGCCGGCCCGCCACCTGGCGCATCGCCTTGATCTGGGCGCTCCCGCCCACCCGCGACACGGAGAGCCCCACGTTGACGGCCGGCCGCACGCCGGCGAAGAAGAGATCGTTCTCCAGATAGATCTGGCCGTCGGTGATCGAGATGACGTTCGTCGGGATGTAGGCCGAGACGTCGCCCAGCTGGGTCTCGATGATGGGGAGCGCCGTGAGCGAGCCGCCCCCCAGATCGTCGTTGAGCTTTGCCGCCCGCTCCAGGAGGCGCGAGTGCAGGTAGAACACGTCGCCGGGATACGCCTCGCGCCCCGGCGGCCGCCGGAGCAGGAGCGACAGCTGCCGGTAGGCCTGCGCGTGCTTTGAGAGATCGTCGTAGATGCAGAGGGCGTGGCGGCCGGAGTCGCGGAAGTACTCGCCCATGGCGCACCCCGCGTAGGGGGCGATGTACTGAAGCGGCGCCGGTTCCGAGGCCGAGGCGGTGACGACCGTCGTATAGGCCATGGCGCCGGACTCCTCCAGCCCCTTGACCACCTGGGCCACCGTGGAGCGCTTCTGCCCGACGGCCACGTAGAAGCAGAACACCCCCTGCCCCGCCTGGTTGATGATCGTGTCCACGCCGATCGCGGTCTTGCCGGTCTGCCGGTCGCCGATGATCAGCTCCCGCTGGCCCCGGCCGATGGGGATCATCGAGTCGATGGCCTTGAGCCCGGTCTGGAGCGGCTCCTTCACGGGGCGCCGGTCCACCACGCCCGGCGCGTAGCGCTCGATGGGCCGGAACTCCGTGGCGGGGATGGGCCCCTTGCCGTCCACCGGCTGGCCGAGGGCGTTCACCACCCGCCCCACGAGGGCCTCGCCCACGGGGACCTGGGCGATCCGCTTCGTCCGCGAAACCTGATCGCCTTCTTTGATCAGCGTGTCTTCGCCGAGGAGGACGGCGCCCACGTTGTCCTCCTCCAAGTTCAGCACCATCCCGTACACGCCGCCGGGGAACTCCAGGAGCTCGCCCGACATGGCGTTCTCGAGACCATAGACGCGGGCGATGCCGTCGCCCACCTCGATGACGCGCCCGACCTCCTTGAGGTCGACCTCCGGCTCGTAGCCCTGGAGCTGGCGCTTGATGAGTCCGCTGATCTCTTCGGCCTTGATCATTCGCTATCCCCTCACGAGGCGCTCGCGCAGCCGTGCGAGCTGCCCGTCGAGACTGCCGTCCACCACGAGGCTGCCGATCTGGGCCACGAAGCCCCCGAGGAGGCTCGTGTCCACCCGGGCCTCGACCAGGACCTCCTTGCCCGCGATCCGCGCCAGACGCGCGGCCAGTTGCCTCCGCTCCGCCTCGCCGAGCGCGACCGCGCTCCGAACCTGAGCGCGCACCTGCCCGCGCTCGGCGTCGAGCAGCTTCCCGTACGCCCGCGCCATCTCCGCCAGATGATCCGTGCGTCCCCGCTGAGCCACGAGTCCCACGAAGTCCCGGACCAGCGGGGAACAGCCCAGTTGCTCAGCGACCCCCAGCGTGACCGACTTCTTCGTCGCGCCCTTGATCCAGGGCCGGCTCAAAAATTCCTGGAGTCGGCGCTCGGCGGCCAGGACCTCGAGCACCCGGGCCAGCTCGTCCCCCACCGCATCGAGCCGTCCCGCCTCCCGCGCCACGCCGAAGAGGGCCTTGGCGTAGCGCCTAGCCGTGGCCTCCTGCTGCCTCATGGGGTCCGCTCGAGCTCGGCGATGGCGTCGGTGACGATCTTCCTGTGCTCCTCGCCGCGCAGGCTCTTCCGGATGAGCCGCTCCGCCGCCCCCACCGCCAGGTCGGCCACCTCCTGGCGGAGCTCCTGCCGGGCCCGCCGGACATCCTGCTCGATCTCCGCCCGCGCACCCTCCACGAGCCGGCCCGCTTCGGCGCGGGCGGCCTCAACGACCCGGCGCTGCTCCTCCGCCCCCTCCTTGAGTGCCGCCTCGCGAATCGACTGGGCCTCGGCGTAGGCCGCCTGAAGCTGCTTCCGGTGCTCCTCCCGCTGGCGCTCGGCTTCCGCCTGCGCCGCCTGCGCCGCCAAGAGCGACTTCTTGATCGCCTGGGAGCGCTCGTCGAGCTTGGCCAGGAAGGGCCGGTAGAGAAACTTCCAGAGGAAAAACAAGAGGAGACCGAAGTTGACGATCTGGATCAGGAGGGACCGGTCCAGGTTGATGAAGCCCCCGCCCCCCTCCGAGGAGGCAAGGGCGAGCCCCGGGGCCAGCCCCAGAAGGAGCGCGATTCCCCCTAAGACTTTAGACATGCGTGAAATTCTCCGGGCCGAAGGCGTTGTGAAAAGAGGAGCAAGGAAAACACCAGACAAATATCACGAGGGCCGGAAAACTGTCAAGGCCTGGTGATGATTCCGCCCCCGATGACCTGCTCCCCGTCGTAGAACACCACCGACTGCCCCGGGGTCACGGCGCGCTGGGGCTCGTCGAAGCGGACCTCGACGCGCCGCTCCCCAGGCTCCGCCTGGGGGCCCGCCAGCGGCCGGACCTCTGCCGGCGCCGGCGCGTGGCTGTGGCGGATCTTGGCCGCCACCCGGATCGCCTCGCCTGGCCAGTCGAACGGGATGAAATTGGTCTCGGCAGCCACGAGGCGCTCGCTCTCGAGGCCCTCGGCCTCGCCCACGACGACGGCGTTCCGCTCCGGGTCCAGCGCGAGCACGTAGAGGGGCCGCTCGGAGGTCACGCCGAGGCCGCGCCGCTGGCCCACGGTGTAGGCCGCGAGCCCCCGATGCTCTCCCAGTCGCCGCCCCGCGCGATCCACGATCGGGCCGGGACGGAACGCCTCGGGAATCCGGCGCCGCAGGAACCCCCGGTAGTCGTCGTCGGGAATGAAGCAGATCTCCATGCTCTCGGGCTTGTCCGCCACGGGAAGCCCGAGGGCGCGGGCCTTGGCGCGCACCTCCTCCTTGGTCAGCGCCCCGACGGGGAATTCAGCCGCGGCGAGTTGCGCCTGGGTCAGCGGCCAGAGAAAGTCCGACTGGTCCTTCCTGGGATCCCGCCCGCGCAACAAGAGGTACCGGCCGGTCCGCGGATCTCGCTCCAGGCGCGCATAGTGGCCCGTGGCGACCGCCGTCGCCTCCCAGGCGCGCGCCCGGCGGAGCAGCGACCCGAACTTGACCTCCTGGTTGCAGACGACACAGGGCACCGGCGTCCGCCCCGCCCGGTACTCGCGGGCGAAGTTGTCGATGACCGTGCGGTCGAACTCGCGCTCCGAGTTGAGGAGGTAATACGGAATCCCCAGCCGGCGGGCGACCTGCCGCGCGTCGTCCGCGGTCTGGGGCGAGCAGCAGCTGCCGAAGCGGCCGGGCGCGGCCTCGGGCTCCTGCCACGGCCACACGCGGAGCGTCACCCCCACGACGTCGTGCCCCTGCTCGACCAGGAGCGCGGCGGCCACCGAGGAATCGACGCCGCCGCTCATGCCGACGACGACGCGCGCTGAATGCGACTCCCTCATCACGGCTTCAGGGGGCTCCCCAAGATCTGCTCGACCAGCCGCTCGAGCTCTTCGCGCGACGCATAGACGATCTCGATGCGGCCGCGGCGCTCGGACCCCACCAGGCGCACGCGCGTCGCCAGGCGCTCGCGGAGCTGATCCTCGAGGGCGGTCAGCTCGGCGGAGCGGCGCGCCGCCCGCCGCGGGATGTGGCTCCGCTGGACCCCTTCCTCCGTCGTGCGCACCGACCACGAGTGGGCGAGGATCTCCTCTCTGAGCTTCAGCTGGTCGGCCGCCGAGGTCAGCGAGAGGAGCGCCCGCGCGTGGCCCATGGTGAGCCGTCCGGCTCTGAGATCGTCCTGGATGACCGCCGGGAGCTTGAGGAGGCGCAGGCAGTTGGCGATCGAGCTCCGGTCCTTCCCCACGCGCCCGGCCAGCTCCTCCTGGGTCCACCCAAACTCGGCCAGCAGGCGCTGGTAGGCTTCCGCTTCCTCCATGGGGTTGAGATCTTCGCGGAGCAGATTCTCGACGAGGGCCAGCTCGAGGCTCTCGGCGTCCGTCGCCTCCCGGATCACCGCCGGGACGCGCTCGAGGCCCGCCAGCTTGGCCGCGCGGAGCCGGCGCTCACCGACAATCAGCTGATAGCCGCTTCCCACCCGCCGCACGACCACCGGCTGGAGGACCCCGGACTGGCGCATGGACGCGGAGAGATCTTGTAACCCATTAATATTAAAGGATTTTCGTGGCTGGTTGGGGTTTGGACCGATCTCCTCGATGGGGATCTCGCGGAGGGTCTCCCCTTCCGCCGGGCTCGCGGAAAGTAGCGCGCCGAGTCCTCTCCCCAGCCCCCGCTTAGTCATGGGCGAGCACCTCCTTGGTGAGTTCGAGGTACGCCAGGGCGCCGCTCGAGCGCAGGTCGTAGAGCAGAATGGGCTTGCCGTGGCTCGGCGCCTCCGAGAGCCGGACGTTCCGTGGGATGACGGTCTGGAAGATCTGGCCGCTGAAGTAGCGGTGAACCTCCGCCTTCACCTGCCCGGCCAGGCTCGTCCGCCCGTCGAACATCGTCAGGACGATGCCTTCCACCTCCAGCCGCGGATTCAAGCGATCCCTCACGAGACGGACGGTCTTGAGGAGCTGGGCCAACCCCTCGAGGGCGTAGAACTCGCACTGAAGCGGAACCAGGGCTGAATCCGCGGCGGTGAGGGCGTTAATGGTCAGGAGGCCGAGAGAGGGCGGACAGTCCAGCAGGACATAGTCGAACTTGCCCCGCAGCGGCTCGAGCGCGTCCTTCAGCTTGGATTCCCTTCCTGGAAGCCCCACCAGCTCCACTTCAGCGCCGACCAGGTCGATATCCGCGGGCACCAGGAGGAGGTTGGGAATGGCCGTCTCGCGGATCGCCTTCTCCAGAGGCTCCCCACCCAGCAGGACATGGTAGATCGTGGGATAGAGCTCCTCCTTCGACAGGCCGAGTCCCGTGGTGGCATTGCCCTGAGGGTCGAGATCCACCAAAAGCGTGGGGCGATCGGCCACGGCGAGCCCCGCGGCGAGATTCACCGCCGTCGTGGTCTTGCCGACTCCCCCCTTCTGGTTGACCACCGCCATCACCCGTCCCACCAATCGTCCCCCCCCCTTGTGTTTCACGTGGAACACACTGCGCAATGTTGCACGTGAAACATACCGTCAACTGGCTTTTTCGACAAGCAAAAATAGTCGCTTACCGACCTTCCCGGGGGCGGGGACGGATTCCCAGCGGTGAGGAGTGTCTCGGGGAAGGGTGGGAAGGGGTTTTCCCGCAGGGGGACCGGAGGCAATAAAGCGACCACCCGGTGTCAAAAAAGCCATAGCCAACGGGAGGATGGAGGGGAGGGGAGCCACGGCCCTGGTCACGACGGCGTCATAGGCGCCCCGGAGCCAAGGATCCACTTCGAGCAGGTCCTCAGCACGTCCCGCCAGGACCGACACCCCCTCCAGGGCGAGCTCTCTCACCACCGCAGTCAGAAAGGAGGCCCGGCGGCGGCGGGCTTCCACCAACGTGAGCGCGATCTCGGCTTTGACGATCTTCAGTGGGAGACCCGGAATTCCAGCTCCGGCGCCGAGATCGAGCACCCGTGCCCGCCCGGGCGGCACCCACCGGAGAAAAAGGAGCGAGTCGAGGAAGAGCTTTTCGGCGATGTCGGTCGGTCGCCTGTAACTCGTCAGGTGCTGCACGCGATTCCACTGGAGCAGAAGCCGGAGGTAGCGGGAGAAGGCGTCCGCCTCGGCAGGGGAGGGAGGACGCTGGAGAATCTGGTTGAACCCGCGGGAGAGAACCTCCGGGAAGTCCATTCGCTCGCGTTCCCCGGAGCCGTGTAAGTTAGTGTTTTTGCTGTACTTCCTTGACTGCAACTTTCGCTAAGCGGCCCCGCCGATCCATGTAGTACTGCTGGAGGATCTGGAGAAGGTTGGAGACTGTCCAGTAGAGGACGAGCCCGGAGGCGAGGCTCAGGAACATGAACGTCATGAAAACAGGCATCAGGAGCATGATCTTCGCCTGGCGGGGATCGCCCACCGACGGGCTCATCTTCTGCTGAACGAACATCGAGAGCCCCATCAGGATCGGGAGCACGTAGGTCGGATCGTACGTGGCGAGGTCGCAGATCCAGAGGCACTGCCCCCCGAGCCACGGCACCCAGCTCGGCAGGGTCCCCAGATTGATGAACGGCGCGTTCTCCAGCTCCGTCGACACCGTGAGCATCGCGTACAAGGCGAAGAAGATCGGAATCTGGATTACCATGGGCAGGCACCCGCCCATCGGATTCACCTTGTGCTGCCTGTAGAGCTCCATCGTCTCGCGCTGGAGCCGCTGCGGGTCCTTCTTCTGATACTTCGCCCGCAGCGCGTTGATCTGGGGCTGGAGCGCCTGCATGGCCTTCATGGACGCCATGCTCTTGAGGGTCAGCGGGTAGAAAAGGATCTTGGTGATCACGGTCAGGATGATGATCGCAACGCCGTAGTTCGGCACGTAGTCGTAGAACCACCGCATCAATCTGAGGAGGGGTACGACGATCCATTCCATCGGCAAGGTGGGGAAGCCCGACCGCGCCCAGCTCTCCGGGAAGGGGAACCCGCCGAAGTAAACGGCCTTCTCGAGCCCCACCCCGAGCGCCTGCAGGCGCTCGTACTCCATCGGGCCGAGGTACTGGAGCCACTTGCCTTCCCAGGCTTGGCCTGGCTGCAGCGTGGGCACTACGGCGCGGATGCCGATCTCGGCGCGCTTGGTCGCTCTGCCCTCGCCAGCCGGACCGTTGGCAAGCGCGCGCTCCAATACGGTGATGCCCGGGCTCCGCGGGATGAGCGCCGTCAGATATAGGCCGTTCACCCCGGTGATCGGGGCCACGCCGCTCTCGAACCCGATCCACCCGGATCCGGAAAACTCCTTAGCATCCTTGATGTAGACGCGATGCGCCCAGGATTCCCCCGGGGCGAGGCGGACGACACTGATCGGCCGGGGCCCCCGAAACCCCTCCTGCTCCTTGGGCCACTCCACCGGCGCCACCCAAGTCAGGGTGAGTTCGGCCCCCTGCGCCGCCCTGTGCCGGTTCTCGACCCGGATCTCATGCTCGAGTACGTAGCTGTCGATCCGGACCGTCAGCACCTGCGTGATCCGAAGCCCGAACCCGTCCTCGCCGACCATCCGGATCTGGCCCCGGCGTGTCTCCTGCCGCACGGGCTCTACCGACAACTCGAACGCCACGGGCACCGGCGGAGCTCCGGCCCGGTGGACGGTCAGAGGATCCTGAGCCACCAGACCCTTAAGGACCATCGGCTTCTCGCCGCGGAAGTGGAGATTCCATGCCTCCAGCGCCCCTCCCCCACTGGCCACCTCCGCCGAGTAGAGAGGAGTCTCAAAAGTCACCTTCCGCTCCGGCGGGGCTGGTCTCGGCCGCGGCGAGACAGGGGCGGTCTCGGCCAGCGGGGGTGGGGCCGGGGGCGGCTTGGACTCGGCCGGGGCTTGAGCGGGCGGGGAGGGGAGCGGCTCGGGAGGAAAGAGCCGGGCCTGGACGAACAGGAAGAGGGCAAAGAGGACCGACGACAGCAGGAGGGCCAGAATCAGGTTTCTTTCCATGTCCTCAACGCCCGCGGCGGAACGGGATCGTACCCTCCCGGATGAAAGGGGTGGCAGCGGACCAGGCGCCGGACCGCCAGCCAGGATCCGCGGCCCGCGCCGTGCTGGACCACGGCCTCACGCACGTACTCGGAGCACGAGGGGTAAAAGCGGCAGGCACGAGGGAGGAGCGGGGAGAGGAACCGCTGGTACCCTCGGATGAGCCACGCGACCGCGGCAGCGAGGCGGCTCACGCCCCCCCCTGCCGGCACCGCTTGGCCACGGCGTCTAGCCCCTCGCGCATGTCCTGAAGGATCTCGCCGTACGGGCCCGTGGCCGCGCGCGGCCGGGCCACGACGACCAGCTGCACGCCCTCGGGAAGCCGCCGCCGACTCACCCGGTACGCCTCCCGGACGCGCCGCCGAGCCCGGTTGCGGCGAGCCGCGCTCCCGATCTGGCGGCTGACCGCGAAGCCGGCTTGACGCCGCCCCGGGGCCGCGCGCCAGAGGAGCAGCACCGACGGCCGTTCGATCCGCGCGCCCCGCTGGAAGACGGCCTGGAACTCCTCGGCGCCGGTCAGCCGTTCACTCCGCGGAAAGGCCTCGCCGCCCACCGCCGTGTCGTCGCTAGACGGTGAGCCGTCTCCGTCCCTTGGCGCGGCGCCGCTTGAGCACCTTCCGCCCGCCGCGCGTCTTCATTCGCTCGCGAAAGCCGTGCGTCCCCTTGCGCTTGCGGCGATTCGGCTGGTACGTGCGCTTCATGGGGGCACTCCTCCTCTCCGTCGAAAAACCGATTCAGTCTACAGACCGCCCCCCGTGAAGTCAAGCCGGCGGCGGAGCCGGGAAAGTGAAGAACGGGGTTGCCTCCTCGCTTTCCGCTGTGCTATGGTAGCACCCGCTTTTCGCCCCGAGTGTGACGCCCGGCGGTTTTTTCTTTCCGCTCCGACCGGAGCCGACGAGGGTTCGTATTCCGATGGGTTGTCGCCCCGCCGTCCATCACCCCGCCTCGCTGGCAATTCGATCCCGTTATCCACACGTGTGGATAACTCTGTGCGTAACTGGGCCCGTCGCCTGTCCTGGAGAATACTTACATGCTTGAAAGCCTCTGGACCCGGCTGCTCTCCTCACTCGAGCACAAGATTCCCGAGGCCGCGCTCGACACGTGGGTCCGCTCGAGCCGCTTGATGGCTGTCGAGGGCGATCGCCTTCAGATCGCGGCTCCCAATAAGTTCTCGCGCGACTGGCTGGCGGAACACTACCTTCCCGCCCTCGCCGCGGCCGCCCAGGACTGCCTCGGGGGAAACCCCCAGGTCTCCATCGTGGTGGACGCGACGCCCGCCCCCGCACGGTCGCCCGGCGACGACGCGGCGCTGCCGGCGCCGACCTCCACGGCCTCCGGGCTCAACCCCCGCTACACGTTCGAGACGTTTGTCGTCGGCTCGTCCAACCAGTTCGCCCAGGCGGCCTGCCAGGCCGTGGCCGAACTGCCCAGCAAGGCCTACAACCCGCTCTTCATCTACGGCGGGGTCGGCCTGGGGAAGACCCACCTCCTCCACGCCGTCGGCCATCAGATCACCCGCCTCTTCCCCGGCCTCCATGTGCTCTACCTCTCCTCGGAGCGCTTCACCAACGACCTCATCAACGCCATCCGCTACGACCGCACCGCCGAGTTCCGCGCCAAGTACCGGACCATCGACCTCCTCCTGATCGACGACATCCAGTTCATCTCCGGCAAGGAGCGCACGCAGGAGGAGTTCTTCCACACGTTCAACGACCTCTACGACTCCCGCAAGCAGATCGTCGTGTCCAGTGACAGCACGCCCAAGGAGATCCCGGAGATCGAGGAGCGCCTGCGCTCGCGCTTCGAGTGGGGGCTCATCGCCGACATCCAGCCCCCCGACTTCGAGACGCGGGTGGCCATTTTGAAAAAGAAGGCCGGCGTCGAGCGCGTGCGCCTGTCGGACGACGTGGCCTATCTGATTGCCAGCCGCGTCAAGTCCAACATCCGCGAACTCGAGGGCTCCCTCACGCGCATGATCGCCTTCTGCGCGCTGACCGGTCGGGAGATGACCCCCGACCTGGCCCAGGATGTCCTCTCCGACCTTTGGGGCGAGGATGAGCGGATCATCACCCTCGAACAGATCCAGCGGAAGGTGTCCGACTTCTTCGGCATGAAGCTGTCGGACCTCAAGGCCAAAAACCGGACGCGGGCCATTGCCTTCCCGCGCCAGATCGCCATGTACCTCGCCCGCCAGCTCACCACCGCCTCCCTGCTGGAGATCGGCCGCGCGTTCGGCGGGAAGGATCACACCACCGTCCTACACGCTGTGGATAAGATCACCCTGCTGCTCCAAGAAGACCCCAAACTGCGCAAGACGATCGACACCCTCACCCAGGGAATCGCCTCGTGATCCACGCTCATCCCATCCCTGCCCACCGGCGTATCCACAGTCCGCTGGTTCGGCCCGGCCTTTCCCTGCGGGGACTTCGGCCTTCTCCCCGCCATCCCGCCGGCGAGTACGACTACGACTACTCAGAAGTCTTAATTTCTTTTCTTAAGACTATAAGTTCTCTTTAGAGTTGGAGGATCCCATGGAGGTTCAGCTCGAGCGCGATGCCTTTTCCAAAGGGCTCCAGATGGTCCAGAACATCGTCGAACCCCGGCAGACCCTGCCCATCCTGGCGAATGTCCTTCTCGAGACGGAGGGAGACGTGCTCCGCGTGACCGCGACCGACCTCGCGGTAGGAGCGCGGGTGTCGGTGCCGGCCAAGGTGGCCTCGCCAGGCGCTATCACGCTCTCGGCGCGAAAGCTCGCCGAGATCGTGAAGGAGTTGCCCGTGGCGCCGCTGTCCCTCAAGGTCCAGGAAAATGCCTGGGTCGTTCTCCGCTGTGGCGGGGTCTCCTACAAGCTGGTGGGGCTGGCGGCGGAGGATTTTCCGGCGGTGGTCCCCACGGCGTCGCCGGCCTGGGTGTCGCTGGACGGAAAGGCGCTGAAAGAGATGCTGGGGCGAACGGCATTCGCGATGTCCCACGACGAGAGCCGCTACGCGTTGAACGGGGTGCTCCTGTCCGTGCAGCCCGGGCGCCTCCGGGTTGTCGCCACCGATGGGCATCGGTTGGCGCTTGCCTCGCGGGCGCTCCCGAACGGAGCGGGGAGCGCCACGGGCATCGTGCCCCGGAAGGCGGTTCAGGAGGTGATGCGGGTGCTGGGAGCCGGCGAGGAGGTGCAGGTCGCCCTGGTGGAGAATCAATTCATCCTCAGGATGCCGAACTTCCTCCTCGTGGCGCGGCTGATCGAGGGGCAGTTCCCGAACTACGAGCAGGTCGTGCCGAAGGGGCACCCCTGCCGGCTCGCGGTCTCGCGGTCCGCCCTGGCCGCGGCGCTGCGGCGGGTGTCCGTGCTCTCCGAGGAGCGCACCAAGCCCGTCAAGTTGCTCCTCTCACCGGGCTCCCTGAAGCTGTCCGCCTCCAACCCCGAACTGGGCGAGGCGGAGGAGAGCCTGGCGGTGGACTACTCGGGCGAGGAGTTGGCGATCGGGTTCAACTCCCGCTATGTGCTGGACGCCCTCGGCGCCATCGAAACGGACGAGGTGGTCGCCGAGCTCAAGGACGGATTGAGCCCGGGAATCATCCGAAGCTTGGAGGGCGAGGAGTACTTCTGTGTTATAATGCCTATGAGGATTTAGTATCGAATGAGAGCAGGATAGGGTGGAGGTCCGATGGGTCACGCCACGTCGCTTCCCTGACGATCCCACCCCCGTCTCCACCTCCAGTTCTGCTGTCCTGATCCGTTCCGTCGCCCGGCGCAGCGGAGTGCCCTGCGCGATCCTATGAGCATCGAAACCTATACCGCCAACGACATCAAAGTCCTGGAGGGCCTGGAGGCCGTCCGGAAGCGGCCGGCCATGTACATCGGCGACACCGCGGCCTCCGGGCTGCACCATCTCGTGTACGAGGCGGTGGACAACTCCGTGGACGAGGCCCTGGCGGGCTCCTGCGACAACATCCGGGTGGTCCTGCATTCCGACGGCTCGTGCTCGGTCGGGGACAATGGCCGAGGGATCCCCGTGGACATCCACGAGGGGACCGGGCGTCCCGCAGCGGAGGTCGTCCTGACGACGCTCCACGCCGGGGGGAAGTTCGAGCACTCGGTGTACAAGGTGTCCGGCGGGCTCCACGGCGTCGGGATCTCGGTGGTGAACGCCCTCAGCGAGTGGCTCGAGCTGGAGGTCCGCCGAGGCGGCAAGGTGTACGCCCAGCGCTACGAGCGCGGGGAGCCGCAGGGCGACCTGGCGCCGGGCGAAAAGAGCTCGAAGCACGGCACCGTCATTCGCTTCAAACCCGACACGACGATCTTCGAGGAGACCAATTTCTCCTTCGACACCCTGTCCAACCGCCTCCGGGAGATGGCCTTCTTGAACCGGGGGCTCAAGATCACGATCGAGGACGAGCGCGACGGGCGCAAGCACGTCTTCCACTACAACGGCGGGATCATCGAGTTCGTCAAGCACATCAACCAGAACAAGACGCCGATCCACCCCAAGGTGCTTTTCTTCGAGGGCGCGAAGGGGGACATCCAGGTGGAGGTCGCCCTCCAGTACAACGACGGCTACCAGGAGAACGTCTTCACCTTCGCCAACAACATCAACACGCGCGAGGGCGGGACGCACCTGACCGGGTTCCGCGCGGCGCTGACGCGCACGATCGGCACCTACGCCCAGGCCAACGGGTATTTGAAAAACTTCAAGAGCGGGATCAGCGGCGATGACGTCCGCGAGGGACTCACCGCCGTCGTCTCGGTGCGGCTCCCCGAGCCCCAGTTCGAGGGCCAGACCAAGGCCAAGCTGGGCAACAGCGACGTCAAGGGGCTGGTCGAGTCCGTCGTGAACGAGAAACTGGCGGAGGCCTTCGAAGAGGATCCGGCGACCGCGCGCCGGACCGTCGAGAAGTGCGTCCGGGCCGCCCAGGCGCGGGAGGCGGCGCGCAAGGCCCGGGAGCTCACCCGCAAGCGGGGGGCCGACGACGAGACCCTCGCGGGCAAGCTGGCCGACTGCTCGGAGCGCGAGCCATCTTTCCGGGAGCTCTTCCTCGTGGAGGGCGACTCGGCCGGGGGCTCGGCCAAGCAGGGCCGGGATCGCCGCACCCAGGCTGTGCTCCCGCTCCGTGGCAAGATCATCAACGCCGAGAAGGCGCGCTACGACAAGGTCCTGTCCCACCAGGAGATCCGCCTGCTGATCTCGGCCCTGGGGACGGGCATCGGCCCGGAGGAGTTCGACGTCACCAAGCTCCGCTACCACAAGGTCATCCTGATGACCGACGCCGACGTGGACGGGGCGCACATCCGGACGCTCCTCCTGACGTTCTTCTTCCGCCACATGGTCGCGGTCATCGAGCAGGGCTACCTCTACATCGCCCAGCCGCCTCTCTTCAAGATCAAGAAGGGGCGGGCGGAGAAGTACCTCATGAACGAGCGCGAGATGGAGGAGTTCCTGCTGGCCTCCTGGGTGGAAAAGGCGAGCCTCAAGGTGCCCGGGAAGTCGGCCCCCCTGCGCGAGGAGGCATTGCTGGAGATGCTGAAGCGGGCGCTGGAGTACCAGCACCTCTTCCGCAAGTTCGTCAAGCGGGGGGTGCCGGCGCCCATCGTGGACGGTCTGCTGAGGGCGCGGTTCCGGACGACGAAGCGCGGGGTGCGGCCGGAGGACATCGCCGCGGCCATTCAGGCGGTGGGGGCGGAGCTCCGGCTGGCGAACTTCGACGTCCAGCTCCACGAGGGCGACAACGGCGACGAGGGGGTCTTCGAGCTCTCGGGCGACCTGTCGGCGCGGCTGAGCCTCGAGGTCCTGCGGTCGCCCGACTACCAGTCGCTCTACGAGCTGCACGAGAAGATCCCGCCGGTACACAAGGGCCCGTGCCTCGTGGTGGACGGCGGGGGGAAGGAAGTGACCGCCCGGACACTGGGCGAGCTGGTCGCGGCCGTGTTCGAGGTCGCCAAGGCGGGCGCCGCGATCCAGCGCTACAAGGGGCTCGGGGAGATGAATCCCGAGCAGCTCTGGGAAACCACCATGAATCCGGAGACGCGGACGCTTTTGAAGGTCACGATGGAAGACGCCGTGGGGGCGGACGACATCTTCACCGTCCTGATGGGTGACGCCGTCGAGCCCCGCCGGGAGTTCATCGAGAAATACGCGTTGGACGCCGTGAATATCGACATCTAGTCTTTCGCCCGCCCACATGTCCCCCAACGAGCGCGTCGTTCCCGTCCCGATCGAAGAGGAAATGCGCAAGTCCTACCTGGCCTACGCGATGTCCGTCATCGTCGGGCGGGCGCTCCCGGACATCCGCGACGGGCTCAAGCCTGTGCACCGCCGTGTGCTGTACACGATGCAAAGCCTCGGGCTGGCCTGGAACCGGGCGTACAAGAAATCGGCCAAGGTCGTGGGCGAGGTGCTCGGGAAGTATCACCCTCACGGCGACGCGCCGGTCTACGAAGCGCTGGTGCGGATGGTCCAGGAATTCTCCTTGCGCTACCCGCTGGTGGACGGTCAGGGCAACTACGGGTCGATCGACGGGGATCCGCCCGCGGCCTATCGCTACACGGAGGCGCGGCTGGCCAAGATCGCCCACGAGATGCTCGCGGACATCGACAAGGGGACGGTGGACTTCGTCCCGAACTTCGACGAGTCGGAGCAGGAGCCGACGGTTCTCCCGACCAGACTCCCCAACCTCCTGGTCAACGGCTCGTCCGGGATCGCGGTGGGGATGGCGACCAACATCCCGCCCCACAACCTCTCGGAGGTCGTGGACGGGCTCGTCATGCTCATCGACAACCCTGCCGCCACGGTGGACGACCTTATGGCGGTCATCAAGGGCCCCGACTTTCCCACGCGGGGGTACATCTACGGGACGGCCGGGATCCGCGAGGCGTTCACCACGGGGCGCGGGACGATCACGATGCGGGCCAAGGCCCACGCCGAGAAGATGCGCGGCGGGCGCGAAGCGATCATCGTGACCGAGCTGCCCTATCAGGTGAACAAGGCCACGCTGATCGAGAAGATCGCCGAGCTCGCCCGCGAGAAGAAGATCGAGGGGATTTCGGAGATCCGCGACGAATCCAGCCGCGAGGGGATCCGGATCGTGCTCGAGGTGGGGCGGGGCGAGATCCCGCAGATCCTCCTGAACCAGCTCCACAAGCACACCCAGATGCAGTCCACCTTCGGGGTCATCATGCTCGCCCTCGTGGACCGCCGGCCCCAGGTGGTGACCCTCAAGGAGATGCTGGAGGCCTTTATCCGCTTCCGGCGCGAGGTGGTGACCCGGCGGACGCGGTTCGACCTGGCTCGGGCCGAGGAGCGCGCGCACATTCTCGAGGGGCTCCGCAAGGCGGTGGAGCAGCTGGACCTGGTCATCCGGCTGATCCGCGGGGCGGAGAACCCCGAGGCCGCGAAGGACGCCCTCGTGCGGCGGCTCGAGCTGACGGAGGTCCAGGCCAAGGCGATCCTCGACATGCGCCTCCAGCGCCTGACCCAGCTCGAGCGCCACAAGATCGTGGAGGAGCACGAGCAGACGCTGGCGCTGATCGCCGATCTCAAGGACATCCTGGCCTCCGAGGGGCGGCTGATGCGGATCATCAAGGAGGAATTGCTGACCCTCAAGGCCGAGTACGGCGACGAGCGACGCACTGAGATCCTGACGGAAACCACTGAACTCACCATTGAGGATTTGCTGGCCGACGAGGAGATGGTCGTCACGATCACGCGATCGGGCTACATCAAGCGCACGCACGTGGACCTCTACCGGAGCCAGCGGCGCGGCGGCAAAGGCGTGACGGGGATGGAGACCAAGGAGGAGGACGTTGTCCAGGACCTCTTCATCGCCACGACGCACTCCTACCTCCTCTTCTTCACGTCGCAGGGCAAGGTCCACTGGCTCAAGGTCCACGAGATCCCCGAGGGCGGCCGGCAGGCGAAGGGCAAGGCCATGGCGAACCTCCTGGCGCTGGCCGAGACCGAGCGGGTGGCGGCGGTGCTGCCGATTCGGGAGTTCGAGGCGGGCGGGTTCATCCTGTTCGCCACCAAGCAGGGGAAGGTGAAGAAGACGGAACTGGAGGCGTACTCGCACCCCCGCGCGGGCGGGATCCAGGCCATCGCGCTCGAGGAGGGCGATGAGGTGATGGCCGCCCGGCGGACCGACGGCCAGCGCGAGGTTGTGATGTCCACCAAGAAGGGGATGATCATCCGGTTCTCCGAGGAGGAAGCGCGGCCCATGGGTCGCGTGGCGGCCGGGGTCCGGGGGATCGACGTCGAGGACGGCGACCAGGTGATCGCCGCCGAGGTTGTGCTGGAGGGGGCCGCCCTCCTCACGGTGACCGAGCGCGGCTACGGCAAGCAGACCCCGCTGGAGGAGTACCGCCTGCAGGGACGGGCCGGGAAGGGGATCATCGACATCAAGACCGGCGGGCGGAACGGCGACGTCGTGGGGGTGGTCCAGGCCCGGCCCGGCGACGACATCCTGGTGGTCACGACCAAGGGGAAGATCATCCGGATGCACGCCCCCGACGTGTCGTCCCAGGGCCGGAACACGTGGGGCGTGCGCGTGATCGACCTGGACCCCGACGATCAGGTGGGGAGCGTGGCGCGGGTCGACGCCGAGCAGACCGAGCCCGAATCATAGCGTGCCCCGGCGCCCCGGGGTTTGACAGCGGCCGCTCCGGCGGCCCATTTTTTTACCCCGATGCTGGACGTCAAATACATTCGGGAACATCCTGACGAGGTCGCCCGGGCGCTCGAGACCCGGGGCGGGGCGGAGTCCGTCCAGCAGCTTCTGGGGCTGGACGCCGATCGGCGGCGCCGCGTGACGGCCGTCGAAGCCCTCAAGGCGGAGCGCAACAAGGTCACCGCCGAGATCGCCCAGGCCAAGCGTCGCGGGGAGAGCCCGACGGAGGAGATGGCCCGGATGCGGACGCTCGGCGACGAGATCAAGGAAATGGACGCGGCGATCAGTGGCGTGGAGAGGGGAATGGAAGCGATCCTTCTTCAGCTGCCGAACCTTCCGCACCCGAGCGTGCCGGTGGGCCGGGCGGAGGATAACCAAGAGGTGCGGCGGTGGGGCGCCCCGCGGCAGTTCCCCTTCGACCCGAAGCCGCACTGGGAGGTCGGCGAGCGGCTGGGGATTCTCGACTTCGAGCGCGCGGCGAAGCTGGCCAAGTCCCGCTTCACGGTCCTCTGGGGAGCGGGGGCGCGGCTCGAACGGGCGCTGGCGCAGTTCATGCTCGATCTCCACACCCGGGAGCACGGCTACCGGGAGGTCTGGGTGCCGCATCTGGTCAACGCCGAGACGATGCAGGGCACCGGCCAGCTGCCGAAGTTCGAGGACCAGCTCTTCCGGACACTGGAGGCGGAGGGCGGGCGCCCGCTCTACTTGATCCCGACGGCCGAGGTGCCCGTCACCGCGCTGCACGCCGGCGAAATCTTGAAGGAGCAGGAGCTGCCCAAGCGCTATGTGGCGTTCACGCCGTGCTACCGCCGGGAGGCGGGCGCGGCGGGACAGGATACGCGGGGGATGATCCGCCAGCACCAGTTCGACAAGGTGGAGCTGGTCAAGGTGACGACGCCCGCCACGTCCTACGACGAGCTCGAGGCCATGGTCGGGAACGCGGAGGAGGTGCTGAAGCGGCTCGAGTTGCCCTACCGGGTGGTGCTCCTCGCCACGGGCGACACGGGGTTCGCGTCGGCCAAGACCTACGATCTCGAGGTGTGGCTGCCGGGGCAGGGGAAGTACCGCGAGATCTCCTCCTGCTCCAACTGCGAGGCGTTTCAGGCCCGCCGGGCTGAGATCCGTTACCGGCCGGCCTCGGGCGGCAAGGCGGAGTTTGCCCACACGCTCAACGGCTCCGGCCTCGCGGTGGGCCGGAGCCTGATCGCCGTGCTGGAGAACTGTCAGGAGGCCGATGGGAGCGTCACGATCCCCCCGGCCCTGCGCCCGTATCTGGACGGCCTGGAGCGGATCACACCGGGTTCCTAGACGCCGGAGGGGTGGCCGAGCGGTTGAAGGCGCCGGTCTTGAAAACCGGAATCCCGCAAGGGATCGGGGGTTCGAATCCCTCCCCCTCCGCCAAATCCTCGGAGGGGGGCTCCGCCCCCCTTCCGACGCCCCGCGGCAAAGCCGGCGCGCGAAGCACGCGCGCTTTCGCCAGAGCCCGGAATGCCTTATAGTGGGTAGGCTTGACGCTTGGGAGAGGTGGCCGAGTTGGCCGAAGGCAGCCGCCTGCTAAGCGGTTACAGGGGCAAAACCTCTGTCCCGGGTTCGAATCCCGGCCTCTCCGCCATCGCGCCCATAGCTCAGTTGGATAGAGCGTCGGACTACGAATCCGAAGGCCGCAGGTTCAAGTCCTGCTGGGCGCACCATTTCGACCCCCCGGGAGGGCGCCACTCTCGGGGGGTCCTTCGCTTCGCTGCCTGACCCCATCGTCCGGGTGTGCTAGCATGGTCGAGCGGTGACCGAGCGAGCGAGCGACGAGGACTTCATGCGCGAGGCGCTGGCCGAGGCGCGACGGGCGCTCGCCGAGGGCGAGGTGCCCGTGGGCGCCGTCGTCGTGGAGGCCGGCCTGGTGACCGGTCGCGGGTACAACCGCCCGATCGCTCTGAGCGACCCGACGGCCCACGCCGAGGTACTGGCGCTCCGCGAGGCCGCGCTCAAGGCGGGCAATTACCGGCTGCCGGGGGCGACGCTCTACGTCACGGTGGAGCCGTGCCCGATGTGCTGCGGAGCGGCGCTCTTGGCCCGGGTGGATCGCGTCGTCTACGGGGCGCCGGATCCGAAGTCCGGCAGTGTCGCCTCGCTCTACCGGCTGCTCGACGATCCCCGCCTGAACCACCGGGCGCGGGTCGAGGGCGGCGTGCTGGGCGAGGAATGCCGGGCGCTCATCGCGCAGTTCTTTGAAACGAAGCGCAGCCAAGGTTGATGCGGAGGGGTGGCCGAGCCCGGTTGAAGGCGTCCGACTCGAAATCGGATAGGGGCCCAGAAGGTCCCTCGGGGGTTCAAATCCTCTCCCCTCCGCCATATGGAGAGGTGACCGAGCGGCCGAAGGTGCGGCATTGGAAATGCCGTGCACGGGTAAACCCTGTGCCGTGGGTTCGAATCCCACCCTCTCCGCCATTTGGGACATACAGCGTGGCCGTGCTAGACGGGGAGGTAGCGGTGCCCTGTAGCCCGCAATCCGCTACAGCGGGGTTGAATCCCCTCTCGAGGCTTCTTCGCGTTGAATGAGCTTCACGGGGCGGCGTTGAGGGTTGGGCCCCACGCAACGAGAATCGTCGAACCCCGCCAGGCCCGGAAGGGAGCAACGGTAAGGCGACCCTCTCGTGTGCCGTGGGAGTACCTGACCGGAGCAGGTTCCGTGGAGAGATCGCAGGGCGAGCGAGGTCGATTGAGGGTGCACGGCCATTTATCTCCGAGGGCGACATGAGCTACCAGGTGCTGGCGAGGAAGTGGCGGCCCCAGACCTTCGACGCGGTGGTCGGCCAGGAGCCGATCACGCGGACGCTCAGGAATGCGCTGGCGGCGAACCGGATCGCCCACGCCTATCTCTTCGCGGGACCGCGCGGGATCGGGAAGACCACCACGGCGCGCCTCCTCGCCAAGGCCCTGCTGTGCACCGCGCGCCGGGACCCGGAGCCCTGCGGCGCCTGTCCGGCGTGCCGGGAACTCGTCCTTGGGACGCTGGTGGATGTCATCGAGATCGACGGCGCCTCGAACCGCGGCATCGACGACATCCGCACCCTCCGGGAGAACGTCCGGTACGCGCCGGCCCGGGGGCGGTACAAGGTCTACATCATCGACGAGGCCCATCAGCTCACCAAGGAAGCGTTCAACGCGCTCCTCAAGACGCTGGAGGAGCCCCCGGCCCACGTCGTCTTTGTCCTGGCGACGACGCAGCCCCACGAGATGCCCCTGACGGTGCTCTCGCGCTGCCAGCGGTTCGACTTCAAACCGATCCCGCCCGAGCTGCTGTCGGCGAGCCTGGAGCGGATTTTGAGGGAGGAGAAGGTCGAGTTCGACCCCGCCGCGCTGCCGCTCCTGGTTCGCAGCGCCGAAGGGAGCCTGAGGGATGCCCTGTCGCTGCTCGACACCGCGCTGGCCTACGGCGGCGGCCGGCTCGCCGCCGACTCGCTGGCGCACCTCCTGGGCGCCAGCGCCCCGGCCCAGGTGCGGGCCTTCGTCGGCGCGCTCGTGGTGCGGGACGGGGCGGGGGCACTGGAGGCGATCGATCGGGCGGCGCAGGAGGGAGAGGATCTGGCCGTGCTCTGCCGGGAGACCGTGGAGGCGTTGCGCCGGCTCCTGCTCTTGAAGGTCGCGCCGCGCCTGTCCCCCCCGGACCTGACGGCGGCCGAGATCGAGGAGTTCCGGCAGAGGCCGCCCGGCTCAGCGAAGACGAGCTGCTCTTCGTCCTGAAGGGTTTCGTCGAGGCCGAGGGGGAGGTCCGGCGTTCCCCGCATCCCCGCGTGGAGCTGGAGATCGCCGCCGTTAAAGCGGTCCGGCGCCCCGTCGCCGCGGCGATCGAGAGCGTGCTGGCCAAGGTCGAGGAAGTCGAAGAGCGCCTCCGGCAGATGGCGTTTTTAGGCGGCGCCGCGCCGGCCGCGCCGTCGGGCCCGGTGCAGGAAAGCCTGATTCCCCCCGAGTCCGGCCCGCGTCCCGCGTCTCCCGGGCCGCGAAGCGCAGCACTCCCGCCGCCCGCGCCGCGCCCGCCCGCGAGCCCGTCGGCGAAACTTCCGGCCTCCGCCGCTGCGCCCGCGGCCCAGGGGCTGGACGCGGGCTGGCGGCAGGTCGTCGAGGAGGTCCTCCGACGGAAGCCCTCGCTGGGGGCGGTGCTCGAGCAGTCCACGCCCGTCACGCTCGCCGAGGGGAAGCTGACCGTGGCGCTCGTCGGCAATCACTTCCATAAGGAGCTCGTCGCCGATCGGGCCAACCACGAGCTCGTCACCCAGGCGGTTCAGCGCCACATCCCCGGCGCCAAGCGGATCGAGATCAGCATGGGGGCAGCGCAGGAGGCCGGCGCCCAGGGGCATCCCGCCGTGCAGGCGGCGCTGTCGGTCTTCCAGGGCGAGGTGGTGGCGGTGCGGGCGAGGACCGAGGAAGGAGGGGAAGGCCAGTGAAGGGCTTCGGGAACATGATGAAGGAGGCGCAGAAGCTCCAGGCACAGCTGGAGGCCCTCCGCGAGGAAGTGGCCAAGAAGAAGGTCGAGGCCACGGCGGGCGGCGGCATGGTCACGGTCGAGGCCAGCGGCAATCAAGAGATCGTGTCGATCAAGATCGATCGCGAGGTGATCAACCCCGAGGACGCCCAGATGCTGGAGGATCTGGTTCTCGCCGCGTGCAACGAGGCCCTCAGGAAGTCCCGCGAGCTGGTGCAGGCCGAGATGGGCAAGCTCACGGGCGGCCTCCGGATTCCCGGTCTCACTCCGTAGAGGGGTGGAGTGGCGTATTACCCCGAACCCGTTGCCCGCCTGATCGAGGCCTTCCAGAAGCTGCCGGGCATCGGCCCCAAGACGGCCCAGCGACTCACCTTCTTCCTCCTCAAGCGCCCCCCCGAGGAGGTCACCGCCCTCAGCGAAGCGCTCGCCCGCGTCAGGGCCCAGATCGTCAACTGCTCGGTCTGCTTCAACGTGACCGAGGAGGATCCCTGCCGGATCTGCACGGATCCCTCGAGGGACGGGAAGAGCCTGTGCGTGGTGGAGGAGCCCAACGATCTCCTCGCCCTCGAGCGCACCGGGCAGTACCGGGGCCGCTACCACGTGCTCCTGGGCGCGCTGTCGCCGCTCGACGGCATCGGCCCGGAGGACCTCCGCGTGCGGGAGCTGCTGGCCCGGCTCGAGACTCAGCCGGTGGACGAGGTGATCCTCGCCACCAACCCCAACGTGGAGGGCGAGGCGACCGCGATCTACCTGGCGAAGCTCCTGAAGCCGCTCGCGGGCCGGGTGACCCGGATCGCGCGCGGCCTCCCTGTGGGGGGGGACCTCGAGTACGCCGACGAGGTTACCCTGGGCAAGTCGCTGGAGGGGCGCAAAGAGATGGGGTAAGGCGAAGCGAGATCGAGTAAAATAGCCATGTTCCCCGGTAGCTCAACCGGTAGAGCAGGTGGCTGTAAGGAGGGTGAACAGGTGGCCGGTGGGCGGACATACGCTGATCGCCGCGAGTATCTCATCAAGGCCGTCCAGAAACGGCGTAAGGAGGTGCGCCGGAAGGCGCTTGTTTACAAGGGCGGCCGTTGTCAGAAGTGCGGTTATGATCGGTGTATGGAAGCGTTGGAGTTCCACCATCTGAACTCCTCGCGTAAGGATTTTGGGATCTCCAGTCAAGGGCATACCCGCAGCTGGAACAAGATCCGCGAGGAGTTAGAGAAGTGCGCGCTCCTTTGCGCCAACTGCCATCGAGAAGTTCACGCCGGACTGCAGCTTCCACAGGAAACTGTGGCTGTAACATCGGGTGAATTCAGGGAAGCCTACCCCGGAGTCGTCGCGATTTCGGCACGGTAATCCTGAGCGAAGCCTGCCGAAGGGCCAGCGCGTAGGCAGGAACGTGCAGAGACTAGAGGCTGAGGAGCCCATCCAATAAAGCCTCGCAAGCGCCCGACACCCTCCCTGGATCCGATGATCGAGGTGGGTGAAGAGATAGTCCGAGCCCAGTAGAAATGCTGGGGCACTCGTAACCACAAGGTTGCAGGTTCGAGTCCTGCCCGGGGAGCCATAAAACAAAAACGGCCGTCGGAGGTGACTCCGCCGGCCGTTCGTCTCCAAGTGGCCCGTACTGTCCGAGGCGCGGCCACCCTTCAGTCGACCCGTTCGCCCAGAACGGACGAGGAGGGCGCGGGCGGGACGGGTCCTTCGAGCCGGTCCTTCAGCGCCTTCAGGGTCTGGACCGCGCCCTGCTCGCCGGCGCCGCGCGTGAGAAAGGCCGGGAGCGTGGTGCGGCCGCCCATCGCGTAGGTCACGAGCACCCCCTGGTCCCAGGGCTCGACCTTCCAGTACCCCCATTGATCGCGGAAGAGGTCGTTGTCTCGGCCGCGGTCCAGCTCCCAGCGGAGCAGGTGGGCGGCCGCGTCGGCGTAGTTGTTGACGTGGAAGCGGAAGGCGAACGGGCCCACGGCGACGCGGTAGCGGACGAGGGTGCGATCGCCGCCGCGTTCGAGCACCGCGCTCTCCTTCACCCGGGGAAACAACCCCGCGTGGCCGGGGAAATCCACGAGCGTCCGCCAGACGGTGTCGGGGTCGGCCTGGAGCAGCGCCAGAGCGGTTCCCCCCATGGCGCCGCCGGCGGAGCCCCCGGCCGGAATCTCGCTCTTGAAGAGGATGCGCCCCTGCCGCAGCAGGCGCTCGTCGGTGGACGACAGCGTCAGATCGGCCGTCACCGGGTGGGGAAGGGACAGGAGCAGGACGAGGGCGAGGAGCGCCGGCGCGCACCGCGTCCGGCGCGCGAGCCGGCCCAACCGAGGACCGAGGGACATGAGGGCCTCCTCTTGGGAGATAGAGAACAACATTCCACGTATCTCACGGCTCGCCGCAGCGTGTCAACGCCGATGAGCGCGCGGCCGCATTGAGCCGCCCCGGAGCGGGTGCTATAATCCCCGCCATGACCACCCTCACCGAATCCCGGCGGCAATCCCTCGGGCGCGCCCTCGAGGGGATCGTCGGGAAGGCGGCCGTGCTCACCGATCCGCAGGAGCTGATGGTGTACGAGTCCGACGGCCTGACCCTCTTCCGGGCGCTGGCCGACTTCGTGGTCTTCCCCACGTCCACCCAGCAGGTGTCGGCGCTCGTCCGGCTGGCCGACGCGGAAGGCTTGCCCTTCGTCGCGCGCGGGGCGGGGACTGGGCTCTCCGGCGGGTGCCTGCCGACGGAAGGCGGGCTCGTGATCGCGCTCTCGCGGATGACCCGGATCCTCGAGGTGGACTACGACAACCAGCTGGCGGTGGTCGAGCCGGGGCTGGTGAACCTGCACCTGTCGTGGGCGGTGGGCCCGCGCGGCTACTACTACGCGCCCGACCCGGCGAGCCAGCAGGCCTGCACCATCGGCGGGAACATCGCCAACAATTCCGGCGGGCCGCACACGCTGAAGTACGGCGTGACGACCAACCACGTGCTCGGCCTGGAGGTGGTGCTCCCTGACGGCGAGGTGGTCTGGCTCGGGGGGAAGACCCGCGACCCCCTGGGGTACGATCTCACGGGCGTCTTCGTCGGCTCCGAGGGGACCTTCGGCATCGCGACGAAGATCGTGGTGCGCCTGCTCAAGAAGCCGCAGGCCGTGAAGACGGTGCTGGCGGCCTTCGACGAGATCGATCGGGCCTCGGAGGCGGTGTCGGCGATCATCGCCCGGGGCCTCGTCCCCGCGGCGCTCGAGATGATCGACCAGGTGACGATCCAGGCCGTCGAGGACGCCTTCGGCTGCGGGTACCCGCGCGATGCCGCCGCGGCGCTCCTCATCGAGCTGGACGGGCTGGCGGCCGGGATGGAGGCGCAGGCCGAGCGCGTGGTGGCGGCGTGCCGCGAGGCGGGCGCGCGCGAGGTGCGCACGGCGAAGGACGAGGCCGAGCGGCAGCTCCTCTGGAAGGGGCGCAAGTCGGCGTTCGGGGCCTACGGGCGCGTCTCGCCCGCGTACATGGTCATGGATGGGGTCATCCCGCGGACCAAGCTCCCGTACGTGCTGCGCCGGGTGAACGAGATCGTGGCGGCCGCCAACCTCCGCGTGGGGAACGTCTTTCACGCGGGCGACGGCAACCTCCATCCGAACATCCTGTACGATCCCCGGCGGCCGGGGGAGGAGGCGCGGGTGGTGCAGGCGGGGGCCGAGATCCTGAAGGTGTGCGCCGAGGTGGGCGGCTCCATCTCGGGCGAGCACGGCATCGGCCTCGAAAAGATGGACTACATGCCGTTCATCTTCTCGCCCGCCGATCTGGCCACGATGCACCGGGTGAAAGAGGCCTTCAACCCGCGCGGGCTCTGCAACCCCGGCAAGATCTTTCCGACCAAGAAGTCCTGCGTGGAGACGGGGCCCGCATACCGCGCGCATCCGATCGAAGAAAAAGGCCTCGCCCAGCGCTTCTAGCGTCGTGCACTCCGCGCTCCTCGACAAGATCCGGGGAATCGTCGGCGCCGAGTCCGTCCTGACCGGAGTCGAGCTCTCCCCCTACGTTCTTGAGGGCCGGACCCCGGCGGCGGCCGTCTTTCCCGGCTCGGTGGAGGAGGTCAGCGCGCTCCTGGCGCTGGCCTCGGACGAGGGGATCGCCGTCACCCCCTGGGGGGGCGGCACCAAGATCGCCATCGGGGCGCCGCCGGAGCGGCTGGGGCTGGTGCTGGGGCTCCGCCGGCTCAACCGGCTCCTCGAGCACGAACCCGGCGACCTGACGGCGACGTCCCAGGCGGGCATCACGCTGGACGCCCTCCAGGGGCGGTTGGCGGCTCGGGGGCAGTGGCTCTCGCTCGATCCCGCCTTCGGGGAGCAGGCGACGCTCGGTGGGATCCTGGCGGCCAATGCCTCGGGGCCGCGGCGGCATCTGTATGGCACGGCCCGCGACCTCTTGATCGGCGTCACCGTGGTGGCGGCCGACGGGTCGGTGGTGAAGGGCGGCGGCAAGGTCGTCAAGAACGTGGCGGGCTACGATCTGCCGAAGCTCTACATCGGCTCCTTCGGTACGCTGGGGATCATCGTCGAGGCGACCGTGAAGCTCCGGCCGCGGCCCGACGACGACCGGCTCGTCCTGACGTGCTTCGAGCGGCTGAAGGATTGCGGCCAGGCGGTCAGGCTCGTCCTGGCGTCCGACCTGATCCCGTCGGCCGTGGACCTGCTGGACGGCGAGGCGCTCCGGGGCGTGGGGCTGGCGCCGGGCGTGGAGACGGGCGGCGCCCTGCTGCTGGGCTTCGACGGCATGCGGGAGCAGGTCGAGTGGCAGTGCGAGGAAGCCCGGCGGCTGCTGGCCGGCGCGGGGCCCGTGGCGCAACGGGTGCTGGAGGCCGAAGCGCGGGACGCGGCGTGGCGGAGTGTGCGCGAGCTTGGCGGGCGCGTCTTCCCCGAGGCGGCGGCGCAGCTCAGGCTGGCGGTGCTCCCGTCGCAGGTGGCCGAGGTAATCGAGCAGGCCGGGGCCGCGGCCCAGCGCTGCGGCCTCCGGGCCGCCTTCGGGGCCCACGCGGCGGTCGGCATCGTGACCGCGGTGCTGGCCGGGGGCGGCGAGTCGGCCCAACCCGTCATCGCCGCCCTCCGGGAATGGCGGGAGTTGGTGCGCGCCGCGGGCGGCCACGCCGTCCTGGAGCGCGCGCCGCTGGCGGTCAAGGAGCAGGTGGCGGTGTGGGACCCCCCCGGCCCCGCCGGGAGGATCATGGAGCGCATCAAGATCCAGCTCGACCCCAAGGGGATTCTCAACCCCGGTCGATTCGTCGGCGGGATCTAGCGACCGAGGGAACGATGGCGCACGCGGCGACGCTCGAGCCTCTGGACCCGACCCATCGGCTCGCCACGCTCGAGGGCGTGGACGAGGGGGTCAACACGTGCGTTCACTGCGGGCTTTGCCTGCCCTACTGCCCGACCTACGCGGAGCTCGGGACGGAGATGGATTCGCCCCGCGGCCGGATCGTCCTGATCAAATCGCTGGCCGAGGGGCGCATCGCGCTGACCGAATCCGTGGTGGACCACCTGTCGCTCTGCCTGGGCTGCCGCGCCTGCGAGACCGTCTGCCCGTCCGGCGTCCCCTACGGCCAGCTCATCGAGGCCGCGAAGGCGGAGATCGAGCGCCAGCGACCGGGCGGGCCCCTGCGCCGGCTTTTCCGGTGGGTGAACTTCGCCCTGCTCTTGCCCCGGCCCCGGCTCTTGGGGCTGGCGGCCTCGGCCCTCCGGATCTATCAGCGGAGCGGGCTCCAGCGGCTGGTTCGCGCCACACGGCTCCTCCGGCTGCTGCCGGGGGGGCTCCCCGCCTGGGAGGCACTCCTGCCGGATCTGCCGCCGGCGCGTGAGCGTGGGCGGCTGCCGGAAGTCGTTCCGGCGGAGGGTGCGCGGCGCGGCCGCGTCGGGCTCCTCACCGGGTGCGTCCAGGCCGTGGTCTTCGGCGCTCACAATCGCGCCACGGCCCGGGTCCTCGCGCTCAATGGTGTCGAGGTCCGTGTTCCGCGCGAGCAGGCGTGCTGCGGGGCGCTTCACGCCCACGCCGGCGAGCATGCGCGCGCCCAGGAGCTGGCGCGGCGGACCATCGACGTGTTCGACGCCGTGTCCGTCGAGGCCGTCGTGGTGAACTCGTCGGGCTGCGGCGCCCACATGAAGGCCTACGGGCACCTGTTGAAGGACGACCCCGTGTACGCCGAGCGGGCCCGGGCGTTTTCGCTGAAGGTCCAGGACGTCGCCGAGTTTCTGGCTCGCGAGCCGCTCCGGGGGCCGCGGGCCCCGGTGCCCATGACGGTGACCTACCACGACCCCTGCCACGTGATTCACGGGCAGAAGATCAGGAACCAGCCGCGGCAACTGCTGGGCCAGATTCCGGGGCTCACGCTCGTCGAGCTCAAGGAAGCCGACTGGTGCTGCGGCTCGGCCGGGATCTACAACCTGACCCAGCCCGAGATGGCCGCGCGCCTCCAGGAGCGGAAGGTGCAGCACATCCTCGCGACGGGCGCGGCGGCGGTGGTGACGGCGAACCCCGGGTGCATCATCCAGATCGTCCAGGGGCTCCGGGCCAGGGGCTCCCCGATCAAGGTCCTGCATCTGGTCGAGATTCTGGACGCGGCGTACCGGCGGGGGCCGGAGGCGTGACGCCAGTGGCTGACCCCGCGTCCGTTCCACGGGAGCACAAGGCCGGGGCGCCCAAGCGTGTCGCCTGCCTCGTGCTTACGATCTCCGACTCGAAGATGGCCGAGACCGACACGAGCGGGCAGTTGATCCGGGAACTTCTGACGGTGGCCGGGCACGAGGTCGTCCAGTCGGCCATCGTGAAGGACGAGCCTGGCCAGGTCCGGGACGTGATTTGCCGGGCGTGCGAAGATCCGCGCGTTCAGGCGCTCATCCTGACGGGCGGGACCGGGATCGCCTCGCGCGATTCGACGTTCGAGGCGGTGGAAGGCATGCTGGACAAGCGCCTCCCGGGGTTCGGGGAGCTCTTCCGCCTGCTCTCCTACGCGGAGATCGGGGCGGCGGCGATGCTCTCCCGCGCCCAGGCCGGGGTCCGGCAGGGCCGGCTCATCTTCTCCCTCCCCGGATCGCCCAACGCCTGCCGCCTTGCCCTGGAGAAGCTCATCCTCCCCGAACTGGGTCACCTCCTTCGGGAAGTCTCGCGCTAGGGGGTTGCGGGTGGCGCTATACTGGGGGATAACAGCTGTGGCTCAAGAGGAGGCTCGGATGCGCCGGAGGGGAAGCTCGCTTGGGGTCGTAGCAGTTCTCTTGCTCGCGGGGTGCGCGGCCAGCGCGCCGGCCGGGGGTCCGCTCTGGCAGGAGGGCGCCGCCGGGGCCGTCCCCGCCGAGATCGCCCGGCTCAACGACCACCTCGGCCAGCTGGCCGAGCGCCTGAAGCCCGGGCTCGTGCAGGTGCGGGTCCAGCGAGCCCAGCCGCCGGCCGGCGAGGGGCACGAGCCGGGCCCGCCCGATGAGCCGCGGCGCACGACGGGCTCGGGGTTCCTGATCCGCGAGGACGGGCTCCTCGTGACGAACGCCCACGTCGTCGGCGACGCCACGCGCATCCAGGTGCGCCTGCAGGACGGGCGCCGCTTCGAGGGAACGCTGATCGGCAAGGACACCCGCGTGGACCTGGCCCTGGTGAAGATGGACGGCGCCCGGGGGCTTCCCGTCCTGCCGCTGGGCGACTCCAACCGCCTGCGGGTCGGGGAGTTCGTCCTGGCCTTCGGCCATCCCTTTGGGCTCGAGCACACCGTCTCCTTCGGGATCGTCAGCCGCAAGGGCGCGCCCCTCCGGGTCGCCGCCCCCGGCTTCGATTTCATCCAGACCGACGCCTCCGTGAATCCCGGCAACTCGGGGGGGCCCCTGGTGAACATGGCCGGCGAGGTCGTGGGCGTCAACAGCATGGCGGCCCGGAACGGCTCCATCGGGTTCGCGATCCCGGTGAATCTCGTGAAATCCCTCCTCCCCCAGCTGGTCGAGAAGGGCAAGGTGGAGTGGGGGTGGCTTGGGGTCGGGATCGACGAGATCTCCGAGGAGGATCTGGCCAAGCTCGGGCTGAAGGAGGCCCGGGGCGTGGTGATCCGCCGGGTCATGCCGGGCGAGCCTGCCGACAAGGGCGGCGTCAAGGCCAACGACGTGATTCTGTCGCTGGACGGCGCCCGGGTCGACACCCCCCGCGACCTCCAGCGGATGATCGCCACGGCCCCGGTGGGCAAGATCGTCAAGCTGACCGTCGTGCGCGAGGGGCAGGAGAAGGATCTCTCGGTGACGGTGGGGCTCTACCTGGAGCCGCCAGCCCGCCAGGAGTCCCCTGCTCGTCCTCGGCCCCGTCCCACTCCCTGAGGCTCCCGGTCTAGCCCCGTCCCTGAGTCAGGGCCTTGAGTATGGCGCGGGCCCAGGGCGCGTCGAGGGAGGGCGTGGGAGCGTAGCGGAGCCCCCCGCTGATCCTGAGGCTGCTTTCCCACTCTGCCGGCGCGTCCTCGAGGACGTCCTCGACTCCGAGGACGAAGAGCCCGCAGTCAGGCAGGTCTTCGAGCAGGAGGGGTCCCGTCCGGGCCCGCGCCTTCACGTACACCGTCTGCTCCGGCTCCACGAGGAGGAGCGTGGCGACCCGCCGCTCGGCCAGGTTTCGCGCGCTCCGGCTCCCGGTGCCGATCACGATCCGGATCGTCCGCGGATCGGCGGCGCGGACTTCGAGGGAGGAGAGGAGCATCGGGTGGGGTCGCCCTTCGGCGTCGAGGGTGATGAGCGGAATTGCCTTCCCGAGGTGGGCCGCGAGCTCCGCCTGCGACAGACGCGCCAGCACCTCGGCGGGCAGGCTCGGGCCCAGGCTCCGGGACACGGCCGCGGGAGGCTAGCTGCCGGGCTTGGCCGCGGGGGCTCCGGCGGCTGCGGAGGTGCCCTGGCCGTTATCGCCGATGGCGCAGGCCTGGCCCGCGCCCTCCGCGTGGATCGAGAGATCCGTGATCGTCGGGGTCTTGCCGCAGAGCGGGCAGTTCGGATCCCGCCGGAGCTTCACTTCCCTGAAGCGCATGCCGAGCGCATCGAACGTCAAGAGGCGCCCGATCAGGGGCTCGCCGAAGCCCACGAGCAGCTTCACGGCTTCGGTCGCCTGCACCAGCCCGATCACTCCTGGGAGCACGCCCAGGACGCCGGCCTCGCTTCAGGAGGGGACGAGCCCAGCCGGCGGCGGCACGGGGTAGAGGCAGCGGTAGCAGGGGCCCTGGTCGGGGGCGAACACGGTGGCCATTCCCTCGAACTGGAAGATGGAGCCGTGGACGTTGGTCTTGCGCTGGAGGTAGCAGGCGTCGTTGACGAGGTACCGGGTCTCGAAGTTGTCGGAGCCGTCGATGATGAGGTCGTAGTCCTTGATGATCTCCGCGATGTTGTCCACGGTGATGCGGTGGGGGTAGGGGACGACCGTGACGTCGGGGTTGAGGGCCCGGATCGTCTCAGTGGCCGACTCCACCTTGGGGCGGCCGATGTCGGAAGTCCGGTGGAGGATCTGGCGCTGGAGGTTGGTGATGTCCACGCGATCGCCGTCCATGATCCCAAGCGTTCCGACGCCGGCGGCGGCGAGATAGTAGGCGGTGGGCGAGCCCAGGCCGCCGGCGCCGATCAGGAGGACCTTCGAGCGCAGGAGCTTCCGCTGGCCCTTTTCGCCGACCTGGCCGAGGAGGAAATGGCGGCTGTAGCGCTGGATCTGATCCGTGGTGAGCGGCGAGTCCTTGACGGTCGGATGGCCGGACTGGATCCACCGCTGGTAGCCGCCCGCCAGGTTGATGACGTTGGGAAACCCGAGGTCCTTGAGCGCCTTGGCGGCCAGCGCCGACCGGAGGCCCGTCTGGCAGTAGAGGATGATGGGGACGCTGGGGTCGGGGGCGGCGGTCCCGATCCTGAACTCGAGGAAGCCGCGGCTGATGTTCACCGCCGGCTCGATGTAGCCGTCGCGGTACTCGTCCGGGTCGCGCACGTCGATCAGGACGAGGGGCTCGCCCGAAGCCAGGCGCGCCTGGAGCTCCTCCGGCCCTTCCTCCCGGATCGCCTGCCTGGCTTCCGCCAGCATCTCCCTCAGCGTCTTCATTCTCTAACTCCTTGCCCTATTTGCGAAAAGAGAATACCACCATTTCCGATCAAGTCAAGGGCATTCTCCAATCGCCCTTGTCGCCGCCCAAGGGCCCCTGCTATACTCGCCTTATTTTAGGCGAACTTCTATGAAAGGCCTCATCCTCGCCGGCGGCCGGGGCACCCGCCTCCGCCCGATCACGTATACCTCGGCCAAGCAACTGGTCCCGGTGGCGAACAAGCCGATCCTATTCTATGGGATCGAAGCCCT
Organism: Candidatus Rokubacteria bacterium CSP1-6; assembly: GCA_001443385.1. GTDB lineage: Bacteria > Methylomirabilota > Methylomirabilia > Rokubacteriales > CSP1-6 > CSP1-6. Next base: position 65,230 of record LDXP01000003.1, read on the forward strand.
CGCCGCCTCCGGGATCCGGGAGATCGGCATCGTGGTCGGGGACACCAAGCGCGAGATCATGGACGCGGTCGGCGACGGCGCCCGCTTCGGGGTGCGCGTCACCTACATCGAGCAGGAGGCGCCACTCGGGCTCGCCCACGCCGTCCTGGTGTCGGAGCCCTACCTCGGGGCCGACCCGTTCGTCATGTACCTGGGCGACAACCTGATCCGGGAGACGCTGGCGCCGCTCGTCCAGCGCTTCGGCGAAGAGAAGCCGAACGCCCAGATCCTCCTGGCCCACGTGCCCAACCCCCAGCAATTCGGCGTCGCCGAGCTGGCCGGCGGCAAGGTGGTGCGCCTGGTCGAGAAGCCGAGCCGGCCGCCCTCCGACCTGGCCCTGGTCGGGGTGTACATGTTCGACCGGACCGTCTTCGAGGCGGTGAAGGCGATCACGCCGTCCGCCCGGGGCGAGCTGGAGATCACCGACGCCATCCAGCGCCTGATCGACACCGGCCGCACGGTGCGGCCGCACGTGATCGAGGGGTGGTGGAAGGACACCGGCAAGCTCGAGGACCTGCTCGAGGCCAACCGGATCATCCTGGACACGATCGAGCCGCGGGTGGAGGGTGAGATCGAGGCCTCGGAAATCCACGGGAAGGTCATCGTGGAGGCAGGAGCCAAGATCGTCAGGAGCGTCGTCCGCGGGCCGGCCATCATCGGCAAGGGGGCCAGCATCGAAAATGCCTACGTCGGCCCCTTCACGGCGGTGGGGGATCAGGTGGTGATCCGGGGCAGCGAGGTGGAGCACTCGATCATCCTGGAGGGCTCCAGCATCACGGACGTCGGCGGGCGCATCGAGTCCAGCCTGGTCGGGCGCAACGTGGTGATCTACCGGTCCGAGTCCAAGCCCAAGTCCTACAACCTCATGCTCGGCGACCGGTCGCAGGTCGGCCTCGTCTGAGCCGAGCGGGAGCGCGCCCATGGAGCTGAGCGGCGAGGCCCAGCGGCGGTTCCGACTCCAGGACTACACGCCGAAACCCTCGATCAAGGGCGTGGAGGTCGTCGAGCTCCACCGCCACACCGACGACGGCGGCTCCTTCACCGAGCTCGGCCGCTTCACGGCCGCCGTCAGCGCGGCGTTGGGCGGCTTCGTCCTGGCCCAGGTGAACTACAGCGAGCTGGAGCCGGGAGCGATCAAGGCCTTTCACCTCCACCGGCGGCAGACCGACGTCTGGTTCGTCCCGTCCGGGGACAAGATCCTCCTGGGGCTCGTGGATGTGCGGGGCGGCTCGCCCACTGAAGGGGTGCGCATGCGCCTGGTGCTGGGCGATGGCCATTCTCGCCTGGTGCTGATCCCGCCTGGGGTCGCGCATGGCTGTCGAAACCTGGCGCCGGCGCGGGGCCGGATCGTCTACTTCACGGACACGCACTTTGCCCCCGCCCCGGAGACCTCGGACGAGGGGCGCCTGCCCTGGGACTTCGCCGGCGCCGACCTCTGGGAGACCGGGCGGGAGTAGAGGGGGCGCGTGAAGCTCCTGGTCACGGGGGGTGCCGGCTTCATCGGCTCCCACTTCATCCGCCACATCCTCCGGAAGTACCCCGGCGATTCCGTCGTCAACCTGGACAAGCTCACCTACGCCGGCAATCTCGAGAACCTCCGGGACGTGGAGGGCGATTCGCGCTACCGCTTCGTCCGCGGCGACATCTGCGACGGGGCGGCGGTCCGCGAGGCGATGCGCGGCGTGGACGCCGTGCTGAATTTCGCGGCCGAAAGTCACGTTGACAGGTCCATCCTGGGAGCGGACGAGTTCTTGAAGACGGACGTGCTGGGGACCTTCACGCTGCTGGAGGCGGCGCGGGAACTCGGGATTTCCCGCTGCGTGCAGATCTCGACGGACGAGGTCTACGGCTCCATCGAGCGCGGCGCCGCCAAGGAGAGCGCGCCGCTCCGGCCCTCGAACCCCTACTCGGCGTCGAAGGCCGGCGCGGATCTGCTCGTCAGCGCCTACTGGACGACCCACCGGCTGCCCGTGCTGATCACCCGGAGCTCGAACAACTTCGGACCGAACCAGTACCCGGAGAAGCTCATCCCCCTGTTCATCACCCACGCGCTGGAGGACCGCCCCCTCCCGCTCTACGGGGACGGGAAGAACGTGAGGGACTGGCTCTACGTCCGGGACAACTGCGCCGCCATCGATCTGGTGCTCCACGCGGGGGTGCCCGGCGAGGTCTACAACGTCGGGGGCGGGACGGAGGTGGAGAATATCGTCCTGACGCGCCAGATCCTCCGGCTCCTGGGCAAGCCCGAGAGCCTGATCCAGCCGGTGAAGGACCGCCCCGGCCACGACCGCCGCTACGCGCTCGACTGCCACAAGATCCGGGCCCTCGGCTGGAAGCCGGCCCACGAGTTCGGGGCGGCGCTGGCGGAGACGGTGCGCTGGTACCAGGAGCACGAGGCCTGGTGGCGGCCCATCAAGTCGGGCGAGTTCAAGGCCTATTACGCCAGGCAGTACGCCAGCGGCGCATGAAGATCCTCATCACGGGCGCGGGGGGGATGCTGGGCCGGGCGCTCAGGGAAACCCTGAGCCCCGAGCATGACGTCGCGGCCTTCGCCCGCGCTGATCTCGACTTCACCGATCTCGGCGCGACCCTGGCCGCGCTCGGCCGCGCCCGGCCCCAGGCGGTCATCCACGCGGGGGCGTGGACCGACGTGGACGGCTGCGAGCGCGATCCGGACCGCGCCTGGCGCGTCAACGCGCTCGGCAGCCGCAACGTCGCCGTGGCCTGTCAGGAAACCGGCGCGGCCTGCTGCTACATCTCCACCGACTACGTGTTCGACGGCGAAAAGCCCGACCCGTACACCGAGTTCGACGCGCCGAACCCCATCTCGTGCTACAGCGCCTCGAAGCTGGCCGGCGAGCGCTACGTCCAGACCCTGACGCCCCGCCACTGGATCGTTCGCTCCTCCTGGCTCTTCGGCCCGGGCGGGAAGAACTTCGTGAAGACCATCCTGGCCAAGGCGCGGGCCGGCGAGGAGCTCAGGGTGGTGGACGACCAGGTCGGCTCGCCCACCTACACTCGCGACCTGGCCCGGGGCGTCTCCCGCCTCATCAGCGCGCCGCACTACGGCGTCTGGCATGTGACGAACAGCGGCTCCTGCTCGTGGTACCGCTTTGCCGCCGCGATCGTGGAGAACGCCGGACTCAGGGGCACGCGCCTGGAGCCGATCGGGTCGAAGGACCTCCGGCGCCCGGCCCCGCGCCCCCGGAACTCGATCCTCAGAAACTACTGCTGGGAGCTCGAGGGGTGGCCGCCGCTCCGCCGGTGGGCCGACGCCCTCCGAGAGTATCTGGCCCACCCCGACGCGGCGGGGTAGACTAACGGCAGTGATGAAGAGGTCGGTCATGAGACGCATGGCCCCGGCGCTTGTCCTCCTCCTGGCGCTCCCGCTCGCCCTGGGGGCCGCGCCGCGCGGCACCGAGCAGAAGCCCGATCCCAAGACCGCCCCCGCCGTTCCCTCCTACGTCCAGCGGGTCGAGCCCGCCGTGGTGGGGATCAAGGTCCAGGTCCCGCGGAACCGCCCGTCGGTCCTGACGCTCGGCCCGGAGCGCTGGGGGAGTGGCGTCATCTTCGACCCCGTGGGCTATGCGCTGACCGTGAGCTACGTCCTGCTGGACGCGGGGAGCATCGAAGTGTCCCTGCGCGACGGGCGGACCGTGCCGGGCAAGCTGGTCGGGCTCGATCTGGAGGTCGGCCTCGGCGTCGTGAAGCTCGACGGGCCGGGGCCGTGGCCCGCGGCGACTGTTGGAGATTCATCGGGCGTCAGCGTCGGCCAGGCGACTGCCACCGTCGGGGTGGATGCGGACAACGACCTGGTCGTCACGAGCGGGAGCGTCACGGAGATCCGCAGGTTCGCCGGCTACTGGGAGTACATGCTGGATCGGGCCTTCGTCGTCTCTCCGTACAACCCGGCCTTCGGGGGAAGCCCGCTGGTGAACGTCAACGGGGAGGTCATCGGAATCACCTCCCTCCGGCTGGGCGAGCGCCCGGCCGTGAACCTGGCTATTCCCATCGAGAAGTTCCTCCCGGGAAAGGACGAGCTGATCCAGAAGGGCCGGGTCGCGAGCCGGAAGCCGCGGCCTTGGCTCGGGCTCTACACCCTGCCCGTCGAGAACGGCGGCGTGGTGATCGTGGGCATCTCCCCCGTGGGGCCCGCGGGACGGGCGGGCTTCCAGCGCGGTGACGTCATCGTGCGCGTCAACGGCGAGAAGGTCGTGAGCCAGGAAGAGTTCTACACCCGGCTCTGGGGGGCCGAGGTCGGCCAGGAGCTCACCGTGGTGGTGCTGCGCGGCTCGCGCTTCGAGGCCATCACCGTGCGGCCGGCGGACCGCTACCAGTTCTTCCACACCACGGGGCCCTAGCGGCATGAAAGGGGCGGACACCTACCAGGGACGCGGGCTCATCGCCGACCCGATTCACCGCTACATCCTCTACACGCGGCCGGACGGCGTGCCGGGGGAGGCGACCGAGCAGGACCTGATGGACACCTCGTGGGTCCAGCGCCTCCGGCGGATCCCGCAGCTCCAGTCGGCGCGCTGGGTGTTCCCCGCCGCCGAGCACAGCCGTTTCCAGCACGCGCTGGGCGCCATGCACTTGGCCGGCCGGTTCGGCCAGCAGCTTTACCCCTCGCTCAAGGCCGTCTTCCCCGACTGCCCGTCGCCGGCGCTGGTCGAGGAGCTGCTCCGCATGGCGGGCCTCCTCCACGACGTGGGCCACGGCCCCTTCGGGCACTTCTTCGACGACAACTTCCTGGTGGACTTCGACCTGACCCACGAGATGGTCGGCCAGCGCATCATCCGGGAAGAGCTGGGCGACACCATCCGGGGGCTCAGGCGGAGCCCGGCCGGTCCCTTCGCCTCCGGCGAGGAAATCGATCCCGACTGGATCTGCTACCTGATGGGGAAAGCCTTCACCCGCCCCGAGGCCGGCCACCCCCGGTGGCTCTCCTTCCTGAAGCCGATCCTCTCGGGCATCTACACCGCGGACAACATGGATTACGTGCTCCGCGACTCCTACATGTGCGGCGTGGCGGTGGGCCCCATCGACATCGACCGGATCATCTACTACTCCTTCTTCACCGAGGAGGGGCTGACCCTGGACCGCGGGGGCACGCAGGCCTTCATTATGTTCCTCAACGCCCGGTTCTACATGTACACCAACGTGTACTACCACCGGACCACGCGCGGCATCGACCTCCACCTGAAGGAGATCTTTCGCGACACCATGAAGATCGTGTTTCCGTACGACCTGCGGAAGGAGCTCCACCCCTACCTCCACCTGACGGAGTGGACGCTCCTGGAAGAGGTGGGGCGCTGGCACGACGCGGAGGATGCGGAGCGGAAGGCGCTCGGGGCGGAGTGGCGCCAGATCCTGGACCGGCGGCTCAAGTGGCGGATGTCCCACGAGGTCGTCCTGGACAAGTACCAGCTCCAGCGCGGGGTGGACTTCGTGAAAGCCGAGGAGGTGGAAGCGCGCGTCCGGGACCGGCTGCCGGCGCCGCTGAAGCGCTTCCCCTTCAAGATCGACATGGCGCTCCAGGATCCGCGCCCCCTGAACCCGCTGGCGATGGGCGACCGCCAGATCTACATTTACGACTCGGCCACCCGGCAGGTCTCCAAGGAGCGGCTCACGGAGTTGTTCCGGTATCTCCCGGGGAAGGTGGCCCAGTGCCGGATTTTCGCGGCGAGCCACGAGCACGACAGAGACCTCGCCCAGGCCCTGGAGCAGGCGCTGGGCGAGGACGCCCCCGCCATCCCCACCAACGTGTGAGACGGTCTCCCTCCCCGTGACACGCCGTCGCAAAGGTCCCGATCTTCGTTCCATCAAAGGGCGGATCGCCGAGGCACTCGTCGAATCCATGTTCAGGAGAGCCCTCTACCGGATGACGCGGTTCGGGAGGGAGCGCGACCTGCGGGGGATGCTCAAGCTCGGTAAGGACGACGATTTCGTCCCGGATTTCTTGGTGCTGAAGGAGAATCTGGGCAGTCGCGACGCGCCGCGCGTGTACGGGACCTTCATGATCGAGGTGAAGTACCGGGCGGACCTGCCGCGCTACCTGGCGCTCCAGGAGCGTGGAGGGGCAAAAAGCCTGCTGGCAAAGAGCAAGGCGAAGTGGCCCAACCTCTACGTGATCTTCGTCACCGATCGTCCCGGAGAGGGGCGCTCGTGCTTCCAGGCGCTCGATGTCAGCGCGTACGAACCCGGTGGGCCGGTCGCGACGCGCCCGCTGTACGAAATGCAGGCGCTGGATATCTATCCGAATAATGTGATAGAGCATGAGGAGCTGACGAGGCAGCTGTTTGGCCTCCTCGCGTCCCTGTCGGCGCCCTCACGCTGACGATCCGCGTGCCTTCTTGGGTCGGTCCAGCCCTTTGACGATTTGGGACCGGATCAGCCGGGGCAGCATCATGTGGTGATGGGGGCAGATGGACTGCGGATTCTGATAGGCGGAGCCGGCGAAGGCGACCATGTAGCGGCGGAGCTCCTCGAAGCGCACGACCTCGTCCACGAATCCACGCTTGGCGCAGTAGATCGGCCGGGACTGCTCGCGGTACTGCCTGGCCAGCGCGTTCATCTGATCGATGACCGGCTTCAGCGGTCGCCCGGCCGCCTTCTCCTTGACGAGCCGCCGGGAGAACGAGGCGACCGCGGCCGTTTCCCCGTGCATGACGTAGATCTCGCTGGTGGGCGTGCCGAGCGTGAACGCGTTGTGGTTGTTGGCGGTGGGGCCACCCATGATGTAGTGGGCGGCGGCCGTGCCTTTCCGGAGCACCACGAGCATCATCGGCAGATCGGTCTGCTCGATGGAGTAGATCAGTGATTGGCCCAGGCCGAGCAGCTCGGCCTTCTCGGCGGTGTCCCCGACGTCGATCCCGGTCGTGTCCTGAAACCAGATGATCGGTACCCGGTCCCGCCCGCAGTGGGTCACGAACTCGTTCATCTTGATCAGGCCCTGCCGATAGAGCTTGCCCCCGATGCCGATGTACTCGGCGGTGTACTCCGGATAGTTGGTCCCCAGAAGGCCCTGGCGGTTGCCGATCACCCCGACCAGGAACCCGTCGACCTTGACGAGACCGGTGTACACTTCCGGGCCGAAGCCCGGCCGGAACTCCAGGTGCTCGCTTCCATCCACCAGGCGGGCCAGCGCGTCTTCGATGCTGTAGACGGCCTTCGGGTTGAGGGGGACGATCGAGGCGAGGTCCGAGAGCGGATACTTCGGCTCGGCTGGCGCGGCGACCCGGAAGAACTTCGGGTGATACGCCGGGATCTGGGCCATGCACTCCTTGAGCGCATCGAGAACCTCGGTCTCCTTCTCGAACACGGCCCCGAAGAAGCCGGTGGAGTCGTAGTGAATGTGGGCGCTCCCCGGGGGAACTTCCTTGAAACGGCGCGCGGCCTCGATGATCTGTTCCGCCCCGGATTCGTCGAACGAGCCCTTGGGGCTCATGCCGCTGACGATCCCTCCGCCCCCGACGGCCATGTTGGCGTTCTTGTGGGCGAACAGGATCGTCGGGCTGATGCTCTGATAGCCCCCGCCGGCCGGATTCGTCCCGTAGATCCCGGCCAGGACCGGGATGCCGAGTTTCTCCAGCTCGGCGTGCCGGAAAAACGTGGTGCCGCCGCCTCTGCGGTCGGGATAGACCTCATCCTGTTGCGTCAGCTTGACCCCGGAGCAATTGACCAGCCAGACCAGGGGCACCCGGAGACGCTTGGCCAGGTCGGTGACCCGCAGGTTGTTGTCGGCCTGCCCGGCCAGCCACGCCCCGGCCATGACCTTGTTGTCGAACCCGATGAGGACGCACCACTTGCCGCCGATCCGGGCCAGCCCATCCACGACCCCGGTCGTGCCTTCCTCGTTCTGGCGCGGATTGAAGAGGGTGTGCAGGGGGCAGAACGTCCCGGGATCCACGAGGTACTCGATCCGGTCCCAGACCGTCAGCTCGCCCCGCTCGTGGACCTTCTCGGCGGGCAGCCCCGCGCTCTTCACGCGGCTCACCTCGGCGTCCAGCTCCTTGAGCACGGCCGCGATCTGGTCGCGGTTTTCGGCCATCTCCTCGATCTCGGCCCGTTTGAGCGGCTTGCCGAGAGCATCCATCTTCTCGAAGTACGGGCGCATACGCCGTTCCCCTCCGCTTACCGGTTCGCTTTGCGATAGCCGAGCTGATCCAGCGCGATGATCGATTTGCAGATGTTGGCCGAGCCCTCGACCATGAAGTAGGTCGGTGCGTCCCGGTAATAGCGGGCGACGGGATACTCGGTCGAGTAGCCATAGGCGCCGAGGATGCGCATGGCGTAGTTGGCGGCCTTTGTCACCACCTCGCCGGCCAGGTATTTCGCCTGGGCCACTTCCAGCGTGTTCCCCAGGTTGCCCTGATCCTTCTGCCAGGCCGCCCGGTAGACCATCAGCCGGGCCGCCTCGATCTCGCTGACCATCTGCGCCACCATGTCCTGGTTCATCTGGAACTGGCCGATCGGCTGCCCGAACTGCTCCCGCTCGTTGCAGTACTTGGTCACCTGATCCAGGCACGCCTGGGCGAGGCCGACCGCGCCTGCGGCCGCCGAGAGGCGAGTCTGGTCGAGCGAGCCGAAGACGATCCTGGTCCCGTCGCCCGGCTTGCCGAGGATGTTCTCTTTGGGGATTCGCACGTTCGTCAGCGTGATCTCCCCGGTGGGCGACAAATGCGACCCCAGCTTGTCCAGATCGGAGGTGGTGACCCCATCGACGTTCTTGAGCTCGACGACGAACGCGGAGAGCCCCTTGCCGCGCGCGCCTCGGTCCGTGTAGGCGTAGTAGATGACCACGTCGGCGAGGGGCGCGTTGGAGATCCACGTCTTCGATCCATTCAGGAGCCAGTGGTCTTCCTTGTCCGTGGCGGTGGATCGCAGGGCCATCACATCGGAACCCGCGGTGGGCTCGGTGATGGCGAACCCCCCCATAGAGTCCGCGCTGACCAGCCTGGGGATGTACTTCCGCCTGAGTGCCTCGGACCCGTACCGAAGAATCGGAAACGCGCACCCCACCGCTTGCATGTTGATCTGGACGCGGAGGGAGCTGCAGGCGCGGCCAATCTCTTCGGACAAGATCATGGTCGCGAGCCAGCCCATATTGTTTCCCCCGTACTCCTCGGGGATCACCGTGCCGAAGAAGCCCAGCTGCGCCATGGGCTTGATGACTTCCTCATAGGGGAAATAGTGCTCTTCGTCCCACTTCTTGACGAACGGCGCGATCTTTTCAGCGCCGAAGTCCCGGGCGATTTGCACGAGGGCTTTCAGTTCGGCAGACAACTCGAAAGACATATCCTCGGTCCTCCCGGTTCGCGTGTCCGCCAAGGGCGGTATGATAATACCACGGCGACGGAAGGCAAACGATCCGGAGCTTGCGAGGGCGTCGAGTTTGACTGGCTGGCCCGCGCGTGGTACGGTGCCGCGGAGCCTCGACAGACCGATTGACGCCGGTGCGAAACTACGGGGCCAAGTACGGAAGCCCAGAAAAGAGGAGGGAGGACGCAATGGCTGAACACATTGTCGAGGCTCCCGCGCCAGGGAAAATACTCCGGGTTCACGTCGAAGAGGGAAAGCGCGTGGCCGCGGGAGACCGCATCTGCGTCCTCGAGGCGTTGAAGATGGAACTCCCCATAGTGGCCCCGGTGGGCGGCACGGTCAAGGCGCTCCATATGTCCCCCGGCCAGACTGTCGAGGCTGGGGATCCGCTGGCCGTCATCGAGGCGTCACCCTAGGATCCCTTGGTGCTCAAAGCCACCTGGTTCGTCCTGGCCGGCCATGGCCATCGTCTTCGCCACGTTGAGCCTCCTCGTCCTGGTGATGACCGCCCTGAACCGCTGGCTCAGGCCCAAGCCGGAGGCCAGAGCCCAAGCGACAAGGGGGGGGGATGTTTGAAGGCGAGCTTCTGGGCGTTTTCGCCCTGACCTGGCAGGCCGCCGTCATGCTCGGGCTCGGCGGCCTCCTCATCTATCTGGGTATCGCCAAGCAGGTGGAGCCGGTGCTCCTCGTTCCCATCGGAATGGGAGTCATCCTGGCGAACGTCCCCCTCGGCGGGCTCACCGAAGCGGGTGGCCTCCTCGCCGTGCTGAGGAAAGCCGGCATCGACACGCAGCTCTTTCCTCTCCTCATCTTCATCGGGGTGGGAGCCATGATCGATTTCGGCTCCCTGCTGGAGCGTCCGTACACCGTCTTCCTGGGCGCAGCCGCCCAATTCGGGATCTTCGGCACGTTCTTCCTGGCCTACTTCCTGGGCGATGGCGGCCTCCGCCTCTTCGACTTCAGCTTCAACGATGCGATCTCGATCGGCATCATCGGCTCCGCCGACGGCCCCACTTCCATCTACGTTGCCACGATGCTTGGCTCCAAGTACACGCCCGCCATCGTGGTGGCGGCTTACTCCTATATGGCCCTGGTGCCCATCATCCAGCCGCCCATCATGCGGGCGCTCACGACAGAAGCGGAGCGGCGGCTTGCGATGCCCACTCGAGCGCAGAAAGTGTCCCGGCGCACCCGCGTCTTGTTCCCGATCGTGACCATCCTCGTCGTGGGACTCATCGCTCCCAAGGCCACTCCCCTGATCGGTACCCTCATGTTCGGCAACCTCCTGAGGGAGTCGAGAGTGCTCGAACGGCTCTCGCAAGCGGCCCAGAACGAGATGGCCAACATCGTCACGATCCTCCTCGGGCTCACCGTGGGGGGCATGATGGTGGCTCGGGACTTCCTGCGGCTGGAAACGATCATGATCTACGTCATGGGGGTCGTGGCCTTCGCCCTGGGCACGGCCGCCGGGCTGATTCTTGGCAAAGGGATGTATCTCGCCTCCGGGAAGAGGATCAACCCCCTGATCGGGGCGGCTGGGATTTCCGCCTTCCCCATGTGTGCGCGCGTCGTCCAGAGGGTGGGACTCGAAGCCAACCCGCAGAACCATCTGCTCATGCACGCGGCGGGAGCCAACACGGCCGGCCAGATCGCCTCAGTGGTGGCCGGGGGCGCCGCGCTGGTGCTCGCGCCGTTCTTCGCCTAGTGTGAGTCACGCGCGCGCCGCGCGCGGGCCGGGGAGCGTGGCGATCGCCGCGCTCACCATGGCGGTTCAGAACGGGATCGTCATGGCCTTCGCGGTGCTCTACCTGCCGCTCATCCAGGACTTCCGAGCCTCCCGCGCCGAGGTTGCGACCGTCCAATCCGCGGTGCTGCTCCTCGGAGGGTTCGGCGGGCCGGCGATCGGCTACGCCCTCGACCGGTTGGGGCCGCGCCGCTTGTTCCAGGGCGGGGCGCTGCTCGCGGCCCTGGGGCTCCTCCTGGCGAGCCGGGCCGGCAGCCTGCCGGGCCTGCTGCTGACCTACGGGATCCTCACCGGCCTCGGCCTCTCGGCGCTCGGGAGCCAGCCCAACATGGTCGTGGCGGCGCTCTGGTATCCGGGGGCGCGCGGCCGGGCGATCGCCGCGGCGGACCTGGGCACCGGCTTCGGCGCCTTCCTCTTCATCCCGCTCGCCCAGGCCGTCGTGGCGCGCTATGGGTGGCGGACGACGCTCGCCCTCTGGGCGGGTCTCCTTGTGGCCATCCTGATCCCCGCCAACGCCTTCCAGCGTGTTCCCCCCTCCGTGCCGGAACGTAAGACGGCGCCGGCGCCGGGCGGGCGAGAGGCCGGGCGCCTGTTGCTTGACCACCATTGGACCCTCACGCGCGCCGCGCGGACATCCGGCTTCTGGTGGCTCGTCGCCGTTCGCTTTTTCTCTGCGATGGCCTTCCCGCTCATGAACGTCCACATGCTGGCCTTTGCCGTGGGCGCGGGGGTTTCTCCCGCCGCCGCGGCCACCGCCCTCGGCACCGTGAGCCTGGTGAGCCTGGCCGGGCGGCTGCTGACCGGGTGGCTCGCCGACCGGCTCGGGCGCGCGCCGACGCTCACGCTCACGTACACCAGCGCCGCCGTGGGGATCGGGAACCTGGGGCTCCTGGTGTGGACCGGCTGGCCTGGCTGGCTCGTCGGGTACGTCCTCTTCTACGGCCTGGCGCAGGGGTCGAGCGGGATCGTCACGGCGGCGCGGACGGCGGATATTTTCGCGGGGGCGAGCTTCGGCACGATCTACGGCTGGATCGTGCTGGCCACCGGGCCCGGCGAGGCGATCGGGGCCTGGGCCGGGGGAGCGATTTTCGACCTGACGGGGAGCTACCTCTGGGCCTTCGGCTTCGTGGTAGTGGCGCTCCTGGCGGGAACCGCCGCGATCTGGCAGGTGCGTCAGCCGGCGCGGAGGTCCACGTAGAGCTCGATCTCGTGGCCGTCGGGGTCGTGGATCGAGAACGACGCGCTCTCGCTCGCGTTCATTTCGCCGAAGGGCCCGAGCCCGTGGGCCTCCACCCAGCGGCGGGCCGCGTCGAGCGCCTCGCGCGTGGTGCCGACCTGGAAGGCGATGTGGTAGAGTCCCGCCGCGCCCCGCGGCCGTTCCGGCCCGTCGACCCTCGCGGCCTCGATCGAGAGGTCGTGGTGATGCGGGCCGGCCGAGAAGAACGCGATCCTGCCGTTCTTCCCTCTTCCCACGTCCTTCAACCCGAGGACATCCCGGTAAAAGCGAATGGACGCTTCCAGGTCCTTGACGAAGAGCGAGACGTGGCCGAGTGCCTCGACCTTCAGCGGGACGCCCATGGCGGAGTTAGTGTAGCATAGAGGCTCATGACCCCGGACCGGACCGCCGCCGCCGTCCCTATGCCACCTCCCGTCGCCGCCGCGGCGGAGCGCGTCAAGCCCGATATGCGGCTGCTGGGCCTCCTGGCCCTGGGGCACTTCGTCGTCGACACCAACCAGGGGTCGCTCCCCGCGCTGCTGCCGTTTCTCCGGACGGCGCTCGATCTCTCCTACGCGGCCACGGGCGCCATCGTCCTCATGGCCAACGTGACGTCGTCCCTCACCCAGCCCCTCTTCGGCTACCTCGCCGACCAGACCACCCGGCGCTGGCTGTTGCCGCTCTCCGTCTTCCTCTCGTCGCTCGGGTTCGCGCTGACCGGCCTCGCCCCGTCCTACGGGGTCGTGCTGCTCCTCGTGCTCGTGTCGGGCTTCGGGATCGCCGCGTACCACCCTGAGGGGTATCGCACCGCGACTCGAGTCGCCGGTGACCGGAAGGCGACGGGATTGTCGATCTTCTCCACGGGGGGCAATATCGGGATTTCCATCGGTCCCCCGTTCATTACGGCGCTCGTCACAGGGCTCGGGCTCTGGGGGAGCCTCGGGCTCCTCCTTCCCGGTGTCCTGGTGGCGGCGCTGCTGACCGGCGTCCTCCCCCGGCTCTCGGTGCCGTCGGCGTCTCGCACCGAGTCGGCCGTGGCGCCCGCCGGCCGGACCATGGTCGCCGCGATGACGCTCCTCATCCTGGTCGTCACTGTTCGGTCCTGGACCCAGCTCGGCCTGACGACGTTCGTCCCGTTCTACTATTTGGACGTGCTCGGGGGCGACCCGCGGATGATCGGGACGCTGCTCTTCGTTTTCCTGGGCGCCGGGGCCCTGGGCACCCTCGTCGCCGGTCCCATCGCCGACCGCGTGGGCATGCGCCGCTACGTCGTCAGCGTCTTCCTCCTCGCGACGCCCATCGCCATCGGCTTCCTCCTGGTCCGGGGGGTGCTGAGCTTCATCCTCCTCGGGGCGCTGGGGTTCGTGCTGGTGTCCACCTTCACGGTGTCGGTCGTGCTGGGGCAGGCCTACATGCCGCGCAACCCCGGCATGGCGTCGGGGCTCATCGTGGGCTTCGCCATCGGCGCGGGCGGCATCGGGGCCGTGGCTCTCGGCTGGGTGGCGGACCACCTGGGGCTGATGAGCGCGCTCTGGATTTCGGCGCTGATGCCGCTGGCCGGGTTCGTCGTGGCGCTGTTTCTCCCCGAGCCCCGCCGCGCGTGATCGGCGACTTTCCTCCACGGGGCGCCATGTGCTATAACTTGCGTCGGATCGCGCGATGAGCGTCCTCGAAGCCTTCCAGGACGGCGAGCAGGTTCTCCTCATCGACCAGCGGGGGAAGCGTCACCTCCTCACCCTGAGAAAAGGCGAGACCTTCCACTCGGACCGCGGCTGGATCCCCCACGACGCCATCATCGGCCACCCGGACGGGAGCTGGGTGCGGTCGTCCCTCGGCCTGCGGCACCTGGCCCTCCGTCCCACGCTGGCCGAGTACGTCCTCGAGATGCCTCGCGGCGCCCAGGTGATCTACCCGAAGGACCTGGCGATGATCCTGTTCTGGGCCGACGTCTATCCGGGGTGTCGCGTGCTGGAGGCTGGCACAGGGTCGGGCGCCCTGACGCTGGCGCTGCTTCGGGTGGTGGGGCCCGAGGGCAAGGTCATCACCTACGAGCAGCGCGAGGAGTTCGCCCGCCGGGCGCTGGCCAACATTCACGCGCGGATGGGGGAGGTCACGAACCTGGCGGTGAGGTTTGGGCCCGTGGAGGAGGGGCTGGCGGACGAGGAGCCGGTGGACCGGGTGATCCTGGATCTGCCGGAGCCCTGGCGGCTCGTCGAGCCTGTCCTCAAGCCCCTCCGCCCCGGAGGTATCTTCCTCTGCTACGTGCCGACCATCATCCAGTCCCAGCAGGTCGCCGAGGCCCTCCAGCGGCATCCGGCCTACGGGCTCGTCGAGACCTTCGAGACGCTGGTCCGCCCGTGGAACATCGAGGGGCCGTCGGTCCGCCCGTTCCACCGGATGGTGGCGCATACCGGGTTCATCACCCTGGCCCGGCGCGTCGTGCCCGAGGATGCTTGACCGCTTCTTCGGCCTGAGCGAGCGCCGCACCACGGTCGGGGCCGAGCTGATGGGCGGCCTCACCACGTTCATGGTGATGGCCTACATCATCTTCGTCAACCCGGCCATCCTCTCCTTCGCGGGGATCAAGGGGCTCGAGGGGCAAGGCCCGCCGTTCGCCCCCACGCTGGCCGCCACGTGTCTCGTGGCCGGGCTCGCCACCATCGCCATGGACCCGATGATGTACGTCGCCACGCTGGCCTTCCTCGTGTACGTCGCCTTGCCGTGGCTCCGCCCCCTCTTCGGCTTCTAGCCTCTCGGCGCATGTGGTAGGCTTGAAGGGTTCCGAGAACCCCCGATGATCCAGGCACTGAGACGGAACCTGAAAGTTCTCTCGATCACCCTGTGGGTGGTGATCGCCGCCTTCATCGGCACCTCCTTCTTCGTCTGGGGAAAGGGGAGCATCACGGGCGGCGACTCCAACGCCGTGGCCACGGTCAACGGTGAGGAGATTCCCATCGAGCGTTACCAGCGCCTCTACCGCTCCTACCTCGAGTTCTACCGCCAGGTCTTCAAAGACCGCTTCACCACCGAGACCGCCGAGCGCCTCGGGATCTCCCAGCAGGTCGTGGACTTCCTGGTGGACGAGGTGCTGGTCCTTCAGCGCGCCCAGGCGGAGGGGATCCAGGTGGGCGACGAAGAGCTGCGGGCCAAGATCCAGGCCATCCGCGCCTTCCAGGAGGACGGCAAGTTCTCGCGGGATCGCTACGCGGCCCTCCTGAACCGCGCCAAGATCGACCCGGCCACCTTCGAGGCCGATCAGCGGCGGGAGATCGTTCGGAAGAAGATGGAGGCCACCGTCAAGGGGGGGGTAAAGGTTTCCGACGCGGAGATACGCCAGGCGTACGAGGGCGGGAGAAGGTCCGGGCCGCCTGGGCCCAGGTTGAGATTTCCCCCCTCATGACGGACGTCAAGGTGACCGACGCGGAGCTGGAGGACTTCCTGAAGAAGAACGCGCTCCGGTTCCAGGAGCCCGAACGGCGGCGGCTCCAGTACGTGCTCCTGAGCCCGAAGACTTTCATCAAGCCGGCGACAGACGCGGAAGTGGAGCGGTATTACAAGGAACACGTCGCCGAGTTCGAGAAGCCGCGGCGCGTGAAGGTGGCTCACATCCTCGTCCGCGTGCCTCCGGTCGGGGGGAGCGAAGCCGAGGAAAAGGCCAAGGCCAAGGTGCTGGAGGTCCTCAAGCGGGTGCGGGCGGGGGAGGATTTCGCCAAGCTCGCGAAGGACGTCTCCGAAGATCCGGCGTCGGCCGGTTCGGGGGGCGACCTCGGCTACGTTGCGCGGGGCGAACTGGTGCCGGCGTTCGAACAGGCGGCCTTCGCCCTGAAGAGGGGCGAGGTCTCCCAAGAGCCCGTGCGCACGCCGTTCGGCTATCACGCCATCAAGGTCACCGATATCCAGGAGGGCGGGCGGCGCCCGCTGAAGGAGGTCGCCGCGGAGATCAAGGGAAAGCTCCAGGGCGAGCAGGGCGAGCGCGCGGCCCTGGCCAAGGCGGAGGAGGTCAAGGGCCCCCTCCAGGGCGCCAAGGATTTCCCCGCCGAGGCGAGGCAGCGCGGCCTCGAGCCGAAGACGGCGCTCCTGGCGCGCGGCGACTCCCTCGAGGGAATCGGCCGGGCCGAGGCCGTGGAAGAGGCCGTGTTCGCGGCGGCGCCGGGCGGCGTGCTGGGCCCCCTCAAGACCCCGGGCGGGTACGCGGTCGTCAAGGTGGTCGAGCAGCAACCCGCTGCCGTCCCGCCGTTCGCCGAGATCAAGTGGAAGGTGGCGGACGCAGTCAAGCGGCAGAAGGCTGAGGCCCTCGCGCTCAGCAGGGCTCAGGCGCTCGCCACGGCGGCGGAGAAGGGGGAAGACCTCCTGGCCGCGGCGAAGAAGCAGGGGCTCCCCTCAGGCGACACCGGGTTCCTCTCGCGCGCGGAGCCGGCCGCCGACCGGCGGGTGCCGGGCGAGGTCATGCGCGCGGCCCTCCAGCTGGCGGTGGGCAAGGTGGCCGAGCCCGTCACCCTCCCCCAGGGGATCTACGTGGTGAAGGCGCTGGAGCGCCGGGCTCCGGACCCGAGCGGGCTCGAGAAGGAGCGCGAGGAGCTTCGCCAGCAGGTGCTGGAGCAGAAGCGCACCCAGGCGTGGGAGCAGTGGGTCAAGGGCCTGAGGGCGGGCGCCAAGATCCAGGTCTCGTCTCGGCTCGCGTCGCCGTGAGACTGAAAAAGGCGGAAGCCCGGTTCATTGAGTGGGAGCGGGTATGCCGCGTGGCGACCGCGGGAGCGGGCGGGTGGCCCCACGGCGTTCCCGTCTGCCACGTCCTCTGGAACGGGAAGATTTACTTCGGCTCGGGGAACGACGCCAAGAAAGTGCTGAACCTCAGGGCCAATCCTCGGGTCGCGGTCACCGTGGACCTCTACTCTGACGCCTGGGAGAGTCTCAAGGGCGTGATGGTGCAGGGGTCCGCGAAGCTGATCGAAAAGGGGCCGCGGTTCCGGAAGATCCGCCAGCTCCTCTACACGAAGTACCCGCAGTATCCGCGCGAAGCTGCCCTCGACGAAAAGGATTCGCTGATCGCCGAGGTCACCCCCACCCGCATTTTTTCCTGGGGATTTTAGCCTCGGAGGGGGGCTCCGCCCCCCTTCCGATTCCTCCCCCCGAGATTGCGACGGCAAAGCCGTCGCTCGAACAAGCGCCAGACTAAGCCATCGGGCGGCGGCCGTTGGCCGTGCGGCCGTTGACCCACTGCCAGCGCGCGACGAGCGCGGCCTTCCAGCGGGGGAAGCGGATCCGGGAGAAGACGCGGAGCCCGCGCAGGTCGTCGAACATCGAGTAGATCACCGGAGTCACCAGCAGCGTGACGAGCAGGCAGAGGGCCTGGCCGCCGACCACGACGGTGGCCAGCGAGGCGCGCGAGGCCGCGCCGTCCCCCCGCCCCAGGGCCACCGGCAGCATCCCCGCGATGATCGCGAGCGTCGTCATCAGGATCGGGCGCAGCCGCGCCCGGTCCGCCTGCATCTGCGCCTCGAAGCGCTCCAGGCCCCGCTCCCGGAGGACGTTGGTGTAGTCCACCTGGAGGATCGCGTTCTTCTTGACCACCCCCATCAGGAGGAACACCCCCATGATCGAGTAGATGTTGAGGCTCGCGTTGCGGACGCCGAGCTGGTAGAGGACCGTGAGCGTCAGGAGGCCGAAGGGGATCGAGAGGAACATGGAGACCATGATCGTGATCGGGTGGATGAAGGACTCGAACTGGGCCGCGAGGACGATGTAGATGAAGGCGAGCGACAGCACGAAGGCAATGAGGAAGTTCTGCATCGCCTCGGCCAGGAGCTTGCCCCGCCCGAGCGTGACGATGCCGTACTCGGAAGGCATCTTGAGCTCCTGCACGACCGCATACGCCTCGGCGAGGGCGGTCCCCAGGGGCTTCTGGTAGAGGTTCGAGATGATCGTGATAGAGCGCTCCTGGGCGTAGTGCTCGATCTGGCCCGGGCTCATCCCGGGGGCCAGCGTGGTCACGTTGGAGAGCTTGACAAGCTGGCCGCCGGCACCCGGAGCGGCAAGGTCCGCGATGACGGACGCGTCCTTCCTGAAGGGCTCCTGGAGCCGGATGCGGACGTCGTACTGCTCGCCCGCCTCGCGGTAGAAGCCCGCCTTCTCGCCGCCCACCAGGGTCCGGAGCGCCGAGGCGATGCCGTCCACCCTGACGCCGAGGTCTGAAGCCCTTTGCCGATCGATCAGGACCTGCAGCTCCGGCTGGCGCTGGGTCTGCGCCGTGTCCAGGTCCACGAAGCCGGGCTTGCTTCCCAGCGTCCGGATGACCGCCCGGGCGTGGCCGTCCAGCTGCTGGAGGTCCGGCCCGCGGAGGATCAGGTTGAACGGGGTCTGGCGGAAGCCGCCGCCGCCGATCAGGTTGATCTGCTGGGCGCTGATCCTGAGCCCGGGGAAGACAGCGAGCCGTCTCCGGGCGTCCTGCTTGATCTCGTCCTGGGTGCGCTTGCGCTCGCTGAGGTGCGTCAAGCCGACGTAGAGCGAGATGTCCGTGACGTTCGACTGATACTGGCCCCGGACCCCGATGGTCGTGAAGAGGGTGCGCACCTCGGGGATCTTCCGCAGTTCACCCTCCAGCGCCCGGGCGATCTCGGTCGTGCGCTCGAGTGACGACCCGGGCGGGGCCTCGGCCACCACCTCGAACTCGCTCATATCGTCGTCCACCACGAACTCGACCGGAGACTTGGCAAGGAGATAGAACCCGCCGACGAGGATGAGCAGCGCGCCTCCGATCACGGGCAGCCGGTGGCCCAGGCACCAGGCGAGGGCGGCTTCGTACCACTGCTCCATCGCCCGGTAGAAGGCGGTTTCCTTTGAGGTTCGGGCGGTATCCTCCGCCTTGCGGGCCGAGAGGATCCGGGCCGCCAGCATCGGGGTCAGGGTGAACGCGACGACCAGCGAGACGATGATGGCGAAGGTCGTGGTGAGGCCGAAGGAGTTCCAGAACTTCCCCACGAGCCCGCCCATGAACGCCACGGGGAGGAAGATCACGACGAGAGAGAGCGTGGTGGCCGTGACGGCCAGCGCGATCTCGCGGGTGCCGGCGATCGCTGCGTCGAAGGGGGAGCGCCCTTCCTCCTCGGTGTGGCGGAAGATGTTCTCCAGCACGATGATGGCGTCGTCGATCACGATGCCCGTGGAGAGCGCCAGCCCGAGCATCGTCAGGTTGTTGAGCGTGAAGCCCGCGATGCGCATGGCCGTGAAGGTGGCGATGATCGAGCAGGGGATCGCCAGGGCGGCCACGAAGGCCGGCCGGAGCTTCCTGACGGCCACGAAGAAGATCATCGTCGCGAGGATCGCCAGGCCGGTGACCTGGAGGAGCAACTGAGGGTTGCCCTGGAGGAAGGCGGCGCCCACCGCCGCGACGATGACCCCGATCGCCGCGGTTTCCCACCAGAGGAGGTTGCCGATGAAGACCGCGACGATGAGGCTGGCCAGGAGGCCGCCCAGGAGGAGGTGGTCCTGGACCTCGTGGAAGGAGCGCTTGATGAAGCGGGAGAGATCGCGAACGACCTCGAACCGGATGTCGGGCGGCAGCCCCTTCTGGACCTCCGCGAGTTTCTTCTTCACGGCGTCCACCACCGCCACGGTGTTGGTGCCCGACTGCTTGCGGATGAGGAGACTGACCGCGTTCTGGCCGTTGAGCCGCGAGAGCGTCCGGGCCTCCTCTTCCCCGTCCACCAGGGTGCCGATGTCGCGGATGTGGACGGGCCCTCCCTTGAAGTCGGCGACGATCAGGTCGTTGAAGGCCGCCGGCGACTCGATCCGGCCGAGGGTGCGAAGGCCCTCTTCCCGCCCGCCCTCGGTCACCCGGCCCCCCGGGATCTCGACATTCTGGCGCAGGAGGGCGTCCTTGACCTGCTGGATGGAGAGGCCGAAGGCGGTCAGTTTGTGCGGGTCCACGAGGACCTGGATCTCGCGCTTGCGATCGCCCACCAGCGTGATGGCGCCCACGTCCTTCACGGTCTCGAGCTGGCGCTTGATCCGCTTGTCGGCGATCTCGGTGATCTCGCGGGCCGAGCGCTGGCCCGAGACCACGAGCGCCATGACCGGGGCCGAATCCGGGTCGAACTTCTCGATGACCGGCGGCTCCGTCCCGGCCGGGAAGCGCCCGACGACCGTCGCGACCTTCTCCCTGACGTCGTTTGCGGCTTCCTGGACACTTCGCTCCAAGACAAACGTGACGAAGACCTGCGATTGGCCCTCGATGGTGGTCGAGCGGAGCTCGTCGAGGCCGCTGATCGTGTTGACGACTTCCTCGATGGGCTTGGTGATCTGGCTCTCGATCTCCTCGGGGCTCGCCCCCGGCAGCCGGGTCGTGATCGTGATGGTGGGGAGATCGACCTTGGGGAAAATGTCCACGCCCAGCTGGATGAAGGAGGCCGCCCCCAGGACGACGAAGGCGGTGATCAGCATCGTGGTGAAGACCGGGCGGCGGACGAAGACTTCGAGAAAACTCATACTTATTTCTGGACCACGGTGACCGGCGCCCCGTTGAAGAGCTGCGGGAGGTTGGTGGTGGCCACGGCCTCGCCCGCCTTGACGCCGTGCTGGATCTCGACCCAGCCGCCTTGGCGGGTCCCGGGCTTCACCAGCCGCTCCTCGGCCTTGCCGTCGGTCACGACGAAGACCTTGGTGATGCCGACGAAGTACGTGACCGCCTCGGCGGGGACGAAGGTCACCGTTTCGTCCTTCCGGGTGAGCACGGCGCCCTTGGCGAAGAAGCCGGGGCGGAGGCGGCCGTCGGCGTTGGGCACTCGGGCCTCCAGGGAGAGGCTCCGCGTCTGGACCTCCACGGCCGGGGCCACGCGCGTGACCTGGCCGGAAAAGGTCTGCCCGGGGTGGGCCTCCACCGTGAGCTCGAGCGCCTGGCCGCCCCGAAGCTCCGGGGCGTACCGCTCGGACACCGTCCCCGTGTACTTGAGCGGGTCGGCGACGACGAGGGTGAAGAGCGGCGCGCCGTCCTTCACGAACTCGCCGACGTTGACGTGGCGCTTGGCGACCGCCCCCGTGATCGGGGCCCGGATCGTCGCGTCCTGGAGCTTCTTCCGGGACATGCCCAGCGCGGCCTCCATCCGCTGGATGTCGGCGGCGCTCGACTGCGAGAGGGCCTGGGTGACGCGGTACTGGGTGCGCCACCGGTCGCGCTCCTGGGCGGAGATCAGCTCGCGCCGGTAGAGTTCCTCGGCCCGCTCGAGGTTGGCCTTGGCCTCGTCCTGCTCGGCTCTCATCCGTGCCTGCGTCTCTAGAGTCATGCGCAGACTTGCTTCCGACTGCTCCACCTGGAGCCGGAACTCCCGGGCGTCCACGGTCGCGAGGACCTGGCCGGCTTTCACCCGGTCGCCCAGATCGGCGGAGATCTTGTCCACGGTGCCCGGGACCTCCGCCTTGACCTGGCTTTCCTCCCAGGCGAGCAGGCTGCCCACGGTCTCGACGCTTCGCTGGACGGCCCGCGTCTCGACCCGCGCCACCGTGACGGGGAGCGGTTTCCGCTCCGCCGCCTTCTTCGCGGGATCCTGGGCCTGGCCCTGCCCGCACGCCGCCAGCAGGAACGCCAGGAGGAGCGCCGGGGCCGCGCGTCTCATTCCTCGCCCCGCGCGGCGGAGAGGAGGCGCTCCAGGCCGCGGATCACGTCCTTGCGGTCGGCGGGGGTGAGGCGCTGCAGCACCCGGGCGAGCCCTTCCACCTGGAGCTGCTCCAGCCTCCGGGCGAGGCGCTCGCCCTCGGGCGTGAGGAGAAGCCGGACGTGGCGGTGGTCGCGCGGGTCCTCCCCCCGGCGGAGGAAGCCCTTGGACTCCAGCCGGTCCGCGACCTGGGAGACGGCGGGGAGCGTGATACCGAAGCTCCGGGCCACGTCGCTCATGAGCGTCCCGCCGTGCTTGGCGACGTGGAAGAGCACCTGAGCCTGGGAGTAGTTGAGGTCCAGCTCCAGCGCCTGCTTCCAGAGGATCTGGCGGAAGGTGGTGGACAGGAGGTCAGTGAGCAGCTCCACCAGGTGGCGGCTGGTGTCGGTCAGGTCGTCGTGCACGGGGCCCCCCAAGGTTCACGTAGTTAATCATCTTAATCTTTGGCCGTCAAGTCGTTGAACATGCCGTAAAATATGGGATCGTGGCGATCCAGCGGACCCCCATGACCCGGCAGGGCTTCGACCGTCTCAAGGCCGAGCTCGAGCGGCTCCGGCGGGAGGAGCGTCCCCGGATCACCAAGGCGATCGCCGAAGCGCGGAGCCACGGCGATCTGGCGGAGAACGCCGAGTACCACGCGGCCCGGGAGAAGCAGTCCTTCATCGAAGGGCGCATCATGGAGCTGCAAGCCAAGGTGGCCCACGCGGAAGTCATCGACCCGCCGACCAACGGCGACCGGGTGACCTTCGGATCCACCGTTCGCCTCCAGGACGCGGATGGCAAGGAAGTGCGCTACTGGATCGTGGGCTCGGATGAGGCGGAGCCGACGAAGGGCAGGATCTCGATTATGTCGCCCTTGGCCCGCACGCTGATTGGCAAGGAAGTTGGCCAGGCGGTGACCGCCCAGCTGCCCGGCGGAAAGAAGACCTACGAGATCCTCGCGGTCAACTTCCCCTGGGGGGAGGGCGCGGGAAAGGGCTAGCTCCCGGCGCGGTGCTAGTTGCGAAGGGCCTCGCGCAGCTCCCGCGTGAGCGTTTCGACCGTTCCCCGCGTGCCGCCCGCCAGCTTCTGCCGCCACTCGCCCTCCGTCTCGAAGCGGCGGTCGCCCAGCCGGGTTCCCCAGGGTTTGATGGCCTCGCGGATGGCGTGGAGGTCGAACGGATCCTTCCGGAGCTCCCGCGCCCGCGCCATCACGTCGGGCGCCACCCGGATGAAGGCCCGGAGCGCCGCGCCCGTTTTGATCGAGTATTTCCGGCCCGCCCACGCGCTCGGGAAGACGCCGGCCACGGCCTTCGTGTAGTTCAGGAAGAACCGCTTGGCGCCCTGCCGGAGCTCCGAGATCCGGGCGCTGCCGCCGACGTTTTCCACCGTCTCCAGGAAGTCCACCATCTCCTCGGCGAGCGGGGCCTGGGAGACCCTCCCCCGCCCGGTGCCGAGCATCTTGATGTCGCCGTGAAGCGGGGACGTCTCGTCCTCGTTCAGCGAGCGGATGACGTCGTGAGCCAGCGCCTGGTTGGGGTCCGGATAGAGCTTGCGTCCGGCGAGGCTCACGATATGGGAGGGGTTGAGCCGCGTGTGCTTGGCGTTGATCGTGACGAAGAGCTCCACGGTCTGCCGGGCGTCCAGCGTGTCGAAGAGCACCGCCGGGACCTCGATCCCCAGGACCTCTCCGGCCTGGGTCAGGGCGTGGAGCGCCAAGAGCCGGTGCTGGCCGTCGAGGACGCGGAGCACCCCGTGCTCCTCGGGGATCTGGAGCAGCCCGAGGTCGTGGTGGCTCGCCATCGGGGTGAAGGTGAAGCGCTTCTCCGAGGTGATGATGACCGCCCCCGGGATCGCCGGCAGGGTGCCGGCCTCCTTGCACTCCCGGTAGTAGGTGGCGAGCTCTTCGATCTTCCGGCGGATCACCGGCCGCTGGTAGGCGCCCTCGCTCTCCGCGATTCGCTTTTCCAGCATCTCCCAGTTGACCCGTGCCCGGGCGGCGCGCTTGGCCTTCGGGGGCTCCTTGGGCAACCCGCCCTCGTAGCCGAGGACCTCGAATTTCACCAGGCGGTCGATGTCCTTGGCCGAAAACGACGCCTGATAGAACTCGAGCCCGAATTGTTTTACGCGATGGGCAGGAACCGTGATCATGGGTGTTTTCCCGAACACCCACTTTAGACGAAGCCCAAACCCCTGTCAACAGAGGACTTTCCGGCCTCAATCCTGTCTTGACACGATATCTGGGGTTAAATGGTAGAGTTATCCACGACATGTGGGGATTTTGTGGATAAGCCCAATGAGTCGAACTTCGTTTGAAGCCTAGCGAATGTGAAGGTTTCCGGGGGGTTTGGGGGTAGAATCGAGCGCGGGAGGTTCAAGACCGCGCAGATCGGGAGGGAAGGATGACTCGTCTCTGGACGTTCATGACCATCGCGCTGGCGCTGCTGCTCCCCGTCGCCTCCGCTTCGGCCCAGGCGCCCCCGCACATCCAGGCGGCCCACGAGTTCCTGCTGGGCTGGGGCAAGGCGAACTGGGACGCCGTGAAAGCCCACGCGGCGGACAAGGTGACCGTGAAGGTCGGCGGCGCCGACTACGCGCTCGACGTGGCAGGGAAGAAGGCCGAGGTCCAGCTGATCTTTCCTTTCCGCGGCCTCGCCGCCGTCCGGGTGGGGGCGAACGTCAAAGGCGTCACCGTCGAGGAGATCACGGTCAGGGCCGGCGGCGCCGAGCGGAAGGGCAAGGGGACGGTGACGCTCGAGGAGAAAGACGGGAAGTTCACCGTGACGAGCGTCGCAGTCGAATAAGCGCCGCCGCCTCGACGGGCTCTCCCCCGCTAGGAGCGTTCCCTCGCCAGCGCCCGCGCGCAGTGCTCGCCTGCGATCCTGCCGTAGCCCAGCGCCGTCAGCAGCCCGTTGCCCGAGAGGTAGCCTGCCGGGCCGTGGCCGGAGATCCCGGCGGCGACCCCGCCCCCCGCGTAGAGGTTGGGAATCGGCGAGCCGTCGGGTGTCACCACCTGCGCGTGCTGATTGACCACGAGCCCTCCCTGGGTGTGGATGAGGGCCGCGGTCACCTGCACGGCGTAGAGCGGCGGGGACAGCGGCCTTCCTGACGGCCGCCGGCCCACCTCGTCAGGCGCGAGGGTTCGGTTGGCGGCGTTGTAGCTTTCGACAGTTCGCGCCAGCTCGGCGGCCGGCAGCCCGAACAGGCCGGCCAGCCGGGCGACGGTCGTGGCGCGCTTGACGACGCCCTGCTCCACGCACGCCCTGAAGTCGGGGAACTGGAGCGCCTGGTCGTAGATCGGCTGGTCGAAGACCTCGACGGCGATTCGATCGGGCTGGCGGGCCAGCGCGACGGCGTGCTCCGAGTACCCCAGGGTCTCGTCGGCGAAGCGCCGGCCGAGGCGGTTGACCTGGATGCCGCCCTGCATGATGACCGCGTAGGAAACCAGCGTGCCGCCGGGCTGGGCCACCGAGGCGTGGGCCTGGTAGGCGTCCATGAAGGCGGTGGCCGCGCCGAGCGCCTGGCCCCAGCGGATCCCCTCGCCGGTGGATTCTTCGCCGCCGAAGTAGAGGACGCCCGCCATCTCCGGGATGTGCTGGGCCACCAGGGGGGGATTCCCGCCGAAGCCGTTGAGCGCCAGGATGACCTTCCGGGCCCGAACGAACTCCACCGCCGCCCCGCTCTCGACGCTCACGCCGCCGACGGCGCCGCGGTCGGCCACGAGCCCCTGGCCGTTGGCGCCGAGCGCGACCTGGATGTTGGCCTCGCGGTGCACCGCGTCGCGCAGCATGGCGAAGAGCGCGGCGCCGGTGCGCTCGAGCGGGGCGTGCATGCGGTACTCGGTGTGGCCCGGATACTTGAAGTCGGTCACGAGCTCGAGCCGCACGCGCGGGCGGTCCACGAGCCAGTGGACCAGCTCTGGGGCCCGGCGACAGAGGGCGAAGGCAAGATCCCGCGGGCTCTGGCCGCCGTTCTTGGCCAGGATCTCCAGGGCGAAATCTTCGGGGGACTCGGCGATCCCGGCGGCGCGCTGGAAGCGGGTCCCCCCGGCCGGGATCATCCCGCCGCTGCGGGCCGTGTTGCACGCGCCCTTCCGGTCGCGGTCGATCAGCAGCACCTGGGCGCCGAGCTCCGCCGCCGACAGGGCGGCCACCATGCCGCAGCCGCCGGCGCCGACGACCGCAACGTCGGCCTCGTACTCCCAGCTCCTGACCGCCTCCGCCGGGATAATCAGCGCGTCCGTCATGACTCGACCTCGCGCTCGCGCCGGGATGCGATGGTTATCGGCACGGCGTCAGCGACCGAGGTAGGCCTTGAGGGTCTGCTCGCTCTCCAGCAGTTCCTGCCCGGTGCCGGAGAGGACGATCCGCCCGTTCTCGAGGACGTAGCCCCGCCGGGAGGTCGCGAGGGCCTGGCGGACGTTCTGCTCGACCAGCAGCACCGTCACGCCGCGGGCGTTGATCTCCCGGATGATCCGGAAAATCTCCTGCACCACCATGGGGGCCAGGCCGAGCGACGGCTCGTCCAGCATCAGGAGGGAGGGCCGGGCCATCAGCGCGCGGGCGATGACGCACATCTGCTGCTCGCCGCCGGAGAGGCTGCCCGCGCGCTGGGCCGCCCGCTCGCGGAGGATCGGGAACCGGGCCATCACGTCCTCCAGCGTCCGGGCGCGCGCGGGGCGCGAGCGCCGCGTGTAGGCGCCCAGCTCCAGGTTCTCGCGCACCGTCAGCGAGGGAAAGAGCTTCCGCCCCTCCGGGACCTGGACCACCCCCGCCTCGACGATCCGGTCCGGCGGCAGCCGGTCCAGGCGCCGGCCCTCGAAGCGGATCTCGCCGCGCCGGGGACGGAGAAGGCCCGAGACCGTTCGGAGCATGGTGGTCTTGCCGGCGCCGTTGCCGCCGACGAGGGTCACGATCTCGCCGGACTCGACCCGCAGCGAGACCCCGCGGAGCGCCTGCAGGTCCCCGTAGAAGACGTCCACCCCCTCCAGTTCAAGCATGGCTCTGGTATAGTACTAGCCCATGGCGCGGTACGACGCGGCGGTGGTCAACGGCACGGTGGTCATCCCCTATCTCGGGGCGCTCCGCTGCGACATCGGGATCCGGGGCGGGCGCATCGCCGCCCTGACCGAGGCGATTTCCTCGAGCGAGGCCGAGAGTGTGGTGGACGCGCGGGGGAAGGTCGTGCTGCCCGGGGCGGTGGACTCGCACTTCCACCTCGGCATCTACCGCGACCTCGCCCAGGACGCCCGCAGCGAGACCGCGTCCGCCCTCGTGGGCGGGGTGACCACCGTCGTCAGTTATTTCCGGACGGGCCGCCATTATCTCAACAAGAGCGGGCCCTACCGGGAGATCTTTCCCGAGGTCCTCGCGGCGACGGCGGGTCAGGCCTGGACCGACTACGCCTACCACATCGCCGTCATGACGGCGGACCAGCTCGACGAGGTGGACTGGCTCGTGGGGGAGCAGGGCGTGGGCTCGTTCAAGTACTACATGTTCTACAAGGGCCTGAACCTCGCCGGCGACTCTACGCGCGGCAGCGACTACACGATGGCCGACACGTACGATCTCGGCCACCTCTACCTCTTCATGCAGCGCGTCGCGCAGGCTGCGGAGAAGTACGGTCGCCATGGCCGCGTCTCCCTGAGCCTCCACTGCGAGCAGGCGGAGTTGATCCGCGTCTTCATCGACGAGGTGAAGCGCTCGGGCCTCCAGGGCCTCGAGGCGTACCACCGATCGCGCCCCCCACTGACGGAGCGCCTGTCCATGGCGGAGGCGGTGGTCTTGGCCGACGCCACCCGCTGCCCACTCAACCTCCTGCACCTGTCGAGCGAGGAGGCCGTCACGAGCGGGGCCCGGGCGCGGCGCGAGTTCCCTCATCTGGACATCCGGCTCGAGACGACGCTCCACCACCTGGCCCTCACCTACGCGACGGCCGGCGGTATCCGCGGGAAGGTCAACCCGCCGATCAGGACCGAGGCTGACCGCGAGGCGCTCTGGCAGGCCGTCCGGGACGGGCGCATTGACACGGTGGTCAGCGATCATGCCTGCTGCTCCGAGGCCGACAAGGAGGGCGACCTCTGGAAAGCGCTGCCCGGGTTCGGCGGGACCGCCCTCCTCTATCCGTATCTGCTCTCCGAGGGGCACGGCCGGCGCGGCCTCAGCCTGGCCCGCGTGGCCGAGCTGGCGAGCGCGAACCCGGCGCGCGCCTTCGGGCTCTATCCGACCAAGGGCGCGATCGCCGTCGGCAGCGACGCCGACCTCGCGGTCGTGGATCTGGAGCGCGAGGTCGCGGTGACGCCCGAGGCGCTCAACTCGGCCCAGGACTTCACCCCGTTTGCCGGGCTCAAGGTTCGCGGCTGGCCGACCCACACGCTGCTGCGCGGCCGCGTGGGCTGGGAGGGCGGGGCACCCAAGGGCCAGCCGGCCGGCCGGTACGTGAAGCGTCCCGTGGGATTGCACGCCGCTCGGTCCCGCTAAGCGGCGAGGAAGGGCTCGCCGAGATACGCGCCCACGACCTTGGGGTCCCGGGCCACCTCGGCCGGCGGCCCTTCGGCGATCAGCTCGCCGTGATGCAGCACGGCGATCCGGTCCGACAGTTCCATCACGGCGGCCATCACGTGCTCGATGACCAGGATCGCGATCCCGGACTCGCGGATGGCACGGATGATCGCCACGGTCTCCTCGACCTCCGCCGGGTTCAGCCCCGCCATGACCTCGTCGAGCAGCAGGATGCGCGGCTCGGTCGCCAGGGCCCGCGCGAGCTCGAGCCGCTTGCGTAACCCGATGGGGAGCACCTGTGCAGCACGATCGGCGACATGCGCCAGGCCGGTGCGCGCCAGCACTTCCAGCGCCTGCCGCCGCGCCCGCCGGCTGTCGCTGGAGCGGTTGAAGGCGCCGATCATCACGTTGTCCACCACCGAGAGGTGAGGGAAGGGCTGGACGATCTGGAAGGTCCGGGCCAGCCCGAGCCGGCAGATCAGGTGGGGCCTGAGCCCCAGGAGCTCGCGGCCGTCCAGGTGGACGCTCCCCGCGTCCGGCCGGAGAAACCCCGAGATCACGGAGAACAGCGTGGTCTTGCCGGCGCCATTCGGGCCGATCAGGCCCAGGATCTCGGCATCCCCCAGGCGGAGGTCGATTTCCGAGAGCGCCCGAAGCCCGCCGAAGCGCTTGGAGACTCCCCGGACCTCCAGCGCCGCCACGGCTAGCCCCTCCTGCCCCGCTGGCGGAGCCACCCCATCACGCCGTGGGGGAGGAACACGACGGCGCCCATCAGGATCACCCCGTAAATCATGAGGTGAACGCCCGCGTAGCTCTTCACGAGCCCGCGCGTGCCTTCGCCGAGGCCGCCCAGCAGGAACGAGCCCAGGAGCGGGCCCCAGACGGTGCCGGCGCCGCCGATGATCGGCCGGAGCAGGATCTCGATGGAGTTGGCGGGGCCGAAGCCGATCGCGGGGTCCACGTAGGAGAAGTACTGGGCGTAGAAGGAGCCGCCGAGCGCCGTGAGGCCGGCCGAGAGCGCCATCGCGGTGAGCTTCACCTGGTAGGCGTTGACGCCGAGCCCCTCGGCGGCGCTTTCGTTCTCGCGGATCGCCGCCATCTGGTAGCCGAGCTTGGAGTTCTCCAGCCGGCGGACCCCGTAGCACGCGGCGACCAGCATCACGAGGATGATGTAGTAGAAGTAGCGCTTGTCGCCGAACTGGAAGAGCGCGGGGGCATGTCCCCGGAGCGGCACGAGGATCCCGAAGGAGCCGCCCACCCAGTCGAGGTTGGTGGCCGCCACGCGGAAGATCTCGGCGAAGGCCAGCATGATCAGGGCGAAGTAGGCGCCGCGGAGGCCGAAGCGAAAGGAGAGGTGGCCGGTGACGAGCCCGACCAGGACCGCCAGCGCGGCCCCGCACCACATCCCCACCCACGGCGTGAGGCCCGCCTTCACGAAGAGCAGGCTCGATGTGTAGGCGCCGATCCCGAAGAAGAGCGCGTGGCCGAAGGAGAACTGGCCGGCGTAGCCGCCCAGGATGTTCCAGCCCTGGCCCACGAAGGCGAAGAAGTAGATGAGGGTGAGCGTGCCGATCAGGTACTCCGAGCGGACCAGGAGCGGGATCACCAGGGCCGCGGCCAGGAGCAGCAGCGGCAGCCTACGCACTGGGGGTGCCGAGGAGGCCGGAAGGCTTGAAGAGGAGGACCAGGATGAACAGGGCGAAGATCCCGATCTGGGCCAGCGAGCCGTGGACGAAGAGCCCGCCCAGTGACTCCACGACGCCCACGAGCAGGCCGCCGGCCAGCGCGCCCGCGAAGGAGCCCATGCCGCCCAGCACGACGACGACAAATGCGGTGATGACGAGGGTGTTGCCCACCTCGGGAGAGACGTAGAAGAAGGGGACGGCCATCGCGCCGGCCGCCGTCACGCACGCCGTCCCGATCCCAAAAGCGACCGCATAGACCCGCTGGACCGGGATGCCCACGAGTGCGGCGCCGTCCCGCTCCTCGGCGGCCGCGCGGAGGGCTTTGCCCAGGTCGGTGAACCTCAGAAAGAGGAAGAGGAGCAGCGTGACGGCGAGCGCTCCCGCGAAGGCCAGGAGCCGGGGCAGGCTCAGGAGGATCGGCCCGAGGGAGACCGAGGCCTGCGAGTACGAGACGAGCAGCGTGCGGGGGTCGGCCTTGAACGTGAGGAGCGCCAGGTTTTCCAGGAAGAGCGCCAGCCCCAGCGTCATCAGGAGCTGGTTGTGCTCGGGAGCCTCGAGGACGGGGGTGATGACGGCGCGCTGGATCGCGTAGCCCACCGCGAAGCCCAGGGGGAGGGTGACGGCCAGCGAGAGGTAGGGATCCACGCCCCCGAGCTTGGCCAGCCAGAAGGAGGCGTACATGGCCCACATCATCAGCGCGCCGTGGGCGAAGTTGATGATCTTCATCACCCCGAAGATCAGGGTGAGGCCGAGGGCGACCAGGGCGTAGAGGCCGCCCAGCATCACGCCGTTGGCCAGGCTCGACAGGACGACCGCGCTGCTCATAAGCTGCCTCGCGCCCGTTCGAGCGCCGGCTTTGCCGGCGCAACCCTCGGGGGGAGGTATCGGAAGGGGGGCGGAGCCCCCCGCCGAGCCCTAGACGCGCCCCGCCCAGGCGGGCATGGGGATGACGGGCTTGGCCTCCGCGAACTCGTTCGGGTACACGACCACGATCTTCTGGTCCAGCACCTGCATGAGCAGCGTGCGGGCGTGCGGGTTCTGGCCCTTGTCGTTGAAGGCGATCGGGTAGGGGACGATCTGGTCCTTGAGGTTGGTCGCCGCCAGGGCGTCCCGCACCTTGTCCCGATCGGTGGAGGCCGCGCGCTCGAGCGCGTCCTTCAAGACGTACGCGGACTGGTAGGCCAGCATCCACTCGTAGGCGAACGGGTGCTGGTAGGCCTTCTCGAAGGCGGCGATGATCCCCTTGATCCGGGGGTGCTTGGGGTTGTACCAGTGGTTGCCGTCCATCATGTAGTCGGCGAGCTTGGCCACGTCCTTGATGAAGCGGTACTGGCTGCCCGCCCCGCCGTACACGGAGAGGATCGCCGCCACGTCCACCCGCTGCTCGGCCATGGTGCGGAGCAGGAGGGAATGCGGGCCGTAGTACGTGGACGGGATGACGATGTCCGCCTTGGCCGCTTTGATCCTGAGCACCTCGTTCGCCAAGCTCTGCGTCGCCGCGCTGTGCGGGATCCGCTCGACGACGTCCATGCCGATCCCCGGCAGGAGCTTCTGGAGGGTGTCGGCGGTGCTCTTGCCGAAGATCCCGTCCTCGTGGATCAGCACCACGCGCTTCACCGAGAGCTTCAGGTCCCTGGCCATGGCGCCCAGATAGTCCACGGTGTGCGTGGCGCCCATGCCGGCGTTCGGGCAGGCGCGGAAGGTGTACTTGAAGCCGCGCTCGGTGATCTGGTCGGCGATCGCCACGTCGAGGACGTGCGGGATCTTGTACTTCTCCGCCTCCTGGGTGGTGACGAAGGCGAGCCCGGAGGCGTAGGGGCCGAGGATCGCCACCGCGCCGGCGTCCTTCAGCTTCTCGATGGTGGAGATGGCCACGGGCGGCTTCGACTCGTTGTCCAGGACCATGAGCTTGAGCTTGGCGCCGCCCATGGACCTGATCCCGCCGCCGGCGTTGATCTCGTTGACGGCGAACTCGATGCCGTTCTTCCCGAGGTTGCCCTCCCGGGCCAGCCCGCCGGTCAGCGGGTGGGTCTCGCCGACCAGGATCTCTTTGGGCTGGGCGCGCAGGACCGCCGGGAAGCCGAGGCTGCCGGTCACTGCCGCTGCGCCTTTGACAAACTCTCTCCGTGTGATCATGAGTGGGTCTCCTTTGAGAAACGATCGGCCAGGTCGAGCAGGTCCTCGAGTCTGAGGAGCCGATTCAACTCGGTGAAGGACAGCATCCGGGAAGCGAGCTCGGCCGAGCTGCCGCTCAGCTTCAGCGCCGCGAGGGCCTCGAGAGCCGCTTTGGCCATGACACGCGTGAGCAGGTTCGGGAAGATCACCAGCCGGAACCCCAGCGCCTGGAGCCGGGCGACGAGCAGCAACGGAGTCTTCCCGCCCTCCACCAGGTTGGCCATCGCCGCGCCGGGGAACTCGCGGGCGATCCGCGCGAGCTCATCGGCGCTCTGGGGGGCCTCGACGAAGACCAGCTCCGCCCCGGCGGCGGCGTAGCGCCGCGCCCGGTCGAGGGCCGCCTCGAGGCCCTCGACGTCCCGCGCATCCGTCCGGCCGATGATCACGGTGTCCGGGTTCGTGCGGGCCCAGCAGGCCGCCTCGATCTTGCCGCACATCTCCTCCGCGCTCACGAGGGACTTCCCCGCCAGGTGACCGCAGCGCTTCGGGAGCGCCTGATCCTCCAGCTGGATCGCGGCGACCCCGGCCCGCTCGTACTCCCGGACGGTGCGGATGACATTGAGGGGCCCCCCATAGCCGGTGTCGGCGTCGGCGATGACCGGGATGCCGACGGCCTGGACGACGCGCGCGGCCCGCTCCGCCATCTCGGCGAAGGACACCAGGCCCAGGTCGGGCTGGCCCAGCGCCGAGTACGAGACCCCCGCCCCGGTCAGATAGACGGCGGGGAAATCGGCGTGTTCGACCAGTCGAGCGGTCAGCCCGTCGTAGGCTCCGGGGGCCACGACGATCTCGGGCCGGGAAAGAAGGCGGCGGAGGGACGCCAAAGCGATTCATTGATAAGCCGTTTGTCTCCGGCTGTCAAGCGGCAGCACGGGGCTTGCCCACCGGGCGCGGGGCGGCTACCCTAAGGGAGCCATGCCGGGGAAGCTCTTCGAGGAGTTGATCGTCGGCCAGGTGTTCCAGCATCAGCCCGGGCGCACCATCACCGAGGCGGACAACGTGTTCTTCACCTGCCTCAGCATGAACCCTCAGCCGCTCCATCTGGACTTCGAGGCGGCGTCCAAGGCGGAGTTTGGCAAGCCCCTGGTCAACAGTATCCTGACGCTCGGGATCGCCGTGGGGCTCTCCGTGGGGGACACCACGCTCGGGACCACGGTCGGCAACCTGGGCTTCGAGAAGGTGGAGTTTCCCAAGCCGGTGTTCCACGGCGACACCATCTACGCCGAGACCGAGGTGATCGAGAAGCGCGAATCGCGCTCGCGCCCCCAGTGGGGGATCGTGATCTTCGAGCACCGGGCC
Organism: Candidatus Rokubacteria bacterium CSP1-6; assembly: GCA_001443385.1. Classification (GTDB taxonomy): domain Bacteria; phylum Methylomirabilota; class Methylomirabilia; order Rokubacteriales; family CSP1-6; genus CSP1-6. The sequence continues at coordinate 98,835 of LDXP01000003.1, forward strand.
AAGAACCAGCGCGGCGAGATCGTCATGCGCTGCCGGCGCGCCGCCATGATGCGCCGCCGGGTCCCGGGACCTCCCGCATGAGTAGCCCCCGGCGCTCGTTCCACTTCGTCCCGGGCGGGAACGAGAAGATGATCGCCAAGGCGCTCACGCTCCCGGCCGACGCGTTGATCCTGGACTTGGAGGACGCGGTCACCGTGGAAAAGAAGGCCGAGGCCCGGGGGATCGTGCTCCGCTGGCTCCAGACGCTGGACTTCGGCGGGCGGGAGCGGTGGGTCCGCATGAACCCGCTCAACACCGGCTTTGGCGAGGCCGACCTCGACGGCACCATCGCGGGGAAGCCGGACGGCTACGTCGTTCCCAAGCCGCGGAGCGCGGCCGACATCCGCGCCATCGCCTCGATCCTGGACCGGCTGGAGGAGAGGCACGGCGTGGCGTTCGGCTCCACGGCGCTCCTGCTGATCGCCACCGAGACGCCGGAGGGGCTCTTGAACATCGCCGAGGTGGCCAGCGCCAGCGCTCGCATCGCGGCCGTCTCGTGGGGGATCGAGGACCTCTCCGCCGCCATGGGATTGCCCCGCACGCGGGATGCCGAGGGGCGCTACCTCGATATCCCGCGCTACGCCCGGGTGATGACGGCGCTGGCGGCGGCCGCCGCCGGCGTCCAGGCCATCGATACGGTGTACACGGACATCCCCAACCTCGAGGGGCTCCGGCGGGAGTGTCAGGAGGGCGTCTGGATGGGGTTCACCGGGAAGATCTCCATCCATCCGGGCCAGATCCCGGTGATCAACGACGCCTTCACGCCGTCGAAGGAGGACGTCCAGGAGGCCCAGGAGCTGATCGCGGCCTTCGACGAGCACCGGGAGGAGGGGAGCGGGGCCTTCGCCTTCAAGGGCCAGATGGTGGACATGCCTCACCTGACGCGCGCCCGGAAGATCGTCGAGCGGGCCCGGCGCACCGGCATCCTCAGCTCGGAGGGGGGCGAACGCCCCCCTTCCGAACCTCCCCCCAAGTTACGCGGGCAAAGCCCGCGCTCGAAAGGGAGCGACGCGCACCCGTGAGCCAGCCCGGGCGCCCGATCAAGCGGATCGCGTTCTTCGTCTTTCCCGGTCTCACCCTCCTGGATCTGATCGGCGCCTACGACAGCCTCCGCCGCGTCGCCCTCATGGGGATCGATTCGGAGGTCACCCACCGGATCATCGGCACCCAGTCGGAGATCGCCGACGAGACCGGGATGAAATTTGCCCCCGACGCCGTCTACGGCGATCTCTCGGCGTTCGATCTGCTCTACGTTCCCGGCGGGCTCGGGACGCGGCGGCTGATGGGGGACGACGGGTGTATGGACTACCTCAAGCGGTGGGGGGCCGACCGGCCCATCGCGAGCGTGTGCACCGGGGCGCTCCTCCTCGGCAAGGCCGGGTACCTGCAGGGCAAGCGCGCGACCACCCACCGCAACGCCTACGAGCTCCTGGCCCCGTACTGCCGCGAGGTCGTCCGCGACCAGCGGATCGTGGACGAGGGCCACGTGATCACGGCCGGGGGCGTGGCGTCCGCGCTGGACCTGGGGCTCTATCTTGTGGAGCGGTTCTGGGGGGAGAAGGCGCGGGAGCGCATCAGCCAGCAGATGGAGTACCGCGCCTACGACCTCGCCCGCCCCCGCGGACGGGCGGCGCGCGCGGCTCGCCCTAAAGCGCGCCGCCGCGGCGGCAGGTCGGCGCGGCCCTCTACCCGATAACCCCCGCGGCTCTCAGCCGCGCCACGTCGTCCTCGGCGTACCCCAGGGCCTTCAGAATGTCCGTCGAGTGCTGCCCGAGGGTGGGGGCGGGGCGCCGGACCGAGGCCGGGGTCTCCGAGAGCTTGATCGGCACGCCCAGCACCCGCGACCGCCCCGCCACCGGATGGTCCACCTCCACCACCATCTCGCGGTGGCGCACCTGGGGATCGGCGAAGACCTGGTCGTAGGTGAGGACCGGCCCCGCGGGGACGCCGGCGGCCTCGAGCCGCGCCAGCCAGTGGGCGGTGGGTTCCCGATCGAACCGCGCCTGGAGGAGCGCGGCGAGCTCCTTCCGGTGCTTCACCCGCTCGGCGCCCGTCGCGAACCGCGAATCCTTCGTGAGCTCCGGCAGCTTTAGCACGGCGCAGAGTTTCTCCCAGAGCTGCTGGGAGGCCGCTCCCAGGTTCAGCCAGCCGTCCTTCGTGCGAAACGGCTGGTACGGGGCGCTGGCGCGATGGCCGGCCCCGAGCCGCGGCGGAACCTCGCCGGTGGCGAAGTAGCCCGCGGCCTCGTACACCGACCAGGCGATCGGGGTCTCCAGCAGCGAGGTGTCCACCCACTGGCCCCGGCCGCTCTGCTCGCGCGCCCGGAGGGCGGCGAGGATTCCGATCGCGCCGAACATCCCGGCCCCGAGATCGGAGAGGGGGATGGGTACCCGGAGCGGCGGCCCGTCCTCCTCCCCCGTGACGGACATCAGCCCGGACATTCCCTGGGCGATCAGGTCGAAGCCGCCGCGCTCCCGGTAGGGGCCGGTCTGGCCGAAGCCGGAGATCGAGCCGTAGACGATGCGGGGATTCACGGCCGAGACCTGTCCGTAGCCGACGCCGAGGCGCTCGGCCACGCCCGGGCGGAAGTTTTCGAGGAACACGTCGGCGCCCGCCGCCAGCCTGAGGCAGATTTCCCGGCCGGCGGGCTGCTTCAGGTCCAGGGCGAGACTCCGCTTGTTCCGGTTGAAGGTCATGAACGGCGCGCTCTGGCCGTTGACGAACGGCGGGAAGGCGCGCGCGTCGTCGCCCTTGCCCGGCCGCTCCACCTTGATCACGTCGGCGCCGAGGTCGCCCAGGAGCATGGAGCAGTAGGGGCCCGAGAGCTGGGTCGAGAGGTCGAGGATCGTGAGGCCGTCGAGCGGCGGCAGTCCACCCCGGGAGGTCATGGGCGGCAGTGTAGGGACTCCCGTCGAGGGCTGTCAAGATCGGCCTGTTGCCTTGACAGGGCGGGGGGAATCTGTTATTCGTGATGCGCGTTTCCACGCGCGATCCTTCCCCTTCGATCTCAGCAAAGGAGGACGATCAATGAGGACGGCTTTCAGGAGCATGACGGGGTTGGCGACGGCGTTGGTGGTCCTGGCGGGGTCGTGGGCCCCGGCCTCAGCGCAGGCCCCGATCAAGATCGGCGCTTCCCTCTCGCTGACCGGCACCTACGCGGCGCTCGGGCAGAACCAGCACCGGGGCTACCAGCTCTGCGCCAAGCACGTGAACGAGAAGGGCGGGGTCCTCGGGCGAAAGATCGAGTTCGTGCTCTACGATGACCAGTCCCAGCCCGCCACGGGCGTCCGCCTCTACGAGAAGCTCATCACCCAGGACAAGGTTGATTTGGTGATGGGCCCGTACTCCTCCGCCATCACCGAGGCCGTGGCCAACGTGAACGAGAAGTACAAGATGCCCATGGTCGCCCCGATGGCCTCCACCACCTCGATCTTCAAGAAGGGGCGGAAGTTCATCTTCATGGTCCAGTCGGCGGCCGAGGTGTATCTGGAGGGGCTCGTGGAGATGGCGGCCAAGCGGGGGCTCAAGACCATCGCGATCATCAACGAGGACACCCTCTTCCCCAAGGCGACGGTGCAGGGGACCATCGAGCTGGCCAAGAAGAACGGCCTCCAGGTGGTCTTCGTGGAGGCCTACCCCAAGGGGAACACCGACTTCTCGGCGATCCTGACCAAGATCCGGGCCGCCAATCCCGATGTGCTCGGCGCGGCGACCTACTTCGACGATGCGGTGGCCATCACCCGCCAGATGAAGGAGCTCAACGTCAACCCCAAGATGTACGGGGTGACGGTGGGGGGAGACCTGCCCACGTTCTACCAGCTCCTGGGCAAGAACGCCGAGTTCGTCTACGGCGCGACCCAGTGGGAAGTGGAGCTGCCGTACCCCGGGGCCAAGGAGTTCCTCCAGGCCTACTCGATGGAGTTCCCCGGCAGAGATCTCTCCTATCACTCAGCCGGCGGCTACGGGGGCTGCCAGGTCCTCGTGGAGGCGATCAAGCGCGCGGGCTCGCTCGATGGGGAGAAGATCCGGGAGGCCGTTTTGAAGCTGGACATCAACACGGTGTACGGCGGGTTCAAGGTGGACCCGGATGGCTTTCAGATCTCCCACAAGATGGTCATGTTCCAGTGGCAGGAAGGCAAGAAGGTGATCGTCTGGCCCGACGAGCTGGCCGCGGGCAAAGCCCTCTTCCCCACCCCGCCGTGGACCCGACGGTAGGCGAGTGAGGGCCTGACGCTCTAACTGAACGGCGCCCGCCGGCGGCCCGGCGGGCGCTCCTGCGTTCCAGGGATGCCATGGGCGTGATCATTACCCCCGCGATGGTCGGCCAGGTGGTCATCTCCGGCCTCCTGGCCGGTGCGCTCTACTCGATGGTGGCCCTGGGCCTGGCGCTCATCTTCGGCGTCATGCGGGTGATCAACGTGGCCCACGGCACGATCCTGATGCTCGGGGCCTACACGACCTTCTGGTGGTTCCAGCTCCTGGGTATCAACCCGTACCTCTCGCTTCTCGTTTCCATGCCGCTCATGTTCCTGCTCGGGGTCTTCCTCCAGCGTTCGATGGTGCATCGGGTCGTGGATGCCCCGGAGCTCTCCTCGCTCCTCCTGACGTTCGGGATCTCGATCGCTCTGGTCAACGTGACCCAGTACGCCTTCAGCTCGGATGTCCGCTCCGTGGAGTTCCTGACCGGCTCCTTCTTGGTCGGGCCCTTGGCGCTTTCCAAGTCCCGGCTGGTCTCGTTCGCCTTCGCCGTGGGCCTGACGCTCTTCGCATTCTGGTTTCTCCAGAAGACGAAGCTCGGCAAGGCCATCCGCGCCACCTCCCAGAGCCGCGAGGTGGCCATGGTCTGCGGGGTCAACGTCCAGCGGATCCACCTCTACGCCTTCGGCATGGCTTCGGCGCTGGCGGCGGCGGGCGGCAGCCTGGTGGCGGTGGTGGTGGCCATCCAGCCCGAGATGGGACAGGTCTATACGTTCAAGTCGTTCCTGGTGATCGTGCTCGGCGGAGCGGGGAACTACCCCGGCGCTCTCCTGGGGGGAATGTTGCTCGGACTTGTGGAACAGCTGTCCTCCCTCTTCCTGACGACCCAGGTCTCGGAGGCGGTGGCCTACGTGCTGCTGGTGCTGGTCCTCCTCCTCCGCCCCACGGGGCTCCTCGGAGGGCGCTCGACGTGAAGCGGGCGTTCATCGCGGCCCTCGGGGTCCTGCTGGTCGCGCTGGCGCTTTATCCGATCACCGCCACGGGGTACGGGATCCGATTCATGCTCCAGCTCTTCATGTGGGTCGCCCTGGCCCAGAGCTGGAACCTGATCTCCGGTCTCACGGGCTACGTCTCCTTCGGTCACGTGGCCTTCTTCGGGACGGGGGCGTATGCCACGGGGATCCTGGTGGCCACCCACGGCTGGCACTGGATGCCGGCGTCCCTCATGGGAGGGGTCGCGGGGGCGATCCTGGCGCTGATCATCGGCTACCCGTGCCTGCGCCTGAAGGGCCCCTACTTCGCGATCTCCATGCTCGGGCTCAACGAGGTGATGCGGGTGCTGGTCTCCTACTTCGAGGGGCTCACGGGCGGCGGGTCCGGACTGTCTCTCCCCGCCCTGCACGCCAGCGTCCAGATCTACTACGCGACGGGGCTGGCAGCCGTCGCGGTGACGGCGACGGCCTTTCTCATCATCACCTCGCGCTTCGGGCTCCGGCTCATGACGATCCGGGAGGATGAGGTCGCGGCCGAGGCCATGGGCATCGACACGGCGCGCTACAAGCTCTACGCCTTCCTGCTGTCGGCCTTCGTCCCGGGCGTGGTGGGGGGGCTCCAGGCGCGGGACCAGGGCTACATTGAGCCCATGGCCGTGTTCCCGCTCCTCACGACCATCACGATGATCGTGATGGCCCTCTTCGGCGGCAAGGGGACCGTCTGGGGGCCGGCCCTCGGCGCGGTCACCCTCTTCGTCTTCCAGGAGCTGGTCTGGGCCCGGTTCCTCTACCTCCACCAGGTCCTGTTCGGCGCCATCATCATCGTCGTGGTGCTCCTGATGCCCCGAGGCATCCTGGGGATTCTCCAGCAGCGCTTCCAGCTCCCCCGGACGATCTGAGATGCAGGCGAACGCGATCCTCGAGGTCAGGGACGTCACCAAGCGCTTCGGTGGGGTGACCGCGGTCAACCGCTGCTCGCTCGCGCTGACCCCCGGCAAGATCTACGGCCTCATCGGCCCCAACGGCTCCGGGAAGACCACGCTCTTCAACTGCATCACCGGCCTCGACCCTCGCGACGCGGGGGAGATCCGCTTCAAGGGCGAGCGCATTGACGGGCTCAAGCCCCACCAGGTGGCCCGCCGCGGGATCGGCCGAACCTTCCAGATCATCCGGGTCTTCCCGGAGCTCACCGCCCTGGAGAATCTCCTGGTCGTGACCGGGGGGGCCTTCGAGGCGGCGCGCCGGCGGGCGGAGGAACTGCTCCGGTTCGTCACCCTGGACCGGCTCCAGCACGAGTACGCCGGGAACCTCTCCTACGGCCAGCAGAAGCTCCTGGAGTTCATCCGCGTGCTGATGACCGATCCGGAGCTGATCC